>CALMVI010000019.1:15016-25027 GCA_937873095.1 uncultured Acetobacteraceae bacterium | reverse complement strand
GTGAACCCGGGCGGGGGAAAGCCGGGCGGCTGGAAGGCGGGGTTGCCGAACTGGCTCGTGGCGTTGGGAAAGGCCTGGAACCCCGGCGCGAAGGGTGCCCCCGCCGGCTGGAACGGCACTGTGGTGCTCGCCGGCCTGTTGCGGTCGTAGGCGGGGCGCAGCACCGCGCCGCCTGCCAGCACCACGCGGTCGGGCAATATGCTGCGTATGGTGGTCTGGTTCACGCTGCCGCCCTCGGCCACCACCAGCGCGTGCCCGCCGCCCTCCGGCGCGAAGATCGCCCGCCGGCCATAGCGCGTGATCATGATGCCCGCCAGCCGCGCCTGACCTGGGCCCGCTGCCGCCGGCCCTCCTGCCACGGCCTTGGGCGGCCGGCGCGACACGCTGAACACCGGTCTGGCCAGGATCGCCTGCGCCCACAGCGCGGTCCGCCGCGCCGGCAGCACGGGGGCGCGGCCCGGCGCATGCAGGCGCGCCATCGGGACGGAGGCTGCCGGCGCCGTCGGGCCGGGCAGCAGCCATTCCAGGGCCAGAACCAGCCCGAACATCGCCGCCAACCCCGCCAGCAGCCGCGTGGGCACGATCACGGCTGGTCGTCCCTGGCGGTGCCGATGCGGAACGCATACACCGTGAAGGCCGCGTCCAGCGGCAACTGCGCGTTCTGCTGGCCGATCGGCGTCGCCGTCAGCCGGATGTCGTCGACCAGCATGCTCGGCTGGGCTTCCTCCACCGCGCGCAGCAGCGCCACCGTCACCGCCAGCTGCGCGCTCAGCTCCACCCGCACGCCGATCCGCCGGTAATTGCCCACCTGCTCGGCCGGCAGCGTCTCTATGCTGGTCAGCGTGGCGGTAGCCGACGCCGCCATGCCCTGCACCTGCTCCTGCAGCGTGGCGCCGGCGATCGCGTCCGTGTTGCCGGCCAGCACCGCCCGCGCCGGGGTGCGCGCAGCGCTCGCCGCCTCCGCCTGCAGTGCCGGCAACGCCTCGATCAGCGCCGCCTCTCGGCCCTCGCGCGCCTGCATCGACGCCAGCCGTTCCGCCCTCGACCCGTACAGATCGAGCAGGGGCGAGACCACGCCCGCCCAGACCACCGCCAGCGCCAGCACGGCCAGCCCGGCCGCCAGCGCCTGCCCCCTCTGCCCGGTCGGCAGCGCGGATGCCATCAGCCCCCGCCGCCGCCGGCTGCCGGCCGATGACGGGCCAGCATCACTGGGCCAGCTCCGCCCGGATGGAAAACACGTCCAGGTGGTTGGTCTCGCTGCGCGTCACCGGGGCGGTGAAGGCGGGGCCGCGGATGCGCGGGTCGCCGGACAGCAGGCTGATCAGCCTGGGCGCCGACGCGCCGAGCCCGGACAGCGTCATCTTGCGCTCCCGCATGGTGAACTCCGTCAGGTAGCTGTCGTCGGGCAGGATCTCGGTGATCGCCGACAGCGCCTCCAGCGTGTCGCCCAGCCGCCTGGTCTCCGCCACGACCGCGTCGCCGCCCGCCCCGGCGCCCGAGATGCGCCGGCGCAGCTCGTTCACCTGGGCGATGCGGGGCGCCATCAGCTCGAGCCTGTCCTGCACCTCGCCCATCGCCAGCGCCTGACGCAGGAACGGGGACGCCGCCACCAGCAGCGCGAGCGCGCCCGCGGCGAACGCCAGGCTGCGCTGCGACAGCCCGGCCCGCCGCATCGCAGCAGCCTCGTGGGCCAGCGACATCGCCCGCACGCCGTCCGGCGCCACGGCTTCCAGCAGGCTCGGACGGCCGCCGGCGGCCGTCAGCATGTCGACCAGGGGCGCCACGCTGGCGCGCGGCACCATCGTCAGCCGCAACCTCAGCCGCGAGCGCGCCCGGTCGCGCTCCAGCAGCGCGTAGCCCCAGAACACCTCGGCGGCGCTGAACGGCGTCAGCCGCTCCATCTCGTAGCCCAGCACCCGCTCCAGCTCGCGTTCGGCCGCGAGCGGCAGGGTGACCGTGCGCTCCAGCACCTGCGCGGGCGACAGGCGCAGCAGCACCGGCTCGCCCCTCGGCCTGGCGTTCAGCGTGGCCCGCACGCTGACCGAACCCGGTTCGTCGAGCCTCGCCTGCACCACGCGCTGCTCGCTGCCGCGCCTGCGACGCCAGAAGGTCAGCAGCCCGGCCTCGCTGGCGTCCGCGATCAGCGCGTCGGCCCCGCCTCCGTCACGGCGCATCCGTTCGGGCACCAGTTCCAGAAGCTGCCGGCCCCACCATTCGAAGAATTCGCCGAACACACATGCCTCCAGTCGCGAAGCCGTTACCCCGGCCTACCGGCGAAGGAAAGCGCTTCGGGCCGTGGTTGCCGCTCTTTAATGCCGCCCGCCCGCCTGCCGCCCGGCTGCCCGCGAGACGTATCCCGATCGGCTCGGGACACGCCGACGAGGCAACTTTCAACCGCATGGCCTGTTGCCGGTCTTGCACAATCTCCAGGCGAAAGCCGCGTGGCCGCAAGGCCACCGCTCGGATGCACGGGACGATGCATCGCCGGCACTGGAAACTGCCCAACACTAAGCTACGTTACTAACTCATCGGCGATCGATCAGGGCGTGCAATGGGCATCGTTAAGTTTGCACTGAAATATCCACATACCTTCTACGTGATCGCCATCCTGATGCTGTTCCTCGGCGGCAGCGCGATCCTGGTCACGCCCAAGGACATCTTCCCGGCGATCAACATCCCCGTCGTCACCATCATCTGGCAGTATACCGGCCTGACACCCGAGGAGATGGAGCAGCGCGTCACCACCTACAGCGAGTACTCCATCAGCTCGTCGGTCAACGACATCAAGAACATCGACAGCCAGACCTACTCCGGC
Source organism: uncultured Acetobacteraceae bacterium (assembly GCA_937873095.1). Classification (GTDB taxonomy): domain Bacteria; phylum Pseudomonadota; class Alphaproteobacteria; order Acetobacterales; family Acetobacteraceae; genus BOG-908. The sequence goes on along the minus strand of CALMVI010000019.1, from coordinate 22,212 downwards.
ATCTCGGTCGAGCGGGTGTATTTCCAGCCCAACGTCAACGTCGACCTCGCCATCGCGCAGATCGTCTCCGCGTCCAACTCCATCCGCGCGCTGATGCCGACCGGCATCCAGCCTCCCAACATCGTGCAATACAACGCCTCGTCCGTCCCGGTTCTGCAGATCAGCCTCAGCTCCGACACGCTGAACGAGCAGCAGCTCTACGACTACGGCATCTACCAGATGCGCCAGCAGCTCGCCCCCATCCAGGGCATCACCCTGCCCACGCCCTATGGCGGCAAGTACCGGCAGATCATGGTGGACCTCGATCCCGACGCGCTCCGCGCCCAGGGCCTGACCCCGAACGACGTGGTCACGGCGGTGAACGCACAAAGCCTGACCCTGCCGTCCGGCGACGCCAAGATGGGCGACCGCCAGTTCATCGTCCGGGTCAACGCGTCCGCCCAGTCGATCGATGCGCTCAACAACATCCCGATCAAGCAGGTCGGCGGCACCACGGTCTATCTGCGCGACGTGGCCCATGTGCGCGACGGCTGGGCCGTGCAGCAGAACGTGGTCCGCACCGAGGGCAAGCGCTCGGTGCTTCTCACGATCATCAAGAACGGCGACGCCTCCACGCTCGACGTCGTCAACCGGGTGAAGGCGGCGCTGCCGACGATCCAGAAGGCGGCACCGCCCGGCATGCGCATCGAGCTGCTGTTCGACCAGTCGGTCTTCGTCGCCGACGCCATATCCTCGGTGCTGCGCGAAGGCGCGATCGCGGCCGGGCTGACCGCGCTGATGATCCTGATCTTCCTCGGCTCCTGGCGGTCAACCATCGTCGTGATGGTTTCCATCCCGCTGGCGATCCTGACCTCGATCGCCGTGCTGTCGGCGATCGGGGAAACCATCAACACCATGACGCTGGGCGGCCTCGCGCTGGCCGTCGGCATCCTGGTCGACGATTCCACCGTCACCATCGAGAACACGCACCGGCTGCTGGACGAGGGCGGCGACTTCGAGGAGGCGGTGACCGAGGGTGCGGCAGGCATCGCCATACCGACCCTGATCTCCACGCTGGCCATCTGCGTGGTGTTCGTCAGCGTCTTCTTCCTGCAGGGCGCGGCCAAGTACCTGTTCACGCCGCTCGCGATGGCGGTGGTGTTTGCCATGATCGCCTCCTACGGCATTTCGCGGACGCTGACGCCGATCATCATCCGGCTGATGCTGCGGAGCGAGTACGAAGGCGGCCACGGGAGCGAGGACGGCAAGCAGGGCTGGTTCGCCCGGTTCCACGAGGGCTTCAATCGCCGCTTCGACGCGTTCCGCAACTTCTACGGCTGGCTGCTGGCCGGCATCATCGCCCGCCGCATCCTGACGCCGCTCGTGGGCCTGGGCGTCGTCGCCTGCGCCGCCGTGCTCAGCCTGTTCGTCGGCAGCGACTTCTTCCCGCAGGTCGATGCGGGGCTGATCCAGCTTCATGTCCGGGCGCCGGCCCGAACCCGCATCGAGACCACCGAACGCATCTTCCAGGCCGTGGAAGACAACATCCGCGCGCATGTTCCGGGCGGCGACATCAAGCTGCTGCTCGACAACATCGGCCTGCCGGCACGCCTGTACAACCTGGCCTTCACGGACGGCACGACGATCGGGGTCAATGATGGCACCATCCAGATCCAGCTCGCCGAGAACCGGCACGCGACCACGGCAGCCTACACCCGCCAGCTGCGCGACGAACTGCCCGCCGCCTTCCCCGACGTGCAGTTCTACTTCCAGCCCGCCGACCTGGTGACGCAGATCCTCAATTTCGGCGTGCCGTCGCAAATCGACGTCCAGGTCCAGGGCAGAGACCGGCTGGACAACCAGAAGATCGCCCGCGACATCGCCAGGCGCATCGCAGGCGTTCCCGGCATCGTCGACGCCCATGTGCAGCAGGAGCTCGACGCGCCGGAGATGTTCTACACCATCGACCGCACGCGCGCGCAGGAGCTGGGGCTGACGGTCAACCAGGTCGCCAACGACCTCAACATCAGCCTCAGCTCGTCCGAGCAGGTGTCGCCCAATTTCTGGACCGACCCGAAGAACGGAATCCCCTACTACCTCGCGGTGCAGACGCCCGAATACCGGCTCCACGACAAGAACGACCTCGACAACATTCCCATTGCCGGCTCCCAGGGGTCGGGCAACACCCGCATCCCGGACCTGTTTGGCAACGTGGCCACCGGACGGCGCCAGCAGGTCCAATCGATCTACAACCAGACTAACATCCAGCCGGTCTACGACGTCTATGCCAGCGTACAGAGCACGGACCTCGGCACGGTCGAAACGGCGATCAACAAGGTGGTGGCCGACGAGCGCCACCATCTCAAGCCCGGCGACGCGATCAACATACACGGCCAGATCAGCTCGATGGACGACGCGTTCACCAACCTGACCATCGGCCTGCTGTTCGCGGCGGTCTTCGTCTACCTCCTGATGGTCGTAAACTACCAGAGCTTCGTCGACCCGCTCGCCGTAATCCTGGCCCTGCCGGGGGCGGGCTCGGGCATCCTGCTGCTGCTGTTCGTCACCGAAACCACCCTGTCGGTGCCATCGCTGATGGGCGCCATCATGTCGGTGGGCGTCGCCTCGGCCAACTCCATCCTGCTCGTCACCTTCGCGCGCGAGCAGCGGCAGGCGGGAATGAGCCCCGTGGAAGCCGCATTGTCGGCCGGCACCACCCGTCTGCGTCCGGTGCTGATGACAGCCGCGGCAATGATCGTCGGCATGGTCCCGATGGCGATCGGCGGCCCCGGCGAGGAGCAGAACGCAGTGCTGGCGCGCGCCGTGATCGGCGGGGTGCTTGTCGGCACGATCACCACGCTGCTGTTCGTGCCCTACCTCTACTCGGTGTTCGGCGTGTTCGAGCGAGTCGAGCACGGGTCCGAAAATCGGGACGCCAAGGATGGGGCGGACCGGCGCGCCCCGCCACGCCAACTCTCGCATCAGGGAGCCTGAGCCATGAACCAGATCAACAGGCCAGAGGCCGACACGCAGCCTGCGCGAGCGAGCCGGCCGGCGGCAGAGCGTCCGCCGGCGCCAGACGACCGCAGGCCGGACCAGGCGGACGCCGGCGACAGGCCCGCGCCGCACGACGACCCGGCAGCCGACAGGAGACGCCGCCGTATCGCGCGCATCCTCGCCATAGCCGCCGTGATCGTGCTCGCCGCCATGGTCGGCTGGGGCGTCTGGTCGCATGCGGCGACCAAGACCGCGGCAGCCGACGCGCTGCATGCGCGGCAAACCGCAGTGCCCAGCGTGCGCACCCAGATGGTCAAGGCGAACACCCGGCCGGAAGTCGTCGACCTTCCCGGCACCATGGAGGCGTTCGACTCGGCCACCCTCTACGCGCGCGCGACCGGCTACATCGCCAAGCGCACCGTCGACATCGGCAGCCACGTCCGCGCCGGCGACGTGCTCGCCGTCATCGCGGCACCCGACCTCGACCAGCAGCTGGCCCAGGCGGTGGCGCAACTGGCGCAGACGCGCGCGGCCATGCAGCAGGCGCTGGCGAGCCGCGGCCTCGCCCAGGCCAACAACCGGCGCACCTCCGTGCTGGTCACCGAAGGTTGGGCCAGCCGCCAGCAGGGCGACACGGACCGCACCACCTTCAGCACGCAGGCGGCGGGGGTGGGCGTGGCGCAGGCGAACCTGGCGGCCCAGGTGGCCCAGGTGAACCGGCTGACCGAACTGGCCGGCTTCGAGCGGGTGGTGGCGCCGTTCGACGGCGTGATCACCGCGCGCCAGATCGACGTCGGCAACCTGGTCACCGCGGACGCCGCGTCTGGAACGTCGCTGTTCTCGATCGCGCACACCAACGTGCTCCGCGTCCAGGTCTACGTCCCGCAGGAGTATTTCTTCGGCCTGAAAGACGGGCAGGACGCGACGATCACCGTGCCGCAGCTGCCGGGGCGCGTGTTCCACGGCCGCGTCGCCCGCAACGCGGCCGCCCTGGCCACCGACACCCGCACGCTGCTGGCCGAGGTGGACGTGGACAACCGCGACAACGCGCTCTCGGCCGGGCTTTACGGCATCGTGCACCTGCAGGTGCCGCGGACTACGCCGGTGGTGACCGTGCCGACCCAGGCCGTGATCTTCAGCAAGGAGGGCCTGAGCGCCGCGGTGGTGGAGGACGGCAAGATCGCCATACGTCACCTGGACGTGGCCGAGGATGACGGCGCGCAGGTCCAGGTCAGGGCCGGGCTGAAGGACGGCGACCGCGTGATCCTGAACCTGCCCGTCGACCTGACGCCAGGGATGAGGGTCGACGCGCATTAGGCTTGGCAGGCTGTTGAAGGCCAGGGGCGTCATGCGCCAGCGTGCTTCGCACGACGCCCCTGGACCAAGCTGGGGTTTGGAACCCCAGACCCCCAGATTTCGAACCGCCGGCTGACCGGCGCGATGCAGGTCCTGTCGGTCGCTTCGGAAATCTTCCCGCTCGTCAAGACGGGGGGCCTGGCCGACGTCGCCGGCGCGCTGCCGGGCGCCCTGCAGGCGCTCGGCATCGAGGTCCACAGCCTGCTTCCCGGCTACCCTGCCGTACTGCAGGCGCTCGGCCGCGCGGCCCCGGTCTGGAGCGAGCCCGCCTATTTCGGCGGCCCGGCGACCATCCTTGCGGCCGAAGCCGGACCCCTCCGGCTGTTCGTCCTGGACGCGCCGCACCTCTTCGACCGGCCGGGCAACCCCTATGCCGGGCCGGACGGCCGAGACTGGGCCGACCCGCAGCGTTTCGCGGCGCTGGCCTATGCCGGCGCGCTTCTCGGGCGCGGGGCGGCAGCCGGCTTCTCCCCCGCCATCGTGCACGCCCATGACTGGCAGTCCGGCCTGACGCCCGCCTACCTTGCGCTGGGCGGCGCCCCCCGGCCGGCCACCGTGATGACGGTGCACAACCTGGCCTTTCAGGGGCAGGTCCCGGCGTCACTGCTGGCCGAGTTGCGCCTGCCGGCCCACGCCTACACGCCGGACGGACTCGAATATTACGGCGCGATCGGGATGCTGAAGGCCGGCCTGCGCTACGCCGACCGCCTGACCACCGTCTCGCCGACCTACGCCGCCGAAATCTGCACGAAGCAGGGCGGCATGAGCCTCGATGGTCTGCTGCGCGCGCGTGCGGACCGGCTGACCGGCATCCTGAACGGCATCGACACGACGGTGTGGAACCCCCAGACCGACCGCGCCCTGCCCGCCCCGTTCAGCGCCGCCGACCCTGGCCCGAGGCGCGCCAGCAAGGCCGCCGTGCAGCGCCGCTTCGGCCTCAGGCAGGGGGCGGACGCGCTGCTGATCGGCGTCGTCAGCCGCCTGTCCCACCAGAAAGGCCTGGACATCCTGCTGGCCTGCCTGCCGGAACTGCGCGCGCACGGCGCAAGCCTCGCCGTGCTCGGCTCCGGAGAAGCCGGCCTGCAGGACGGCCTGGCCCGCGCGGCCGCTGCGGCCCCTGGCGAAGTCGGTTTCCTGGCCGGCTACGACGAGGACCTGGCCCACCTGATGCAGGCAGGCTGCGACGCGATCCTGGTCCCGTCGCGGTTCGAACCCTGCGGCCTGACCCAGCTCTGCGCCCTGCGATACGGCGCGCTGCCCGTGGTCAGCCGCGTGGGCGGCCTGGCCGACACGGTCATCGACGCGAACGCGGCGGCGCTGTCGGCAGGGGTCGCGACCGGATTGCAGTTCGAACCGGCCAGCGAAGCGGGCCTGGTCCGCGCGCTCGGCCGACTGGCCGCGCTGTGGTCCGACAGGCAGGCCTGGGCCGCCACCCAGGCGAACGGCATGCGCGCCGATGTGGGATGGCGCGAACCGGCCAGGCGCTACGCCGCGATGTATCGCGATCTGATGCCGCTCTGAGCTAGAGCAGCATCATCCAGACTGGAATCAGTTTGGATGTCTAGCCAGTCGGCCAGGCCGCGCGCCGCCTGCACGCCGGTGCTGAAACATCCCTGCAGCAGGTAGCCGCCGGTCGGCGCCTCCCAGTCGAGCATCTCGCCGGCCGCGAAGACGCCGGGCAGCCGGCGAATCATCAGCGCGTCGTCCAGTTCGGCCAGTCCGATGCCGCCGGCCGACGAGATGGCGCGGGCGAGCGGCTGCAGCCCAATCACGCGAAGCGGCACGCCCTTCACCAGTGCCGAGAGCGGGCCCGCCGGAGCGGCCATGTGCAGCGCCTCCTGCACCAGGCCGATCGCCGCCGGGGAGAGCCCGGCCTGCTGCCGCAGCAGGTTCGACAGCGACCGCCCTCGCCTTGGCCCGTCCAGACGCGCGGCGAGAGCGTCCAGCGTCATGTCGGGTCGAAGGTCGACGGTCAGCAGCGCGGAACCCTCGGCCGCCAGGCTGTTCCTCAGCGGCGCCGACAGGGCATAGACCGCCCCGCCCTCCAGCCCTGCCCGCGTCACGACCGCCTCGCCCAGCACGCGCCGCGTGCCGGCCGACAGCGCGATGCGCTTGAGCGGCTGGCCCTCGAAACGCTGCAGGAAGACCTGCGACCAGGCGACGTCCACCCCGCAATTGCTGGGCTGCAGCTTCGTCACCTGCACGCCGGCGCGGCGCAGGGCCGGCACCCAGCCGCCATCGGAGCCGAGCCGCGGCCAGGACGCGCCGCCGAGTGCGAGCAGCGTCGCGTCGGGCCGGACCTCCACCACGCCGTCCGCCGTCTCGAACTGCAGGGCGCCCGATTGCGTCCAGCCGGCCCAGCGATGGCGGCCGGCGAACCGCACGCCCAGGGACTCCAGACGGCGCAGCCACGCGCGCAGCAGCGGCGCCGCCTTGAACGCCGCGGGAAACACCCGCCCGGAACTGCCGACGAAGGTCGGCTCGCCCAGCCCTGCGCACCAGCGGCGGAGATCGGCGGGCGAAAACTGCCTGAGCGCGGGCGCCATCAGGGAAGCGGCGGCGGCGTAGCGAGCGGGGAACATCGCCTCCTGCTCGCCGTTCGTCAGGTTCAGCCCGCCCCTGCCGGCCAGCAGGAACTTCCGCCCGGCGGACGGCATGCGGTCGTAGATCGTGACACCGTGCTGGGGCGCGAGCATCTCGGCCGCGATCAGCCCCGCAGGCCCGGCGCCGACGATCGCGACCGACGCCCTTGTTCCTGCATGATGGTGCGCGTGCTGGCTCAAGCCTGCGTCATTACGCAGGCTGTCGAAAAACGCCAGGGCGTCATGCGCCGGCGTGCTTCGCACGTCATGCGCCAGCGTGCT
>CALMVI010000019.1:0-14916 GCA_937873095.1 uncultured Acetobacteraceae bacterium | reverse complement strand
TCGCACGACATGCGCCAGCGTGCTTCGCACGACATGCGCCAGCGTGCTTCGCACGACATGCGCCAGCGTGCTTCGCACGTCACCCCTGGACCAAGCTGGGTTTGAAACCCCAGACCCCCGTGTTTCTGAGTTGGCGAAGACGTCATGCCACGGGGATCACGCCCGGGTAGGGGTCCAGGATGCGGCGGACGCGGTCGGGCAGACGGGCGGCTGGCACCTTGCCTAGCCTGCACCCGATCTCGCTTCGCCAGTCCTCGACGGCGGCGGAGGTGAACATCAGCACGACGGCCACGTTGACCGCGATCTGCTTGAGCCCGTCCCTGACATAGATGCCGCACATGCAGCCACGCAGCAGGTCCGGCGGCATTACCGGAGACGCAGTCAGGATCATGGTGAACAGCTCGTAGCTGCCGTCGGTCTGTTCGCCGAACACGTAGAGGTAGTCGGCAACGGGATAGGCCACGCCCTCGTAGCGCCAGCAACGGATCTCGTGATCGTCCGCATCGTCGCGGATGTAGGGGTTCAGCATCGTGAACCGCATGCCGTTCTCGCCCAGGCCGTCGATGGCAACGAGCGAGCCGACATAGCAGTCGTCGATGCCGTGCGCCTTCCACCAGGCGACGTACTGCCCGCGATGGATTGCAAAGCTTGCGTTCCAGGACTGGCGATTTGCCGCGATAGACGACATCGCGACGCAACGCATGTCGGCGGACGGAAGGTCCTGCCGCCGCAGCAGGCTCTGCCCGAACACGATGGGATCCTCCAGCCACAACTGGCTCGGCACGCCGAAGAACCGGCTGAGCATGTCCAGACGTTCGGCTGACGGCGTGGCCGGGCCGTTACGCAAGCGGTTTATCGTCGACCTGTCGACCTTCAGCGCGGCAGCAAGATGCTTGTCGCGATGGCCGGGTCCGAAACGGCTCTGCATGGCCAGCGCCAGGTTCTGCCGAAAATGATCCAAACCGTTCCCCGTACGATCGTATGAGAGTTGCAGCACCGTGCACATCGTGCAGGATACTGCACGGATTGCACACTGGCCGCACGCTTTGCACAAACCTGACGGCAGTCTGCCTGCTAACAGTTGAGTGAGACGTTGGGAGAATGTGTCATGAGGCTATGGATCGCGGCCGTAATGTCGGCACCCTTATGCGCGTGCAACCTGGTGGAAGACGACATCGCGCGCACGCATGAGCGGTCGCGATCCTTCGACACGCCAGCCGCTTACATGACCGCAGACGCAAGGATCGTGACGCAGCGCATCCATCCTGTAACGGGGCGCAGCGTCGTCTGTGTAGAGCCGTCTCCCGACGCGATCAGGGCGGTGGCAAGCTCGGGCAACGCCGCATTGAAGGGCGGCAACGGCGCCGTTACGGTCGGCCTCGACCTGTCCGGCACGTCCAGCGAGGCCGCGGCCGAACTCGCCGGACGCTCGACCGCGCTGCTGGGCTTGCGGGAAGGCATATTCAGGGCATGCGAGGCGTACGCGAACGGCATCATCGGCGCCGACGCCTACGGCCTCATCCTGGCGAAATACGCGCCGACGATGACCACCCTGTTCCTGGCGCAGGACGTGAGCGGGGCTGGCAGCGCGGCCAGGCAGGCGAGCGCGACCGCGCCCGGCGGCTCCGCCAGCCCTGCAGGCACACCGCCCGCCGCCGGCGACAAGACCCCGAAACCCGCCGCTCAACACGCCGCAGCGCCGGGCCTGCGTATCTGGCCGGCCGCGATGATCCTGCAGGCGGCCGGTGGCAAGGCAGGCAAGACGCATTCCAGAAAGCCCGGCGCCGTCACTCCGCAGCCGGACGCGCAGCCGACGACCGATCCGACAGCTGCGGCGGCCACGTCGCTGCTGCGGATGAACGAGGATTACATGTTCCAGCCGCAATCGCTGATCGGCTCGCTGGTCATCGCCTGTATCTTGCTGAACGATCCGTCGCGCGTGCCGGTGCTGTCGGACGACACGCCGCCGCAGAAATTATCGAACCCGTTTCTGGGAAAGCTCTGCGATGGCCTGGACTCGATCGAGAACGTTGCGAGGTTTACCGAGACGTTCGCCAGACTGGAAAGCGACATGCGCCTTGTCGAGCCTACCGGCACCTCTGTCCGATCCCGCGAAGCGGCGAAGTAGCGGCGCGAGAACCGGGATGGACGAGCAAACCCGCGCGAGCCGGCCAGAACCGTCCGAAATCGGATTGATCCTTGTCCACGGCATCGGCGAGCAGGGGCGGTTCGAACACCTCGACGCGCATATCCGCGGCATCATCGGCGGCTTCAAGCGTTCCGGCGCGCGCGTCACCGTCGAGATCATGAGCGCCGACAGCGCACCGTTTCATTCAACCCAGGATACCTGGCGCGGCGGTCCGGAAGCCTCGCTGCGCCTGCTGGTGCAGCTGGACGGGCGGACCACCGCCGTCAACGTGCACGAGGTCTGGTGGGCCGACATCAACGAACCGTATTCCGTCATGAAGCAGGTGCGGTTCTGGTTCTGGGGGCTGTCGGTCTGGAGCCACCCCAAGCAGCCGGAAACGATGCGGACGGGAAGCGGCGTTCCCGTCGTCAAGCCAGGACCGTCACCCACCGGCTGGACGGAGACCACGGTGCGCGTGCGGCTGTTTCTGCTCGGGTGCTTCTTCCTGATGAGCAGCCTGACGCTGGGCGTCCTGACGGTCGCCGCCAAGCGCCTGCTCAACCTGAACGCCCCAAGCCTGGTCAGGACGTTTGTGAACTACCTCTCCAGCGTCAAGCTCTACAACCAGTCGCAGCGCCGTGGTGCAGGCCTGGCGAGCAACGCGGATTTCCTGGACACGCTCGGCGAGCCGCCCAGGGACTCCATCCGGCGCCGGATGATCCGCACCATCTGCGACGTTGCCGCGAACCAGAGCTACCAGCGCTGGTACATCCTGGCCCACAGCCAGGGATCGGTGGTGGCCTTCAACGGCCTGATGGAGCCTGGGTCAGGCTGGGTCGGCTACCTCGACGAGGACAGGCTGAAAATCCTCAGACAACGCAACATGGTCCGCCATGGCCCGCCGGATACCGGACCGCTCGTGCCGGCGCGCCCGATCTGGAGCGCCGATGGCGAGACGGTGGACCGGGCCCGCGTGTTCGAATGGTTCGCCGGCCTGCTGACCTATGGATCGCCGCTGGAGAAATTCGTGGCGCTCTGGCCGGGCCGCGTACCGGTCTATAGCGAAGCGGCCTTCACGCCCCAGACGCGGTGGATCAACGTGTTCGACCCGCTGGATTCCGTCTCCGGCGTCATTCGCACGTGGGACAAGATACCCGGCGCGCTCTGCCCGAAGGTCGAAAATCTCGGCTACTGCGCGTCGCCGTTCTTACTGTTCGGTCATGTCAAGTATCTGGACTGCCCGCCTGCGAGCGAGACGGACCCTTACGGCAGCCGGCTTGCCGACCGTGTCGCGGACTGGCTGCTGCGTCCGGCACAGGGCTTCCGATGATCCCGCCGGATCTGCCGCCGCGCGACGAGAGTATCGGCACGCGCGGCAGCCGGTTCTTTCATGCGGAGACCCGTGCCGCGTCGACCCGGCGTAACTGGGCCATCTTGCAATGGGTCGTCGCGTTCCTGCTGGCGACAACGTTCGCGGCGATACTGGTGCCGTCCTACACCGACGCAAACAGGCTTTTGCACCCGCACGTCCTTTGGTGGGCGTGGCGTCTGGCCGGCATCGTCCTGGGCGCGACGTTGGCAGCAGGTCTGTTCCGGCCAGGACTGGAAACGCAAAAGGCGGCGCGGGAAGACAAGCGCGTTTAGCATAGGCAGAGAGGCGGTGACCCCCGAACCCGCAAGCAACTGAACTGACCGGGATCCAAACGCCCGGCGTTTGGCGGGGTGCGGGGCAGAGCCCCGCGTCTCTGCCAACTCACAGCCTCAACGACCCCAGGCCTCTTCTAGGCCGCGATCGGCAGCCGTGCCCGTATCAGCTTCTCGATGCCGCGCAGCTGGGCGCGTTCGCCGTCGTCGCACAGGCTGATCGCCCGGCCCGCCGCCCCTGCCCGCGCCGTGCGGCCGATCCGGTGCACGTAGGCCTCCGGCACGTCGGGCAGGTCGAAGTTGATCACGTGCGTCACGCCGTCGACATCGATGCCGCGGGCCGCGATGTCGGTCGCGATCAGCACCGGCACCGACCCGCGTTTGAAGTCGGCGAGCGCGCGCTCGCGCTGGCCCTGGCTCTTGTTGCCGTGGATGGCGCTGGCGTTCACCCCTGCCGCAGCCAGGTGCGCCACGATGCGGTCCGCGCCGTGCTTGGTGCGCGCGAAGACCAGCGTGCGGCCCATCTCCGGCGCACGCAGCATGCGCGTCAGCACGGCCCGCTTCTCGGACTGGTTGACGAACACCACGCTCTGGTCGATGCGGTCGGCCGTCGCCGCGACCGGGGTGACCGACACCTCGACCGGGTGGCGCAGCAGCGAGCCGGCCAGGCTCGCGATCTCCTTGGGCATGGTGGCCGAGAAGAACAGGCTCTGGCGCACCGCAGGCAGTTCGCGCGCGATACGCTTGATCGGGATCACGAAGCCCAGATCCAGCATGTGGTCGGCCTCGTCCAGCACCAGCACCTCGGTGCGGTCCAGCCGCACATGGCCCTCCCCGAACAGGTCCAGCAGGCGGCCGGGTGTGGCCACGATCACGTCCACGCCGTTGGCGAGCGAGGTGATCTGGCGCCCCTTGGGCACGCCGCCGAAGATCAGGGCGACGCGCAGGCTGGTCTGGCGGCCATAGGAGCGGAAGCTCTCGGCGATCTGTGCCGCCAGCTCGCGCGTCGGCGCCAGCACCAGGCAGCGGGTCGAGCGGCGCTCATGCGGGCGGGGACTGCCCATCAGGCGCTGGATGATCGGCAGGGCGAAGGCGGCGGTCTTGCCGGTGCCGGTCTGCGCGATGCCCAGCAGGTCGCGGCCCTGCAGCAAATGCGGAATGGCCTGCGCCTGGATCGGGGTGGGCGTGGTGTAGCCGGCGGCCACAAGCGCCTTGAGCAGCGGCGCTGCCAGGCCAAGTTCGGAAAATTCGGTCATGGAGACGATGGTCTTTCAGGAGGCGCAGCCTGCTGGAGGCCGCGGAAGCACGGTCGACAGGACCGCAAGCCGGCGCGAATGGATGACGTAAACCGGCCAGGCTCTCTGAAAGCGAACGGTCGCGTTGATGCCGCGCCGCAGCATAATGGGAGCGCCGGTCCGGAGTGTCAAGCCAAACCGTTCCGGACGCGGCTTCAGGCAGCTTCCGCCGCCGCCACACTCGGACCATACAGCGCCCATGCCGCCCGATAGCCGCATCATCAGCCGCATTATCAGCGAACCCTATGCCGGCCTGCAGGCCCAGGCGCTCGGCCTGGCCGAAGCCGCTGGGCTGTCGCCCGGCCTAGTCGAGCTGCGGCCCCGCCGGCCCTGGTCGTGGCTGCCCGCCGCCATCTGGCCCGCGCCGCTCGGCGCCGTGGGCCTGACGGCCCCGCCCCCAGGCTTGCTGTTCACCGCGGGCGGCACCGCAGGCGCCGTGGGTGCCGCATGCCGCAGGCGGGGGTCCACCGTGGTGCAGGTCCAGAACCCGCGCATCGATCCGCGCCGCTTCGACCTGGTCGTCGCCAACGCGCATGACGGGCTGCGCGGCCCCAACGTCATCGTTACCCGCACCGCCCTGCACCGCGCGACCCAGGCGCGGCTTGCCGAGGCGCGCGCGGTCTGGGCGCGGCGCCTGGCCCACCTGCCGCGGCCGCTGGTGGCCGTGCTGGTAGGCGGCAGCAACGGGCGGTTCAGGCTGGAGGCGAGCGAGGGCGCAGCACTCGCGGCGTCGCTGGCCGCGATGATGGCGCGCGACCGGCCAGGCGTGGCGCTCACCCCCTCGCGCAGGACTGCGCCCGCCGTGCGCCAGGCGCTCAGCGCGCGCCTGGGCCCGCTCGGCGCCTGGGTATGGGACATGGCGGGCGAAAACCCCTATTTCGGGCTGCTGGCGCTGGCCGACGCGGTGATCGTGACGGTGGACAGCATTTCCATGATCTCCGAGGCGGTGGCGACGCACGCGCCCGTGCTGCTGGCCGACCTGCCCGGGCGTTCGGCGCGGATCGGCCGGTTCCGCGCTTCCCTGCTCCACGCCGGGCGGGTGCGGCCGTTCGCGGGGCGCCTGGAAACCTGGCCGGTGCTGCCTCTTGACGACACGGCCGAAGCAGGTGCGGAAGTTCGCCGCCGCCTCAGGCTGTGACCCCGAAATCTACGACTGACTCTGAGGACCATGCTCGACATACAGACATTCGACGCCCGGCGCGGCGGCAACGTGCTCTACAAGGCGCTGGTCCACCCGCTGGCGGCCGAGGCGATGGCGACGCTCGCGGCAGAGCTGCGGCACGCCGGCCCGCTCGCCGTGTTCGACCCTGACGGCGTTGCGTCCGCGCTCTATGCGCTGCATCCGGACATGCCGCCGGCCACCGCCTACTACGTGCAGGACGTGGGCGCGCTGGGCGCGACCCTCGCCGGGGTTCCCGCCCAGCCGGTGACCGAGCTCGCGCGATGCGGCTGCGCCAGCCTGCTGGTCGCGGCGTTCGACGCGGCGCGCACCGAGCAACGCCTGGCGCTCGTGGCACCGCCCGGCCTGCGCATCCTGTCGCTGGACCGCGCCCGCCTGCCGGACGCCATGCTGACCGTCGGCCGACCCTATCTGGACCGGCTCAACTTCGCGACCAACCACGCCTTCTTCCGCGACGAGGACGGCATCTGCACCCGCCTGGTCAGCGCCAATTACTGGGCCGGCTACGGGGCGCGCGCCGTCCGCCTGTGGCTGCGCCTGTTCGATGCGGCGGGACGGGTGCTCGCCACCTGGGAGCAGGCGCTGCCCGACCATGCGGGCGGGTTCACCATAGACAGCGCCGAGCTGCGCGCCCGCTTCGGCCTGGGACCGTTCACCGGCCAGCTGTTCATCCACGCGATCGGCGTCGCCGGCCACGACGTCGTCAAATACGCGCTCGACGTCTATGCCGGCACGCCGGGAGAGGCGGGCGACACCGCGCTGTCGGTGACGCACGATGCCAACGCCTGGCCCTCGGACCGCTACGCCGGCCTGCCCGCCCCCGATGCCGGGGATCAGGTGCTGCTCTGGGTGCAGAACAGCCACGCCGCCCCGATCCCTGCCGGCGCGATCACGCTGGACCGCATGGGCCGTAACTCGCCCGTGCCGGTGCCGCAGGCCGTGGCCCCGTTCGCCACCATGGCCGTCGACGTGGCGCGGCTGCTGCCAGGCATAGGCTGGCCTGCCCAGCTGGAGCTGCGGACCGGCCGCCACGTCGTGCGGCCGCGCTACGAGGTCCGCCGTGGCGCCCACGCCCATGTCGCGCATGTGAATGTCGAGCGCGCCGATCTGCGCCCAGACCCCGGGATCGCCAGCCTGCAATTGCTCGGCCGCGGCTACCTGCTGCCGTTCCCGGTGCTGCCGGTGCAGGATTTCCGCAGCATCGTGCAGCCGAACCCGATGGCCGAGTGGCAGGACAGCCTGCCGATCAGGCTGGACGTGTTCGCGAGCGACGGCCGCAAGCTGGCCGAGCGCTTCCTCGGCAATCTGCGGCGCGACCACGACCTGGTGCTGGATCTGGAGGAGTTCGGCGCGCAGGCCGGCCATGCCGAGCTGGTCTATGATTTCCGCGAGGGCGGCCAGGCCGATGGCTGGCTGCACGCCCTGTTCCGCTACGAGCACCGGCGCAGCGGCCATGCGGCCGATACCAGCTTCGGCGCCCACGTCTTCAACACGGCCATGACCTACCGGGACGAGCCGCAATCCTACTCGGGTGCGCCGCCCGGGCTGACCACCCGCCTGTTCCTCAAGCTGGGCGACCGGCTGCGGCACAGCTACGCCGTGCTGATCTACCCGGCCTCCGCCGCGTGGCACCCCTTTTCGGCCACCGAGCTGCAGCTGATCGACAGCGGCGGCCACCCGATCGAGACACGGCCGGTGCGGATCGCCTGCTCCGGCTCGGCGATGGTCCGCCCGCACGAACTGTTCGGGGCCGAAGCGCTGGACCGCGCCGGGGCGGGCGGCTACGTCCTGGTCCGCGACGCGACCTGCCGGCTATTCGGCTACCATGGCCTGATGGACGGGCAGGGCTGCTTCTCGCTGGACCACATGTTCGGCTTCTGAGCGGGCGGCGCTACACGAGCTCCAGAGAATGGGACGAGGCGGGCAGGGGCTCGCCGCGCGCGGCGATCAGCAGGCATTCGGGCAGCGCCGGACGCGCCGACCCTCCGCCGCCGGAAGGCGGGGGCGCCACCGGCTCGGGCGGCTCGGGACGCCACTGGCCGCCGGACGGGCGGCGCAGCACGATGAGGTCGCGCACCGCCAGTGCGAGCGGAACCCCGAACGTCAGCGTTCCACTGAGAATGATTTGCGTGCCAGGGTTCATGATCCGCTCCCCGCCTGACAGTCCGGACCGCTGCAGGTGAGGGCATCCTAAGCGCGCCGCACGGACGGACACCAGAGCAAAAATCGCCGGAGAAACGAGCCGGAGAGACGAGCCGGAGAAACGAGACAGTACGGAGTGGGGGAGCACGCGGCGTCGTTGCTTACGGTTACGCAACTGGCCCCACGACGGTCACGTTGTCGGCCCAGCCTTGCGAGGCCGACCTAACAGGAGACATCCGATGTTGAGAGCACTTGCAGCCATCGTTCTGATCAGCCTGGCCATGCCGCTGGCCGGCTGCGTCGTGGAGGCGCCAGGGCCGGGCGGACTGCGCCCGTTCTGCGCCAACCACCCTTACAATTGGCGTTGCCGTTAAAGACTGAAGGCCAGGGGCGTCATGCGCTAGCGTGCTGCGCACGACGCCCCTGGACCCCGCTAGGGTTTGAAACCCCGGACCCCCAATCTCAGCTCAGCGCGCCCAGCGCCCGGCGCAGGCTTGCGGTGGACGGGTTGGAGACGGCATTGCGCAGCACGATGTCGGCGGTGCTCACGCTGCGGCCGTAGTAATCGGCGTCCGCATCGTTCTTCGGCTCGATCAACGACCCGTCCAGCGTGATGCCGGCATACACGCCCGAGGACGACGCCCAGACGATGATGTCGGCGCCCCCGTTCCCGGTGGTGGCGCCCTGCACGTTGGAGCCGATGGTTGCTATTGCCAGGCCAGCATTGGCGCCGACCTTGAAGCGGTCCTTCATGACCGCGCGCAGCGCGCGCTCGGACTGGATGAACAGGATCATCTCGCTCTCCTGCGCGCCGATCTGCAGGCCGAACGTGGCCGACGCGATGGTGTAAAAGGCAGGGTTGCTCCAGCCATGGCTGCCGCGGACCATCAGCAGGGCGGTGCCGCCCTCGCCGCCGACGAAGAAGCCGGCCTTGAAGATGCGCGGGGCGATCATGACGGCCCTGGCGGTGCGCATCAGCTGACGCGCAGAGCCGAACTCCTTGTCGCGCCGCAGATCCTGCAGGGTGGCCAGCGCGTGGTCGACGGTCGCCTGCTGGTCAGGCCCGGCCAGGGCGGGGCTGGCGGTCAGCACGGGGGACGCCAGAAGCAGGCCGCTGAGCAGGGTGGAAACGGTCGCCCAGTATTGGGGGGACATCCGCTTGGGCATGGGATACTCCTATGATCGCGATCGTGCCCGGCGCTGAATGCCCAGCGCCGGCTACCCGCACAACCGCGACACCTGTCATTCGTTCCCTCGCGGCCAGCATTTCGGCCCTGCTATTCGCGCAACAGTTCTTCCACTAGCTGTTGCAAGGCCGTCACCAATGAGGCCGCCCGCACGCGGTCCAGCGCCGGCCGCGGCGCGTCCTCATCCATGTAGGACGACTGTGCCAGCTCGAGCTGGATGGCGTGCACGTTGCCCGCCGGGTTTCCGTAATGCCGCGTGATGAAGCCGCCGCGGAACCTGCCGTCCAGCACCTGGGAGAAGCCCGACTGCGCCGTCGCAGCCATCGCGCGCGCCACCAGCGCGGGATCGGCGGACAGGCCGCCATTGGTGCCGTAGTTCAGGCTGGGCAAGGTGCCGGCGAACAGCCGCGGTATCGTGCTGCGGATGGAGTGCGCGTCGAGCAGGCGAACCGAGCCGTGCAGCGCCCTGATGCGCGCGAACTGGCCCTGCAGCGCCTCGTGATACGGACGCCAGTAACGCTCGACCCTGGCGGAGATTTCGGCCGGGCCTGGCGGCACTGCGTAGAGCGGCTCGCCGGCGAACGTCTCGGTCGGGCAGATGCCCGTCTCCGCCTGGCCGGGATAAAGCTGTTCGCCGGCAGGCGACCGGTTCAGGTCGACCACGGTGCGCGACACCCGCGCCGCCAGGATGGTGGCGCCCAGGCTCGCCGCGAAGTCGTAGAGCGTGTCCACATGCCAGTCCGTGTCGACCACCGCGCGCCCGGCCGGTGTCAGCCCGGCCAGGATCTCGTCCGGGATGAATGTGCCGGCATGCGGTATGCTGACGATCAGCCGCCCCTGGCCCTTCTGGAGGGAGTGGAGCGTCACAGGGCCAGGCCGTCCACTGCGAAGGCCCCGGAGTCGACCAGGGCGGTTGCAGCCTCGATGTCGGGTGCGAAGAACCGGTCTTCGGCATAGGCGGGCACGGCAATGCGTATCCTGTCCACTGCGCGTTGCAAGGCTGCCGAGGTGCGGTGGGGTGCGTGGAACTCGACACCCTGGGCCGCCGCCAGCAGCTCGATGGCCACGATGCAGGCGGCGTTGCCGCACATCTCGTGCAGCCGCCGCGCGGCGAAGGTGGCCATGGAGACGTGGTCCTCCTGGTTGGCCGAGGTGGGGATGCTGTCCACGCTGGCCGGGTGGGCGAGCGACTTGTTCTCGCTGGCCAGCGCCGCTGCCGTCACCTGCGCCAGCATGAAGCCCGAGTTGATGCCAGGGTTGGGCACCAGGAACGCCGGCAAACTGCTCATCGCCGGGTCGATCAGCAGGGCGGTGCGCCGCTCGGACAAGGCCCCTATCTCGGCCACGGCCAGCGCCAGCATGTCGGCGGCCAGCGCCACGGGCTCGGCATGGAAGTTGCCGCCCGACAGCACCTCGCCCGCCGCACCGTTTGGGTCGGCGAACACCAGCGGGTTGTCGCTGGCGGCGTTGGCCTCGATGCGCAGGACGGAGGCCACGTGGCGCATCGTGTCCAGGCACGCGCCCATCACCTGCGGCTGGCAGCGCAGGCTGTAGGGGTCCTGCACCCGGCCGCAATCGAGGTGCGACTGCCGAATCTCGCTCCCCTCCAGCAGGGTGCGGAACGCCGCCGCCGCGTCGATCTGGCCCGGCTGGCCGCGGGCCAAGTGGATGCGCGGATCGAACGGCGTGTCGCTGCCCTTCGCCGCGTCCACCGACATCGCCCCTGCCACGATGGCGGCGGCGAACAGCCTCTCGGCCCGGAACAGCGCCGACAGCGCGAGTGCGGTCGAGACCTGGGTGCCGTTCAGCAGCGCCAGCCCCTCCTTGGGGCCGAGCACCAGCGGGCGCAGCCCGGCGCGCGCCAGTGCTGCGCCCGCCGCCATCCTGACGCCGTCCACCACCACCTCGCCGATGCCCATCAGCGCCGCCGACAGATGCGCCAGCGGCGCGAGGTCGCCGGACGCGCCGACCGACCCCTTGGCGGGGATGCAGGGGATGATCCCGGCCTCAAGGCACCCCAGGATCTGCTCGACCACCGCCAGCCTGGCGCCGGAAAACCCGCGCGCCAGGCCCGCCACCTTCAGGGCCATGATCAGGCGGACGATGTCCGGCGCCAGCAGCGGGCCGACTCCGGCCGCGTGGGACAGCACCAGGCGGCGCTGCAATTCGGCCAGCTGGTCGGCCGGGATCGAATGGCGGGCCAGAAGGCCGAAGCCGGTGTTGATGCCATAGACCGTGCGGCCGGACTCCACGATGGCGGCCACCGTGCGGGCCGACGCCTGCATGCCCGCCAGGCAAGCCGGATCGAGGCGGATGGCAGCACCCGCGGCAAGCGCGCGCAGATCGGCCACAGTCAGCGCCGCACCGCCGACCGCCAGGACCGTCATGGCAGCATCGGCAGCGTCAGCCCGTGCGCGCGGGCGCACTCGATCGCGTCCGGGTAGCCCGCATCGGCGTGGCGCATCACCCCGCTCGCCGGGTCGTTCCACAGCACGCGCTCCAGCCGCCGGTCCGCATCCGCCGTGCCGTCGCACACGATCACCATGCCCGCATGCTGCGAGTACCCCATGCCGACCCCGCCGCCATGGTGCAGCGAGACCCAGGTGGCCCCGCTCGCGGTGTTCAGCAGCGCGTTCAGCAGCGGCCAGTCGCTGACCGCGTCCGACCCGTCGCGCATCGCCTCGGTCTCGCGGTTGGGGCTGGCGACCGAGCCGCTGTCGAGGTGATCGCGCCCGATCACGATGGGCGCCCGCACCCGGCCGGAGCGGACCAGCGCGTTGAAGGCCAGCCCCACGCGGTGGCGGTCGCCCAGGCCCAGCCAGCAGATGCGCGCGGGCAGGCCCTGGAAGCGTATGCGCGCGCCGGCATGGGCCAGCCAGGCGTGCAGGTGCGCATCGTGCGGCATCAGTTCGGCCACCGCCTCGTCGGTGACGCGAATGTCGTCGGGGTCGCCCGACAGCGCCACCCAGCGGAACGGGCCTTTGCCCAGGCAGAACAGCGGGCGGATGTAGGCAGGCACGAAACCCGGGAAGTCGAACGCTTGTGCCAGCCCCTCGTCGCGCGCGACCTGGCGGATGTTGTTGCCGTAATCGACCGTGGGAATGCCGGCGCGGTGAAACCCCAGCATCGCCTCCACATGCACGCGCATCGATCGTTTCGCCGCCGCCGCCACACCTTGCGGATCGGTCTCCCGCCGCCGCTCCCACTCGCCCACGCTCCAGCCGGCGGGCAGGTAGCCGTTGGCCGGATCGTGGGCGGAGGTCTGGTCGGTGACCACGTCCGGGCGGATGCCGCGCCGCAGGATCTCGGGGAACAGCTCGGCCGCGTTGCCCAGCAGGCCGACCGAGCGCGGCGTGCCCGACCGTCTGGCGTCCTCGATCATCGCCAGCGCCTGGTCCAGCGTTTCGGCCCGCGCGTCCAGGTAGCCGGTGGCCAGGCGTTTTTCGATGCGGCTGTCCTGCGCCTCCACCGCCAGCATCGACGCCCCGGCCAGCGTCGCGGCCAGCGGCTGCGCCCCGCCCATGCCGCCCAGACCCGCCGTCAGTATCCAGCGGCCCGCCAGCGAGCCGGCGTAGTGCTGCCGGCCGATCTCCACGAACGTTTCGTAGGTGCCCTGAACGATGCCCTGGCTGCCGATATAGATCCAGGACCCGGCCGTCATCTGCCCGTACATCATCAGGCCCAGCCGGTCGAGCGCCGAGAAATGCTCCCACGTCGCCCAATGCGGCACCAGGTTGGAGTTGGCGATCAGCACCCGCGGCGCCGCCTCATGCGTGCGGAACACGCCCGCCGGCTTGCCCGACTGGACCAGCAGCGTCTCGTCATGCCCGAGCGCGGTCAGCGCGCCCACGATCCCGTCGAAACACGCCCAGTTCCGCGCCGCGCGGCCGATGCCGCCATACACGACCAGGTCCTCCGGCCGCTCCGCGACCTCGGGGTCGAGGTTGTTCATCAGCATCCGCAGCGGCGCCTCGGTCTGCCACGAGCGCGCGGTGAGCACGGAGCCGGTCGCGGCACGGACGATGCGGGCGTTGGTCATGGGGCTTCGTAGCCTGGATCGCGCGCTCGCGCGATGCGGGAATGCTTTGCCGCGCCCAAGGAACACGGTTGGACTCGACCCGCCAGCAATGGGATGCGATGTCCTACTGCGCTGCACCCACTGTCTTGCCGGAGAGTTGGCCTATGCCGGAAGGCCGTCGCGTCGCTGAAATCCGGTCGCTGACTGGCCTTCGTGGCGCTGCGGCCTGCCTGGTGGTGTTTTTCCATTACTTCCGGGACGTCAACGCTCTCGGACCCGTGCATAGCATTTTCATGCACGGCTACATCGCCGTCGACCTCTTTTTCGTGCTGAGCGGCTTCGTCATGGCGCTGACCTACGGAGCGGCGTTCGCGGGGCGGTTCTCGTGGGCCGGTTTCGCTGGCTTTCTGGGCAAGCGCCTTGGACGGATCTACCCGCTTTACTTCGTGGTGACGGTGCTGGCCTCCGTCCTCATCACCTGGCAGCTTGTGGCGGGGGAGACCCTGTCCCCCATCACGATTGCCAGCAACGCCACGATGACGCAGACCTGGGGGCTTGCGCCCAGCATAGCCGGAACGACCTGGTCCATCAGCACCGAGTTCGCCGCATACTTGCTGTTTCCGATCCTGGTGGGCCTGACGCTGACGGGGCGGCCGTTTCTCTGCTGCCTCGTATCGATGTCATCGATCGCCACCGTGTTCGTCTTGTGCCATCTCGACACGTCGTCGTTGCACCAGATCAGCGACGGTGCGGTCTATCGAAGCGGGCCGCTCGACATATACGGCGAGGGGACCCCGTTTCCCCTGCTCCGATGTTTCGCGGGGTTCACGCTGGGGATGGCGGCTTTTCGGGCCTTTGGTCATGCGCAGTGCCGCCACGTGTTCGGCTGGCGGCATGCCGGCGACGTTGCAGCCGTGTTGGTCATCATCCTGCTCGCCATGCCCGGCTCGGATGCCTGGCTCGAGCTGGCGTTCGTCTTGCTCGTCCTGGCCCTTGCCTCCGGACGGTCGCCGACATCGGCCGCGCTGTCGTGGGGACCCGTGTATTGGCTGGGCGAAGTCTCCTACTCCATCTACCTCGTGCATCGGCTGGTGAGCGATCTGATCCGCAACCCGCTTGCCGCAACGCTGAACCGGCATCGCGTCGGGCACGCATACACATTGTCGGGGCTGGCGCCGCTGGTGCTGACTTTGATTGTGTCGGCGGCCACGTACTATCTGGTCGAGAAACCTGCGCGAGACGTTTCGCGTCGGCTTGCGGGCTATCAAAGAAGGGGGGGGGGGGGGGGGGGGGGGGGGGGGGGGGGGGGGGGGGGGGGGGGG
>CALMVI010000018.1 GCA_937873095.1 uncultured Acetobacteraceae bacterium | reverse complement strand
CAGGACGACCTGCCCCGGCTTGGCGGCGAACCCGCAGGCCAGCAGGAACCCGCCCTGCTCCTGCGGCAGGCGCGCCGCCAGCTCGGCCAGCCCGGCTGGACGGACGGCGTGGATCGGCAGCGCGTCGGCGGCCCCCGTCACCAGGCACTCCGGCACACGCTCGCCGATGCGCCGGCCGGGCTGGGCGGATACGGGGTCGGACATGCGGCGGTCTCCAAACCTGCGGGCCGCTGGCATCTTGCATTCGGGCCTGCCGCGTCAAATCATCAGCCCATGTCGGGCGTGTCCAATCGAGTCGGCCCCCATCCAGGTGCTAGGGACATGTTCGCACCCCGCGTGCGCGCGGTCCTCGGGCCCACCAACACCGGCAAGACGCACCTGGCCATCACCAGGCTGCTCGGCCACGCCTCCGGCATCATCGGCTTTCCGCTGCGGCTGCTCGCGCGCGAGAACTACGACCGCATGGTCGCCGCCCGCGGCGCCCGCCACGTGGCGCTGATCACCGGCGAGGAGAAGATCGTGCCGCCGGACGCGCGCTGGTTCAGCTGCACGGTGGAGGCGATGCCGCTCGACCGCAGGGTCGAGTTCGTGGCGGTGGACGAGATCCAGCTCTGCGCCGACCCCGATCGCGGCCACGTCTTCACCGACCGCCTGCTGCACGCCCGCGGCCTGGTGGAAACCATGTTCATGGGCGCGGAAACGATACGCAGGCTGCTGCAGCGGCTGGTGCCCCAGGCGGAGGTGGAAACCAGGCCCAGGCTGTCCCAGCTCAGCTATTGCGGCCCGGCCAAGCTGGTGAAGCTGCCGCCGCGCAGCGCCATCGTCGCGTTCAGCGCGTCCGAGGTCTACGCCATCGCCGAGCTGATCCGCCGCCGGCGCGGCGGCTGCGCGGTGGTGATGGGCCGTCTGTCGCCGCGCACCCGCAACGCCCAGGTGGCGCTGTACCAGGACCGGGAGGTCGATTTCCTGGTCGCCACCGACGCGATCGGCATGGGCCTCAACATGGACGTCAACCACGTGGCGTTCGCCGGCCTGCAGAAGTTCGACGGCCACCGCCCGCGCCGGCTGACCGCGCCCGAAGTGGCACAGATCGGCGGCCGGGCAGGGCGCGGCATGCGCGACGGCACGTTCGGCACCACCGGCACCTGCCCCGACATCCCCGAAGAGGTTGTCCAGTCGGTCGAGGCGCATCTGTTCGAGCCGCTCGAAAGCCTGTTCTGGCGCGAGTCGACGCTCGACTTCTCCACCGTCGACGGCCTGCTCGACAGCCTGACCGCGCCGCCCGCCATCGCCGGCCTGGTCCGCGGCAACGACGCGAGCGACCTCGAAACCTTGTCCGCCCTGGCGCGCGATCAGGAGGTGCGCAACCTCGCCCGCGGCCGCCGTCAGGTCCGCCTGCTCTGGGACGCCTGCCAGGTGCCCGATTTCCGCAAGATCACCGATGACAGCCACGTCCGGCTCTGCGCCCGCATCTACGGCACCATCGCGCGCGGCAAGCGGCTGGACCCGGACTGGCTGAACCAGCAATTCTCGGCGCTCGCCGGCACCGAAGGCGACATCGACACGCTGATGGCCCGCCTGTCCGGCGTGCGCGTCTGGTCGTTCATCGCCGCGCGCGGCGACTGGGTGCCGGACGCGGCCGCCTGGCAGGCGCGCGCCCGCGACGTCGAGGACCGGCTGTCCGACGTGCTGCACGAACGGCTGACCGCCCGCTTCGTCGACCGGCGCGCGGCCCATCTGATGCGCAGGCTGGAGGAGGCCGAAGACGGCGGCGACCTCCTCTCCGCCGTGACGGCGCGCGGCGAGGTGGTGGTCGAAGGCCACCCGGTCGGCCACGTCGCAGGGTTTTCCTTCATCCCCGACCCGGTGGCCGAGGGCGCCGAGAAGCGCCTGGTCTGGCGCGCAGCGCGGCGCTCCTTGCGCGAGGAGATGCCGCGCAGGGTCGAGGCGCTGGCCGCGTCCGCCGACCCGGCCTTCGCGCTCGGCGCCGACCACGTGATCGCCTGGGACGGGGCGCCAGTGGCGCGGCTGCGTCCCGGCGGCGCGCTGACCCGGCCGGTGGTGGAGGTGACCGACAGCGAGTTCCTCGACGGCCCGCAGCGCGAGCGCATCCGCCAGCGCCTGCAGGCCTGGACCGATGGCTGGATCGCCCGCGCGCTCGCCCCGCTTTTCGAGGCGGTGGCGCGCGCAGACGCCGAGCCCGCCCTGCGGGGGCACCTGCACCGGCTGCTGGAGGCAGGCGGGGTGGTGGCCGGTACCACGGGCGACGCGATCGCGCCGGAGCTGCGCGCCAGGCTGAAGGCGGTGGGCGTGCGCGCCGGGCGGTACGCGCTCTACGTGCCGGCGCTGATCAAGCCTGCCGCGGCGGCGGCGCGTGCCCAGCTCTGGGCGCTGCAGGCGCGGATGCCGGTTCCTGCCCTGCCGAGCCCGGGTCTGGTCAGCCTGCCTGCCGATGGCGGCGCGCAGGCCGGCTTCCTCGCGGCGCAGGGCTGGGTTCCGGCCGGCCCCGTGCTGCTCAGGCTGGACATCGCCGAACGGGTGGCGGCGGCGCTGGCCTACAGCACCCGCGGACGCCCGGCACCCCTGCCTGCCGAACTCGGCCAGACGCTCGGCCTGCGCGCCGAGGTGCTGCCGGCCGTGCTGCGCGGCCTGGGCCTGCGCTACCTGCCGGCGCCCGCGCTCGCGCCCTCCGCCTACGGCCCGCCGCCGCCGCCTATGGTCGCAGCCCAGCCCAGGCGGCGCGCCGCCCAGGCCGCGCCGGCGCCGACCCGGCCGGACCACCCGTTCGCGGCCCTTGCCGCCCTGCGGCGATGAAGGGTGCGGCCGGGGGACGTGCGGCCTGAATGCAGACGCAGCGGCTCGACAAATGGCTGTGGTGCGCGCGCTTCGCGTCCACCCGCGCCGCCTGCGCCGGCATGGCAGAGAGCGGCCTGGTGCGCATTAACCGTCAGCCGACCAGCAAGCCGCATGCAAAGATACGGGTGGGCGACGTGCTGACCCTGCCGCTCTATGCCGGCGTGCACGTGGTGCAGGTGCTCGGCCTGTCGGAACGGCGGGGACCGGCCGCCGAGGGGCGTGCGCTGTATTGCAGCCGCCCCGATGCTGCGGGGGCGCCGGCGGCCGGCGAGCAGCCGTCACCGACGGTGCCCAAGGAGCCAGGCCGCCCCGGCTGACCACGGACGGCCAAGGCGTCGCTCGCGGCTGCCATCACTTGCGGGATGCGGGCCGCGCCGTCATATCGCGCCAGCGCCTCGCATCACCCGACAGGCAGGCCTTCCTGGCCGCCCAGCCGCTACTGGAGAAGACGATGACCTACGTGGTCACCGAGAACTGCATCAAGTGCAAATACATGGACTGCGTCGAGGTATGCCCGGTCGACTGCTTCTATGCCGGCGAAAACATGCTGGTGATCAATCCAGACGAATGCATCGATTGCGGCGTGTGCGAGCCCGAGTGCCCGGCCGAGGCCATCGTCCCAGACAGCGACGACAAGGCGGCGCCCTGGGCGGAGCGCAACCGCATCTTCTCCGCCTCCTGGCCCAACATCACCCGCAAGGGCACCGCGCCTGCGGATGCGGACGAGTGGAAGGACAAGCCAGGCAAGGAGGCGCTGTTCTCCGAAGCGCCCGGCTGACCCCACGAGGCCCAGCCCTGGCCCCCGCGCCGCCGCCGACTGCATGACGGCGACCGAAAATTCTGCTATGGCCGCCTGACACGAGCGGCATCCCCGGGCGGCCAGGTGCCGCCCCGATGCCGCTTATCCGGGTTCCGGCCCGGCGTATCAGGAGTTGCCCCTTAAGTGCCGACAAAGTCCGTCGCGAAAAAGACCGTGTCCCCAGAGC
>CALMVI010000017.1 GCA_937873095.1 uncultured Acetobacteraceae bacterium | reverse complement strand
GCGTGAATCACACGCCTACGAGCCGACACAAGCACTAGATTCGCGCTTATGGGGCGGAGCCCCAAGCTCAATCAACCGGGCGGATCGTCCATGCTGGGCCGCCCGGTCCGATGCCGCCACCAGTGCCACAGCAGCCGCGCGGCCAGCGCACGGTGCGGCTGCCACTCGGCTGCCATCGCCCGCAGCGCGGCGGCGCCCGGCCGCTGCGGCAGCTGGCGGAGGTCGCAGGTCGCGGCCTGCAGCGCCAGGTCGCCGGCGGGAAAGACGTCCTGCCGCTGCAGCGCGAACAGCAGGTAGATCTCCGCCGACCAGACGCCCAGGCCGCGCACGGAGGACAGCGCGCGCACCGCCTCCTCGTCGCCCATGGCGGCCAGCGTCTCGCTGGCCAGCTGGCCGGAGACGAAGGCGGCCGCGACCGCGCGCCCATGCGCTATCTTGGGGCGCGACAGGCCCGCGCCGCGCAACGCGTCGTCGTCCAGCGCCAGGAAACCCTCCGGCGTGCGGCTCGCCGGCAGCGCGCAGCACCGGCGCCAGATCGCAGCCGCGGCCTGGTTGCTGATCTGCTGCCCTACGATGGCGCTGAGCAGACCGGAGAACCCCGGCTCGCGCACGCGCCAGGGCAGCTCGCCCGCTTCGGCCTCCACCCGCGCGAGCCCGGCATCGAGGGCGGCCAGCCGGTCGAGCCCTGCGCGCGCCTCCTGCGGCATCGGCTGCACTTCGGGAACGGTTGTGTCCGACACGCTGTTATCCTGATCCCCCGGCAACTGAAACGGAGTGCAACGGCAGGGTGCCAGCCCACCGGCAAACCGCGTATGACCGCGCCATGGAGACCATGCCGCACATCCTGATCGTGGACGACGATAGGGAGATACGCGAGCTTCTGGCGCGGTTCCTGGAACGCAACCGCTTCCGTGTGACCGCGGTGCGCGACGGCCGCGAGGCGCGCCGGCACTGGCCGCTCGGCCACTACCAGCTGGTGGTGCTGGATCTGATGCTGCCGGGCGAAAGCGGGCTGGACCTCGCGCGCTGGCTGCGCGGCCAGTCCGACGTGCCGATCGTGATGCTGACCGCGATGGGCGAGGAGACCGATCGCATCATCGGCCTGGAACTCGGCGCGGACGACTACGTGCCCAAGCCGTTCAACCCGCGCGAGCTGCTGGCCCGCATGCGCGCGGTGCTGCGACGCACCTCCGAGCGCGCCGAGAAGCTGGTCGAGCCGGCGGCCCGCGCGGTGCGCTTCAGCGGCTGGACGCTGGAGCCCTCGCGGCGCCGCCTGCTCAACCCGGACGGGGTGGAGGTGGCGCTGACCGGCGGCGAGTACGACCTGCTGGTGGCGCTGGTGGAGCGTGCCAACCGCGTGCTGACGCGCGACATGCTGCTGGACCTGCTGCGCGGCCGCCAGGCCGGCCCGTTCGACCGCGCCATCGACGTCGCCATCAGCCGCCTGCGCCGCAAGCTGGAGGATGACGGCCGGCACGCCCAGCTGATCAAGACGGTCCGCGGCGGCGGCTACGTTCTCGCAGCCGACATTGAGCGGAGCTGACCGCTGGTCCGCCTGGACCCGGGCGCGGGCCAGCATGCGCCTGCCGGTCTATCCGCGCAGCCTGGCCAGCCGCACGCTGCTCACCCTGCTGCTCGGCTTGGCGGCGGTGCAGGCCGCGGGGCTGACCATCCACGCCTTCGACCGCATCGAGCTGCAGCGCTTCGCCGCCCTGCGCGACCTGGGCATGCGCACCATGAGCATCTACCGCTCCGTCGTCGCGACCTCGCCCGGCGAGCGTTCGGCCGCCCTGCACGAGATGGATCTCGGCCCCAACGTCAGCGTGGCGCTGTCGGACGGCCCGCCGATGGCGCCGGAAGCGACCCCCGCGCCCTATAGCGGCCAGATACGGGTGAACATGGGCCTGGTGCCGCTGCGCCCGGTCAACCGCCCGCGCGACGTGGAGATCCGCGGCACCCCCTGGTCGGACGCGATCACCGTGGCGTTCAAGTTCCCCGATGTCGGCTGGCTGGTGCTGCGCGTGGTCCAGCCCCGGCCGCGCCCCTGGCACTCGCCCACCTTCCTGCTCGCCTTCGTGCTGATGACTGCTGCGGCCGCCGCCCTGTCGTTCTGGGCGGTGCGGCGGCTGACCGGGCCGGTGGTGCTGCTGGCCGAAGCGGCCGAGCGGCTGGGGCGCGACGTGAACGCGCCGCCGCTGCCCGAGCGCGGCCCCGAGGAGGTCGTGCGCGCCGCCGTCGCCTTCAACACGATGGCCGCGCGCATCCGCCGCTTCGTGCAGGACCGCACGTTCCTGCTGACCGCCATCGGCCACGATCTGCGCACCCCCATCACCCGGCTGAAACTGCGCGCCGAGTTCATCGACGACGACGAGCAGCGGCAGAAATTCATGGCCGACCTCGACGAGCTGGACGCGATGGTGTCGGCCACCCTGGTGTTCGGACGCGACACCGCCGACACCGAGCCCGCCGTGCCGTTCGACCTGGTGGCGCTGCTGCGCACCGTGCTGGACGACGCGGCCGACGCCCGCCCCGACGCCGCCGACCGGCTCTCGTTTGCCGGTCCCGCCCGGCTGACGGTGCAGGGCCGGCTGCTGGCGCTCAAGCGGGTGTTCGCCAACCTGGTGGGCAACGCGGTGAAATACGGCGCCGCCGCCCGAGTGGCCCTGGGCGTGGAGGGCGCGCTGGCCATCGTCACCATCGAGGATGACGGCCCCGGCCTGCCGCCCGACGAGCTGGAGCGGGTGTTCGAGCCGTTCTACCGCGTGGAGGACAGCCGCAACCGCGAGACCGGCGGCACCGGGCTCGGCCTGCCGATCGCGCGCAACATCCTGCGCGCCCATGGCGGCGACGTGGTGTTGGGCAACCGCCAGGGCGGCGGCGCGCGCGCCACGGTCACGCTGCCGGCGTGAGCCGCGGCTTGGCGAGCCGGTCGCGGAACGGTCTTCCGGCCCGCCGCCCGCTGGCCTATGCTGGGTGTCAACAGCAGCGGCGGAGCAGGTCCTGGCGTCCGACACGGCAGCGCCTTACCCGGTGCCGGAGGCGATCCGGCTGGTGGTCTGGGACCTCGACGACACGTTCTGGGACGGCACGCTGTCCGAGGCGGGCATGGCCTGGCGGGAGGACCGTGCCGAGATCGTGCGCGCCCTGTCGCGGCGGGGGATCGTCAACTCGATCTGCTCGAAGAACGACCCCGAGCCGGTGCAGGATGTGCTGCGGCGGCACGGCATGGACGGGTTTTTCATCTTTCCCAGCGTGTCCTGGGACCCGAAGGGTCCGCGCCTGGCGACGCTGGTCGAAGCGGTGCAGTTGCGGCCGCAGACGATCCTGTTCATCGACGACAACGCGGGCAACCGCGCCGAAGCCGCGCATTTCGTACCGGGCCTGCAGGTCGCCGACGAAACCCTGGTCGACCACCTGCTGGACAACCCAAGGCTCGCCGGCAAGCCGGACGCGGCGATGGCCAGGCTGGCGCAATACCGGGTGCTGGAGCGGCGGCAGACCGACCTGAGCCGCTCGTCCGGCGACACCGCGGCGTTCCTGCGCGAGAGCGGCATCACGGTCGAGATCGAGCATGATTTTGCTGGGCATGAGGACCGCGCGGTCGAGCTGATCAACCGCACCAACCAGCTGAACTTCACCAAGCGGCGGCTGCCCGAGGATGCCGAGGCCGCGCGCGCGGAACTCGGCGCCTTGCTGTCCAGGCACACGATACAGGCGGGCATCCTGCGCGTGCGCGACCGCTACGGCGATTACGGATATTGCGGCCTCTACATCCAGGCCTGCGACCAGAGCAACGAACGGCCCTACCTGCTGCACTTCGCCTTCTCCTGCCGCATCCTCGGCATGGGCGTGGAGACGTGGCTCTATCGCCAGCTCGGACGGCCGATCCTGCATATCCGGGGAGAGGTTCTGACCGACGTGTCTGCCGACGCGCGCGAGATCGACTGGGTCTCTGCCAGGCGGCCGGGCGACGCCGTGCAGGCAAGCGACGAGCCCAGACGTTTCGCCTACGTGCTGGCGCGCGGCGGCTGCGACATGCGCGCCCTGTCGCACTACTTCGCCGCGGTGTCCGAGCGCATCGTCGACGAGGCGGCGGCCGTGCGCAACGGCGCCGTGATGCACACCTCCAGCGCGCTCCTGGCGGTCCACGCGATCGACGGCGCGCCGCCCGGGCTGGTGCAGGACGCCGCCGCGCTCGGCTACCTGCCGGAGGATTTCACCTCCCTGATCGCCTCGCCGCCCGCAGGCCCTGGTCTGTGGCTGCTCAACCTGTTCTTCGACGTGCCGATCCCGGTGCTGCGGCACCGGGCGACCGGCGCGCTGATCCCGGCGTCCCGGCCCGGCGCGGTGGGGCAGGATCTGCAGAACCTGGCACGGCCCGACGGCGGCGGCATCGATCCGGCGCTGCTGGCGCATGTCAGGCGGTGCTTCGACATCCTGGGTCCCATGGCGGACGACGTGTTCTGCGCCGCGCTGCACCGCATCCTGTCGCGCGCGCCGCAGGACGCACGCGTGTTCATCGTGCTGGCCAACGAGCAGGCCCGCAAGCCCGACGGCACGCCGAGAATCCTGGAGGCGATGCGCCACCGCAACGCGCTGACCGCGCAGGCGGCACGCGGGTTTCCGGCCGTGGAGCTGCTTGCCCCCGCCCGCTTCATGTCGGCCGAGGCGCTGGCGAACCTGCCCACGCCGCATCATTACGATCGGCTGGTGTACTTCGCCATGTTCAAGCACATCATGGCGTGCTGCCCGTCCCCATCGCCCGCGCCGTAGCCGGCCGGTGACCGCCCAGCGCACGGGTCCGCTCGGACGATGGCATCGAGGCGGGTCGTGAGGGGCCCCGACGTTCCGGTGATCAAAGGTCGCCTCCGGCGGCCGGTCGTTGGGCATTGCTGGCAGGCGTTGCAGCATTGTATTCCGCTTTGCCAAACGCCGGGTGAGTTTCAGGAGGTTCGATGATACGCACTCTGTATGCCGCGACCATCATCCTGCTTGGCTGCACAGCAACACATCTGCTGGCCCCGCCGGCGAGCGCCGCCCAGTCTCCGCAGGTATGGCTCAGCGGATCGGGTCCGGGCGGACGTCTGCCGGGATCGCCGGATTACATGGCCACCTTCGAACCGGGGGCGCCCTGGTCTCGCGCCGCCTCCGTCACCAACGTCTTCAAGGTCTCGACGAACTTTCTGGCGCACGCGCCAGACCAGGCACTCGCCAGCCTCGTCGAGGGATTGCGGCAAAGGCACATCGCGCTGGCCGTCGAGGGGCTGATGCTGCAACCGGGGCCGGCATGTGGTCGCGGCGTCGAGGGCTATACCGGCCCCAACGCTTTGGGCCGCATCGCGATACGGCTTCGCAGTGTCGGTGGCACGATCGCGTATCTCGCCATGGATGAGCCGGTTTATTTCGGGCACACCAAGACCGGACCCAACACTTGCAACGACTCCGTCGAGTCGCTCGCAAGCCAGATCGCCCCCAAGATCCAGATGTTGCGCAACGCCTTCCCTCAGATGGTCGTCGGCGACATCGAGCCGCTCACCGATCAGACGCAGGACAGCCTGGGCACGATCATGGCGTTCGCGCGGGACCTCACGAGAGACACCGGCGTTCCGCTCAGCTTCATCGACGCCGATATCGGCTGGCGATCGGACTACCGCCGGCAACTCGTGACATGGCGCAACACCCTGCACAGCAACGGCATCCGCCTCGGCGTGATCTGTCACGGCGATCCGAACCTCGACAGCGACCAGATTTGGGCGAGCCAGTCGGTCCAGCGCTACCGCGCAGTGGTCAGCGATCCAGCGACGCGTCCGGATGATGTCATATTTCAAAGCTGGATGCCTCGCCCGGTTTACATGCTGCCCGACAACCGGTTCGGCACCATGACGTCCATCGTTGCCCAGGCAATCGCCGCCCAGTGAGCCTGGCCAGGTGAGCGCGGCTCGGATGCGGCAGATCATCCCCTTGCCCGAGAGCGTTCGGCAGGTGATATCGAGCTTCGCATTGCTCGATGGTGAGCAGGGCCCTCAATCGATCGCGCAGCAAATCGACTTCTCGGGAGCAACACGGCGTCAGATCATCGCGATCACGTCGGGGCGGCTTCCTGGATCAAAGCATCTTTCACCAGACGACTCCCCCTACAACGCTCAAGCGGCTTTCGTCAGGGCGATCTCCTCCTCGGAGTTCCAGACCCGCATCCGTGAAATCGTGCTCTCGGCGTTTCCGGAGAAAAGGCGGGTCATCAACCTGCACATACCAAAATGTGCCGGCACCGACCTGGAGGTAGCCTTGCGGCGGCGCTACCCTTTTCTCCACCATACCATGTCTATCCCGAACGCCACCTCGACATCCGATCTGTTCAAGGCACTCCGTCATCTCGCCTTGGGCATGCATTTTTCCGACGCGATCGCCGTGTCCGGCCATGTGCCGTTGAGCTGGTACCTGCATGCCGAGCTGGTCCGCATCCAGGACGACGTGTTCACGACCATACGCCCGCCGCGACAGCGCATCTACTCGCAAATCTCCTACATGCTGACGAACATGGTCAAATTTCGCGGCACGCGCCGTCACGACACGACGGGATGGCTTGCCGCGATCGGCCTGACCGAACTCGCCCATGCTGATTCCGCCTACCTCGTTGACATTGGCCGGCGGCTGCTTCGCAGTCCGGCGATCCGCGCGAACGAGATGTGCCACATACTGGGGTCAGGAACGGCAGAGACGGCCATCGAGAATCTCGCGCTGGCGGACGTGGAAATCACCGACACGGACCGGTATTCCGCGTGGCGGACCGAAAAGCTCGGCTTCGCTGGTGCGAACCGCGTCAACGCGTCGCAGCCGCTCTTCACCGAAGAACTCGCGAACGAGGACGACCGGCATTTCATCGAGAGTCTGATCCGGCAGGACGTAACCCTCTACGATACTGTCCGCAGGCATCTTGACCTGGCCGGCCTGTTATCCGTTAGAGGGCGCTTCCTGACATAATCAGCGCGGCTTTTGGGCGCAAGCGGCGCGCACCATGTCGTCCAGGTAGCCCGCCCTGACCATGAAGCCGAACACCGTGTCGGTCGGGCAGGACAGGCCCGGCACGTCCTGGCATTTGAGGTCGGCCTCGTTCTGCGCCGCACGCTGCTGCGCCCCGGTCATCCGTTCGTAGATTGCGTCGACCGGGCCGCCTTGCGTGTGGGTGAGCCGGTATTCGGTCCAGCCCTGCTGCGGGCAGGTGGACGCCAGGCCGGCGAAGAAGTCACGTGCGGTGGCCAGCCCCGGCAACGGGTTTTCGTCGCCAAGGCCGGAAACGGTCGCGGCGGGCGCGTCCGCAGGCGGGATGTTCTGGGCGGCGGGCGCACCAGGCGGCGCAAGCGCTGTCTCTGCCGGCGCCTGGTCGAGCTTGAAGTCGATGTTGGGCACCGTGAACGTGCCAACCGGCTGCCCGTCCTGCGCCGCAACCCTGACCACGCTGGTGTTGAACCGCGCCATCACCAGCGTGGCGCGCAGGCCGGGAGCGAAATCGACGCAGCCGCCGCGCTGCTTGACCACGGAGTCCTCGCGGCGCGCCTGCTTGCTGGCGGCGCGGCTGCTGCCGTCCGGCAGCGTCAGCACCGCCAGCGCCCAGGCGCCCGAACACATCAGGCCCGGACGCGTGGCCACCAGGGTGTCGGCCGCGGCCGGCGCCGCCTGCCAGACCGCCAGCGCGATGCCGAACCCCGCGCGCCGCACTCAGACCGACTTGATGCAGAGCTTGCCGAAGTTTTCGCCGCTGAACAGCTTGAGCAGCGTTTCGGGGAAAGTCTCCAGCCCGTCGACGATGTCCTCGCGCGACTTGACCAGGCCGTCCTTCAGCCAGCCGGCCATCGCCTGCATGCCCTCGGCGTAGCGCGACGCGTAGTCGAACACCACAAAACCTTCCATGCGCGCGTGCTGTACCAGCAATGACAGGTAGTTTTTCGGCCCCTCGACCGCGCTGCTGTTGTATTGCGAGATGGCGCCGCAGATCACCACGCGCGCGTGCCGCGCCAGCCGCGCCAGCGCCGCGTCCAGTATGGCGCCGCCGACATTGTCGAAATAGACGTCGATGCCGTCCGGGCAGTGCGCCGACAGGGCGCGGCCCACATCCTCGGCCTTGTAGTCGACCACCGCATCGAAGCCGAGCGTGTCGTGCACGTAGGCGCATTTCTCGGGACCGCCTGCCAGGCCCACCGCGCGGCAGCCTTTTATGCGCGCGATCTGGCCGACCAGCGCGCCCACCGCGCCGGAGGCTGCCGAGACCACCACGGTCTGTCCCGGCTGCGGCGCGCCCACGTCGAGCAGGCCGAAATACGCGGTCATTCCGGGCATGCCGAGCGCGCTGAGGAACAGCGGCAGGGGTGCCAGGCCCGCATCCACCGTCTGCACGCCGCTGCCGTCCGTCACCGCGTAATCCTGCATGCCGAACATGCCGGCGACGTGGTCGCCCTCGCGGAAACGGGGGTTGCGGGTGGACACCACTTCGCCCACCGCGCCCGCGCGCATCACCTCGCCCAGCTCGACCGGCGGGATGTAGCTGCGCGCGTCGTTCATCCAGCCGCGCATGGCGGGGTCGAGCGAGATGTAATGCGTGCGCACCAGGACCTGCCCGTCCTGCAGCACCTCCACCGGCACCGTCGCGTAGGTGAAATCGCTGCGTTTCGGCAGGCCCTGCGGCCGCGCGGTCAGTGTCCACCGGCGGTTCACGGGCTGGTTGTGGTCGGGCATGACGCCTCCTTTGTCCTGCCCAGTCTAGGCCGGTCCGACCGTCATTAATAGAATGCGGTCCGCGCATGACGAGCTGATGCGCAGGTGCGGCATCGCTGGCCTGCGCCAGACTGCACAGGACACGTTGCATTACGGGCGTGGCGCATGGGGCCGTCCCGCGACGAGTAGAGTTATCGTCCAGCCAAGACTCTACGTCGCCTCGCGCAACAACTCCAGCTGCAGCCACCGTTCCTCGGCCTTGGCCAGCTCCGCCTCCGCCTTCGCCAGCGCGGCCGTGGTCGCGTTGAACTTCTTCGGGTCGCGGACGAACAGGTTGGGGTCCGACAGCATGCGCTGGCAGCGCGCCATGTCGGCCTGGGCCCTTGCGATCGCCTCCGGCAGGCGTTCCAGCTCGTGTTTCTCCTTGAACGAGATCTTGCGCGCGGGCGCCGCCGGCTTCGCATCGGCTGTCTTGCCGCCTTTGCGGGCCTCCGCCCGCCCCGCCTCCGCCCGCGCCGCCAGCGCCGGCGTGCCACGCTGCAAAAGCATGTCGGTATAGCCGCCGGCATACTCCACCCAGCGCCCGTCGCCTTCGGCCGCCACCGTCGATGTCACCACGCGATCGAGAAAATCGCGATCGTGGCTGACCAGCAGCACGGTCCCCTGGTAGTCGGCCAGCATCTCCTGCAGCAGGTCCAGCGTCTCGAGATCGAGGTCGTTGGTCGGCTCGTCGAGGATCATCAGGTTGCTCGGCCGTGCGAGTGCGACCGCCAGCATCAGCCGCCCGCGCTCCCCGCCCGACAGCACGCCCACCGCGGTGCGCGCCTGTTCCGGGCGGAACAGGAAATCCTTCATGTAGCCGATCACATGGCGTTTCATCCCGTTCACCAGCACCTGGTCGCCCGACCCGCCGGTCAGCGTTTCCGCTAGCGTGGCCGCCGGATCGAGGCTTTCGCGCGTCTGGTCGAGCGTCACGGCTTCGAGGTTGGTGCCGAGCTTGATCCTGCCGCGATCAGGCTCGATCACCCCGGTCAGCAGTTTCAGCAACGTCGATTTGCCGGCGCCATTGGGTCCGACAATGCCG
The DNA here is from genome assembly GCA_937873095.1 of uncultured Acetobacteraceae bacterium. Taxonomy (GTDB): domain Bacteria; phylum Pseudomonadota; class Alphaproteobacteria; order Acetobacterales; family Acetobacteraceae; genus BOG-908. The sequence goes on along the minus strand of CALMVI010000017.1, from coordinate 16,804 downwards.
ACCCGGTCGCCGCGGACGATGCGGGCGGAAAAATCGCGCACCACGGTCTGTTCGCCAAAACTCTTGGACACGTCCTCGGCGACGGAGACGAGCTTGCCCGACCCGTCGGCCTCGCTGGCGGCCATGCGCACGCCGCCAGCGGGCCCCACATGGTTGCGCCGCTGAGCGCGCAGCCCTGCCAGCTCGGCCACGCGCCGCACGTTGCGCTTGCGGCGCGCGGTGACGCCGTAGCGCATCCAATCCTCCTCGCGCGCGATCTGCCGGCTCAGCTTGTGCTGGTCGCGCTCCTCCTGCTCCAGCACCTCGTCGCGCCATTCCTCGAAATGGGTGAAACCGCGGTCCACGCGCTTCGTGCGCCCGCGATCGAGCCAGACGATGCTGCGCGAGACACTTTCCAGCAGTCGCCGGTCATGGCTGATCAGTACGATCCCGGCGCGCAGGCTGGCCAGTTCGGCTTCCAGCCACTCGATCGCCGGCAGGTCCAGGTGGTTGGTCGGCTCGTCGAGCAGCAGCAGGTCGGGGCTCGGTGCCAGCGCCCGCACCAGGGCCGCGCGGCGCGCTTCCCCGCCGGACAGCCGCGCCGGCGCCTCATCGCCGGTCAGTCCCACCTGCTCCAGCAGTGCCCGCCCGCGATACGGGTCGTCGCCCGGGCCCAACCCCGCCTCCACATAGGCGCCGACCGTGGCCGCGTCGCCGAAATCGGGCTCCTGGTACATGTAGCGGATGGTGGCGCCCGGCTGGATGAACCGCCGCCCGTCGGCCTGGAGCAGCCCCGCCGCGACTTTCAGCAGGGTGGATTTGCCCGACCCGTTGCGACCCACCAGGCAGATGCGCTCGCCGGCGCCCACGGAAAACTCCGCCCCGTCCAGCAGCGGCCCGCTGCCGCCAAGGGTAAGATGGATGTCCTGCAGGGAGAGGAGGGGCGGCGCCATCGCCCGGCTTGTCGTCGGACCCGGCGCCGAGCGCAAGGCGCATCGGCGGGTTTGACCTTGGCCGGGCCGCACGGCAGGTAAGCGCCAACGCCAGGAACCAGCCCCGCGATGATCCTTCACGACGTGCGTGTCCATCCCGAAGCCGACCGGCTGCCCCGCCAGGACCAGCTGGCGTGGCACATCGCGTCGGTCGCCGCCGACCCGGTCGACGTGCTGCCGGAGGTTGCCGAGATGATCGTCAACCGCGTCATCGACAACGCGTCCGTCGCCATCGCGTCGATCAACCGTCACCCCATCGTGTCCGCGCGCGACCAGGCGCTGGCCCACCCGCGCCCGGGCGGGGCCACGCTGTTCGGCTGCGCGCCTGACGTGCGTGTGCACGCCGAATGGGCCGCCTGGGCCAACGGCACCGCGGTGCGCGAGCTCGACTATCACGACACGTTCCTGGCCGCGGAGTACAGCCACCCGGGCGACAACATCCCGCCCATCCTGGCGACCGCTCAGCAGACCGGCCGGGACGGCGCGGCCCTGGTGCGGGCGCTGGCCACTGCTTACGAAATCCAGGTCGACCTGGTGCGCTCGATCTGCCTGCACGCGCACAAGATCGACCACGTGGCCCATCTGGGCCCGTCTGCCGCCGCCGGCATCGGCACGCTGCTCGGGCTGCCCACCGAGATCATCTACCAGGCGGTGCAGCAGGCGCTGCACGTGACCACGGCGACGCGGCAGAGCCGCAAGGGCGAGATCAGCAGCTGGAAGGCGTTCGCGCCGAGCCATGCCGGCAAGCTGGCCATCGAGGCGGTGGACCGGGCGATGCGCGGCGAGGACGCGCCATCCCCCATCTACGAGGGCGAGGACAGCGTGATCGCCTGGATGCTGGACGGCCCCTCCGCCCACTACCAGGTGCCGCTGCCCGCGCCGGGCGAGCCCAAGCGCGCCATCCTGGACACCTACACCAAGGAGCATTCCGCGGAGTACCAGAGCCAGGCGCTGATCGACCTCGCCTTCCGCATGGGCAAGCGCGTGGCCAACTGGGACGATGTCGCCGACGTGGTGATCGAGACCAGCCATCACACCCATTACGTGATCGGCACCGGCGCCAACGACCCGCAGAAATTCGACCCCGACGCGAGCCGGGAGACGCTGGACCACTCGATCATGTACATCGTGGCCGTGGCGCTGCAGGACGGCGCCTGGCACCACGTGCGCAGCTACGCGCCAGAACGCGCGCGCCGTCCGGACACGGTGGCGCTGTGGCGCAAGATACGCACGGTGGAAGACCCGCGCTGGACCGAGCGCTACCACGCCGCCGACCCGAGCGTAAAAGCCTTTGGCGGCCGCGTGCTGATCACGCTGAAGGACGGCACGGTCATCGCCGACGAGATGGCGGTCGCCAACGCCCACACGCTGGGGGCGACACCGTGGCGGCGGGAGAACTACATCGGCAAGTTCCGCATGCTCACGGAAGGGTTGCTGGACGCGGCCGAGGCGGAGCGGTTCCTCGAGGTGGCGCAGCGCCTGCCAAGCCTGCGTACGGGCGAGCTTGCCGGGCTGAATATTTCCATGCCGACCGGTTCGCTTTTGATCGGTGCAAAAGGAATCTTTTAGTTCACATCACCTTGCCCCGACGTGTTCCGGGCATCCACGCGGCCGTGCGATCGCGTTGCTTCATGGAGGCCGAGCCGCATCACCGCGTGGGTGGCCGGGGCAAGCCCGGCCAAGGGGACAGGAGAAACGGAGTTCGTCGATGAGTGAAACCACAACCGTCACCGCACCCAAGCCCAAAAAAAGCGTCGCCCTCTCCGGCGTTGTCGCCGGCAACACCGCGCTGTGCACCGTCGGCCGCACCGGCAACGACCTGCATTACCGCGGCTACGACATCCTCGACGTCGCCGAAACCTGCGAGTTCGAGGAGATCGCGCATCTGCTGGTGCACGGCCGCTTGCCGACACAGGCCGAATTGCGCGCCTACAAGGCCAAGCTGCGTGCGCTGCGCGGCATCCCCGCCGGCCTGCGCGCCGTGCTGGAACACATCCCCGCCGCCGCCCACCCGATGGACGTGATGCGGACCGCGGTCAGCATGCTCGGCTGCGAGATGCCGGAAAAGGAGGATCACAACGTGGCCGGCGCGCGCGACATCGCCGACCGGCTGATGGCGAGCCTCGGCTCGATCCTGCTCTACTGGTGGCACTTTTCGCATAACGGCCGGCGCATCGAGGTCGAGACCGACGACGACAGCATCGCCGGCCACTTCCTGCGCCTTCTGCATGGCCGCGCCCCGTCCGCGCTGCATGAACGCGCCATGCACACCAGCCTGGTGCTGTATGCCGAGCACGAGTTCAACGCCTCCACCTTCACCGCGCGCGTCGTTGCGGGAACCGGGTCCGACATGTACTCCGCCATCACCGGCGGCATCGGCGCGCTGCGCGGCCCGAAACACGGTGGCGCCAACGAGGTGGCGCTCGAAATCCAGCAGCGCTACGCCACGGCGGACGAGGCGGAAGCCGACATCCGCACCCGTGTCGCCAATAAGGAAGTGGTGATCGGCTTCGGCCATCCAGTCTACACCGTCAGCGATCCGCGCAACGTGGTGATCAAGTCGGTCGCCAAACGGCTGAGCGAGGACGCGGGCGACATGATCCTGTTCGACGTTGCCGAGCGCCTGGAGACGGTGATGTGGGATCTGAAGAAGATGTTCCCCAACCTCGACTGGTTCAGCGCCGTGTCGTACCGGATGATGGGCGTGCCGACGGCGATGTTCACGCCGCTCTTCGTCATCGCGCGCACCAGCGGCTGGGCCGCGCACGTGATCGAGCAGCGCCAGGACGGCAAGATCATCCGCCCGACCGCCAATTACATCGGCCCGGAAGATCTGCCGTTCGTGCCGCTGGCCGAGCGCCGCGCGTGACGTACCTCGTCGGCGCCGAAACGCCAGCGCTGTCCGCGGGCGAGCGATTCCGTGCGTTGCTGACTCAGCCCGCCATCCTGCGCCTGCCCGGCGCGCATAACGGGCTTGCGGCGCTGCAGGCGCGCGCGGCAGGGTTTCCTGGCGTCTACCTGTCGGGAGCTGCGATGTCCGCGTCGATGGGGCTGCCCGATCTCGGCGTGATCACCATCGAGGACGTCTGCTTCTTCGTGCGCCAGGTGGCGCGTGCGTCGGGCCTGCCGGTGCTGGTCGACGGCGACACCGGCTATGGCGAGGCGCTGAACGTGATGCACATGGTGCGCAGCTTCGAGGATGCCGGGGCGGCGGCCGTGCATCTGGAAGACCAGCTGCTGCCGAAAAAATGCGGCCACCTGAACGACAAGCGCCTGGCCGACCCCCGCGACATGGCCGCCAAGGTGGCGGCGGCCGTGCGTGCGCGCAGAAGCCTGTTCGTGATGGCGCGCACGGACGCGGCGGCCAGCGAGGGCCTGGACGGGGCGGTGGCGCGCGCCAGGCTCTACGTCGAGGCGGGTGCGGACGCGATCTTCCCCGAAGCGCTGCACACGGCGGAGATGTTTCGCGCCTTCGCGTCCCGCCTGCCAGGGGTGCCGCTGCTGGCCAACATGACCGAGTTCGGCCGCACGCCGTTCTTCACCGCCGACGAGTTCGAGGCGATGGGCTACCGCATGGTGATCTGGCCGGTCAGCTCGCTGCGCGTCGCCGCCCGCGCGCAGGAGCAGCTCTACGCCACGATCGCCCGGGATGGCGGAGCGCAGCGCGCCATCGACCGCATGCAGACGCGGGCGGAGCTGTACGACACGATCGACTACGCCGCCTACGAAGCCCTGGACGCGTCGATCGCGAAAACGGTGGTGCCGATAGGAATGCCACAAAGGCCGTAGCGCGGAAGAGCGAAGCGACATCCGCCACGCCGCGCAAAATGGTCGTGCCGACAAGAATGCCACAAAGGTCGTAGCGCGGAAGAGCGAAGCGACATCCGCAACGTCGCGCAAAATAGTCGTGCCGACAAGAATGCCACAAAGGTCGTAGCGCGGAAGAGCTCCGCGACATCCGCAACGTCGCGCGAATGCGGGACACCGCCCGGCGAAGGTCGCTTCGCTCTTTCGCCCTACTTGCCGGTGAACTGCGCCTCGCGCTTGCCCAGGAACGCCGCCACCCCCTCGTGGAAATCCGCACTCTCCCCAGCCTCGCGCTGCAGCGCGCGTTCGAGTTCGAGTTGCTGGCCGAAATCCTGCGCCAGCGCTGCCCAGGCCGCGCGTCGGATCAGCCCCAGGGCCCGCGTCGGGCCGCGCGACAAGGATGCGGCCAGCTCCGCCGCCACCCCTTCCACCTCGCCGTCGGCGGTCACACGGTTCACCAGCCCCCACTCCAGCGCCGTGCGTGCCGGCAGCTTCTCGCCCAGCAGCATCAGCTCCATCGCCCGCACCCGGCCCACGCTATGGGCCAGCAGGAACGCCGAGCCGCCATCGGGCACCAGGCCCACGCGGCGGAACGCCTGCAGGAAATACGCGCTCTCGCCTGCCACGATCATGTCGCAGCACAGCGCGATGGACGCGCCGATTCCTGCCGCGGCGCCGCGCACGGCCGAGATCACCGGCACCCGGCAATGGCGGATCGCCAGCATCAGCGGGTTGAACGCGCTCTCCAGACGCTCGCCCATGTCGGCGCCCGCCGGCCGTGGACCGCCGGCCAGGTTGGCCCCGGCGCAGAACGCACGCTCGTGACCGGCCAGCACGATCGCCCTCGCCTGGCCCGACGCGTCCACCAGCTTGGCGTGCAGGTCCTCGGCCATGTCGGCGTCGATCGCGTTCATCACGGCCGGCGCGTTCAGGCGCAGGGTAACCACGTCGCCCGCGCGCTCGGTCAGTATGCGGTCGTCCACGGGGCGTCCCTGCTTACTAGAAGTAAGGCCTTCTTTTCTGAAGAAAAGAAGCAAAAGACTTTTATTCTTAGAGTAAAAGCTTTTTGGTTCTTTTTCTCGAAAAAGAACGACTTCCTTCCTATGCTGCGGGAAACCGTCCTTCGAAAGCGAAGCTGCTCACCGGGTTGCGGTCGTTCGGCTGCTCCATCTTCTGGAAATGCTCGGGCAGCTTCGACTTGTCGCCCAGCTTGCCCAGCGCGATCGCCGACTCGACCTTGTAGCCGTCCGGTATCCCCAGCTCGGACGCCGCCCGCGCCATGTCGAACCCGACCATGCCATGCGCGAACCATCCCATCGCGGTTGCCTGCAACGCCAGGTTCTGCCAGCCCGAGCCCGCGTCGAAGGAGTGGCTGTAGCTCGGCACCTCCTCGCCGCGCGGCGACATCGTCGTCTTCGAGATCGCCACGATCAGCACGCTGGCGTCGCGCGCCCAGCCCTGGTTGCCTTCCACCAGCAGGTTGAACAGCCCCGCCCAGGCCGGCGTGTCGCGATGGGCGTAGATGTAGCGCCAGGGCTGCGAGTTGTAGCTGCTCGGCGCCCAGCGCGCCGCCTCGAAGATCGTCATCAGCGTCTCGTGGTCCATCGGCACCCCGGCCAGCGCCCTGGGCGACCAACGCTCCAGGAAGATGCGCTCGATCGGGTAGTCGGACGTGCGGCTTTCGAAGCTGGTCATGTCGGTCCTCGAGGTTGTGGTCGGTCCAGGCCTGGGGTGTTATCACGGCATCACCGGGGGGCAAAAACCGCCATGTGATCGCCTCATCTTGTGTTCACCGGCCCGGATGCGCCTACATATGGGGCAAGCCGCGGGTGCGGCGAGTCGACACACAGACGGGGCAAAAAGCATGGACGGTATGGGCACGCGCGACCTGGAAGCCGCCTTGCTGGATGACGGCGTGCAGATGCGCGGCCGCCACCAGGTAAGGGTGGACCGCTCGCGCGACGCCCTGCTGACCGATTTCGGCCGCGCCACGCTGGACGACCGCTACCTGCTGCCGGGGGAGGGCTACCAGGACCTGTTCGCCCGCGTCGCCAGCTTCTACGGCGACGATACCGCCCACGCCCAGCGCCTCTACGACTACATCAGCCGCCTGTGGTTGATGCCGGCCACCCCCGTGCTGTCCAACGGCGGCACCGAGCGCGGCCTGCCGATCTCCTGCTTCCTCAACGAGGCGTCCGACAGCCTGGACGGCATCGTCGGCCTGTGGAACGAGAACGTCTGGCTCGCCAGCAAGGGCGGCGGCATCGGCAGCTACTGGGGCAACCTGCGCTCCATCGGCGAGAAGGTCGGCCAGAACGGCAAGACCAGCGGCGTCATCCCCTTCATCCGGGTGATGGATTCGCTGACGCTCGCCATCAGCCAGGGCTCGCTGCGCCGCGGTTCGGCCGCGGTCTACCTGCCTGTCTGCCACCCGGAGATCGAGGAGTTCATCGAGATACGGCGCCCGACCGGCGGCGACCCCAACCGCAAGGCGCCCAACCTGCACCACGGCATCCTGGTGACCGACGATTTCATGCGCGCGGTCGAGGCGGACGCGATGTGGTCGCTGCGCTCGCCGAAAGACCAGAGCATCGTGCGCCAGGTTTCCGCGCGGTCGTTGTGGATACGCATCCTGATCGCGCGCGTGGAGACCGGCGAGCCTTACCTCGTGTTCTCCGACCACGTGAACAACGCGCGCCCGGACCACCACAAATTCGCCGGCCTGGAAGTGAAGACCTCCAACCTGTGCAGCGAGATCACCCTGCCCACCGGCATCGACCAGTACGGCCGCCAACGCACCGCGGTGTGCTGCCTGTCCTCGGTGAACCTCGAGACCTGGTTCGAGTGGAAGGACCACCCGCTGTTCATCGAGGACACGATGCGCTTCCTCGACAACGTGCTGCAGGATTTCATCGACCGCGCGCCTTCCGACATGGAGCGCGCCAAATACGCCGCCTCGCGCGAGCGGTCGGTCGGTTTGGGCGTGATGGGCTTCCACGGCTTCCTGCAGTCGCAGAACGTGCCGTTCGAAAGCGTGATCGCCAAGGTCTGGAACAAGCGGATGCACCGCCACATCCGCGAGCAGGCCGACGCCGCCTCGCGCCTGCTGGCCGAGGAGCGCGGGGCGTGCCCGGACGCCGCCGATTTCGGCGTCATGGAGCGGTTCTCCAACAAGATGGCGATCGCGCCGACGGCCAGCATCTCGATCATCGCCGGCAACGCCAGCCCTGGGATCGAGCCGATCGCCGCGAATGTCTTTCTCCAAAAAACTTTGTCCGGCAGCTTCACCGTGCGCAACAGGCACCTGCAGGTCCTGCTGGCCGCGCGCGGCCAGGACACCGACGAGGTCTGGTCGTCCATTACCCTGCGCGGCGGCAGCGTGCAGCACCTCGACTTCCTGACCGAGCAGGAGCGTGCGGTCTACAAGACCGCCTTCGAACTCGACCAGCGCTGGGTGATCGAGCATGCCGCCGACCGCACGCCGTTCATCTGCCAGAGCCAGTCGGTCAACGTCTTCCTGCCGGCCAACGTGCACAAGCGCGACCTGCACGAGATCCACATGCTCGCCTGGAAGCGCGGCCTGAAATCCCTGTATTACTGCCGTTCGCTGTCGATCCAGCGCGCCGATACGGTGAGCGACATGCCGAAATCCTCGCTGATCGACGTCGGTCCGGTCGAGCCGATCCCGCTCGCGATAGCCACGGCGCCCGCCACGAACTACGAGGAATGCCTGAGCTGCCAGTGACGGCAGGCCAGGCAAGCAAAGGCCAGGGGCGCTGCCCCTGGACCCCGTCAAAGGCGAGCCTTTGAAATCCTATTTTAGAGATTGGGGGTCTGGGATTTCAAACCCCAGCGGGGTCCAGGGGCAGCCCCCCTGGCCTTTCTCAACACCCCACTAGCGTGGGCCTCGCCTCGCCTCTGCACGCAACGCCGGCCGGCCTGCTGCTCGCAGCGATCGTCACCGTGCACGTCCTGCTGCGCAAGCGCGAGCAGGCGTCGGCGGCAGGCTGGATCGGCCTCGCCTGGTTCGCACCCTTCACCGGCGCCGTCGCCTACGCGCTGCTCGGCGTCAACCGGGTGCAGCGCCGGGCGCAACGCCTGCGGCCCGATCCCAGGCGGCTGGACGGCGAACCGGCCGACCTCTCCCGGCGGGTCGCCGACCACCACCTCGACCCTCTGGCCCAGGGCATCGGGCGCCTGACCGGCCGGCAGGTCCTCGGCGGCAACGCGGTCGAAACCTACCAGAACGGCGACGAGGCATATCCGAGGATGCTGGACGCGATCGCCTCCGCCCAGCACAGCGTCGGCCTGTCCTCCTACATCTTCTTCGACGATCACTGGGGCGGCCGGTTCGTGGGCGCGCTTGCCGCCGCCGAGCGCCGCGGCGTCGCGGTGCGCGTGCTGGTCGATGGCGTGGGCAGCGGCTGGATCCGCTCGCCCGCCTACCATCACCTGCGACGGCGCGGCGTCACCGCCGCCCGCTTCCTCCACTCGCCGCTGCCTTGGCGCATGCCGTTCCTCAACCTGCGCTCGCACAAGAAGATCCTGGTCGTGGACGGCGCGGTCGGGTTCACCGGCGGCATGAACATCAGCGACTTCAACGTCATGGCAGCGCACACGCGCGCGCCGGTGCAGGACACGCATTTCCGAGTGGCCGGCCCCGCGGTCCGGCAACTCGCGGGCGCGTTCGCCGAAGACTGGTCGTTCGCCGCGGGTGAAGACCTGTCCGGCCCCGCCTGGTTCCCCGACATCGAGGCGGCGGGCCAGGCGCCCGCGCGCGTGGTCACGTCCGGCCCGGACGAGGACATCGAAAAGCTGGAATTCGCCATGCTGCAGGCCGTCGCCTGCGCGCGCGAGACGATCGTGGTGATGACGCCGTATTTCCTGCCCGACGACCGCATGATCACCGCGCTGTCGCTGGCCGCCCTGCGCGGCGTCGCGGTCGAGGTGGTCGTGCCCGAACGCAGCGATCACCGGCTGGTGGACTGGGCCACCTGGGCCAATGCGGGGCCGCTTCTGGCGGACGGCGTGCGCATCTGGCGCTGCCCGCCGCCGTTCCGCCATTCCAAGGTGATGGCGGTGGACGGGCTGTGGTGCCTGGTCGGCAGCTGCAACTGGGACATCCGCTCGTTCCGCCTCAACTTCGAGCTCTGTGTCGAGTTCTACGACGCAGCCCTGACCCGGTCCCTCGCGGACTTCGTCCAGACCTGCCGCGGCCGCCCTTTCACCCAGGCCGATCTGGACGCGCGGCCACTGCCAGTTCGTCTTCGCGATGCGGCGGCCCGACTCGGCATGCCCTATCTCTGAGCGTTTCTGACCGGGATTCCTGGCCAGACGGCACGGCCGGACGCTTGCCCCATTCGGCCAGCAGGCGCACCGCCGCCTCGATGACCTCCCTCGGGCCGAACGGCTTGCAGATCACCAGGTCGTCGCAGCCGACCGGGTTGGTCAGGCTGTCCGGGCGCCCCGTGACGTAGATCACTGGCAGGCGGGGGAAGTGGTGCCTGGCGCACGCCGCCACCGCGTTCCCGTCCGCCTTGCCCGGCATCTGCATGTCGGTCAGCAGGAGATCCACTCGTTCGAGCCGCCCGATCAGGGCAAGCGCCTCGTCGCCGTTTCCCGCCTCGACCACCTCGAAGCCGGCGTCGCCCAGGCTTTCGGCCACGATGGCCCTTATCAGCATCTCGTCTTCAACCAGGAGAATCCGCCGCTTTTCCATGCCCGTCCGTCTCGACAGGCTTGGACGGCCTGATGTACTGAGGTCTGCGGCAGTAACCCGGGCAGGTGGCGTGCGTTCCCGCGTGTGACGGCATGGCGTGGCGGCAGTCCGACACGACGCCGTGTGTGGAGCAGGAATATGGATCATCGCGGCGTGCCTCAACCTGACGAGGCCGACCCCGGTGCTGGCATCCTGCCAACCTGCGACCGCGACGCCGCCGACATCCTCCGCGCGGTCGCCAGGATGAGCCCGCTTCCGATGGTCCTGGCCGATCCATACCGCCCCGATATGCCGGCGGTGTTCTGCAACGCGGCGTTCACCCGCCTGACCGGCTACGCGGAAGACGAGGTCATCGGCCGGAACCTGCGTCTCCTGCAAGGGCCGGAGACGGACGACCGGGCGCTGGACACGCTTCGCCTGGGCATTGCCGCGCAGCGCGAAATCCAGGTGGAGCTGTGGAACTACCGGCAGGACGGGACGAAGTTCTGGTGTTCGATGTTCGTGGGGCCGGTGTTCGACGGCAATGGCCGGCTGCTGTTCTGGTTCGGCAGCCAGCTCGATGCCGGGGCGCGCCGCGAGCTGGACCAGGCCCAGGCCCGCGCGCAGAGGATGGACACGCTGGGCGCCATGGCGGCCGGCATCGCCCACGAGTTCAACAATCTGATGACCGTGGTCCTGGCCAACGCCGAATCGGCGGGCACCGAAAGTCTCACCCCGCGCCAGGCGGAGCGGCTGAACCGGGTGAGCTGGGCCGCGCGCACCGCCGGGCGTCTGACGCAGCAGATGCTGGCCTTTGCCGGACGGCAGGTGCTGCAATCGAGGCTGGTGGACCTCAACGACGTGGTGCGCGGCGCCGATGGCCTGCTGGCACAACTCGCCCCGGCAGGCGTGCCGCTCGACCTGTCGCTCGCCGCCGTTCCGCTGCCGGCCGTCATCGACGCGGCCAAGCTGGAAATGGCGCTGATCAACCTGGTGCGCAACGCGGCCGATGCCTCGGCGCCTGGCAACCCGATCCTGGTCCAGACGGGGCCCGCGGTGCTGGACGGCGCGCCCGCCGTCGAGGTCGCGGTCATCGACCACGGCACGGGCATGCCGCCGGACGTCGCCTCGCGCGCCACCGAGCCGTTCTTCACCACCAAGCACCCGGGCAGCGGGACCGGGCTGGGGCTGTCGATGGTGTCCGGCTTCGCCGAGCAGTCCCGCGGCGCGATGCTCGTGCACTCCGAGCAGGGCAGGGGCACCACGGTCAGACTCGTGTTCCCGCGTAGCGACGCTCCACCAATCTAGTCGCCAGGATCCGCCGCGAAACCGCGCGCGAGCGCGTGGTAGACGCCCTCCCGGCACACCGTCCGCGACGCGCCGTAGCCGATCAGCGAAGCCAGCATCAGCGGCACCACCATGGCGTGGTCGTTGGTCATTTCCGCGACGATGACGAAGGCGGTGATCGGCGCCTGCACCACGCCGGAGAAATAGGCAACCATGCCCAGCACCACCAGCGGCTGCGCCTGCGTGCCGGGCAGCAATGCCGCGAGCTCGGCGCCCAATCCGGCGCCCACGGCGAGCGACGGCGCGAAGATGCCGCCGGGAATGCCGCTGACCGAGGAGGCCAGGGTCGCCGCGAACTTGAACGCGCCGAAGCCGAGCGATGGCCCGCCGCCGCCCTGGACCAGCGCGCGCGCCTCGGCATAGCCGGTGCCGAACGCGGCGCCGCCCGAAGCCAGCCCGCACGCCGCCACGACCAGGCCGCACAGCGTCGCGAACACGGTCGGATGGGCGGCCTGCAGGCGTCCGGGCAGGCCCGGCAGGCCGCGGCCGAACGCGATCAGCACCCTGCTGAAGCCGCCGCCCGCCAGCCCGCCCGCGCATCCCACCAGCGGCAGGGCGAGCCAGCCCTCCGCGCCGCGCAACGTCGCGTGGGTCAGGCCGAAATAGGTGTAGTCGCCCTGCAGCGCGAGCGAGGTGAGGCCCGCCGCGATCACCGTTCCGATGACCACGCCGCTGGTGCGCGTTTCGAAGGCGCGGCTCATCTCCTCGATGCCGAACACGATGCCCGCCAGCGGCGTGTTGAACGCGGCCGCGACACCCGCCGCCGCCCCTGCCAGGATCAGCCCGGGCTGCCGCCTGGGAAACAGGCGGCCGGCGGCGGACATGATGGAGGCGCCGACCTGCACCGTGGGTCCTTCGCGTCCGATCGACGCGCCGCACAGCAGGCCGAGCAGCAGCAGCGCGATCTTGCCGGCCGCGAGCCGGAGCGAGACCAGGCGCGCGCGCGCCGCACCGGACGAGGCCCGGGCGGCGATCGCCTGCGGGATGCCGCTGCCGCCCGAGCCCGGGAAGAACCGGCGCGACAAGTGGCTGGCCGCGGCGAACCCTGCCGGGGTCAGCAGGAGCGGCGCGTCGGGCCAGCGCCTCAGCACCATCCTGAAGACGCCCGAACTTCGGTCGGCCGCCAGCGCCAGGCCGACGGCCGCGGCGCCGACCGCGATGCCGCCCAGCACGAACAACGCCCTGCGCTGCCAGTGGCGGGAGGCGACGCGAATCCGGCGCATGCGCCGCGGTGTGATCAGGCCGGTGCGCATCATCGCGGCCCAGCATAGATCATCCACGCCGCCATCCCAAGATCAAGCCCTTGTGCTGCGCGGTGCTGGACAGCCAGCATGTTGTGGTGGACCATCGGATGAGGCGCAGAGTCGCGTGCCCCGGTCGCAGCGACTGCCGGGCATGCCCATCTGACCCACAGCCAGCGCAGGACGATCATGGACCAGCACAGCCCCCACCCCGTCACCGAGCAGCCGCAGCGCTTCGACCTGCTGACCGAGAACCCCGTCTACAAGCCGTTCCGCTACCCTTGGGCCTACGATGCGTGGCTGACCCAGCAGCGCGTGCACTGGCTGCCCGAGGAGGTGCCGCTGGCCGACGACGTGAAGGACTGGCATCGCAACCTGACCGACGGCGAGCGCAACCTCGTCACCCAGATCTTCCGCTTCTTCACGCAGTCCGACGTGGAGGTGAACAACTGCTACATGAAGCATTACAGCCAGGTCTTCAAACCGACCGAAGTGCTGATGATGCTGAGCGCGTTCTCCAACATCGAGACGGTGCACATCGCCGCCTACAGCCACCTGCTCGACACCATCGGCATGCCGGAGATCGAGTACCAGGCGTTCCGGCGCATCAAGGAGATGAAGGACAAGTTCGACTACATGCAGTCCTTCCGGGTGGACAGCAACCACGAGATCGCCAAGACGCTGGCGGCCTTCGGCGCGTTCACCGAGGGGCTGCAGCTGTTCGCGAGCTTCGCGATCCTGCTGAACTTCCCGCGCTTCAACAAGCTGAAGGGCATGGGCCAGATCGTGTCCTGGTCGGTGCGCGACGAGACGCTGCACTGCCTGTCGGTGATCAAGCTGTTCCGCACTTTCGTGCAGGAAAACCCCGAGATCTGGACCGAGGCGTTGCGGCGCGAACTCTACGTCATCTGCGCCACCATCGTGGACCACGAGGACGCGTTCATCGACCTCGCGTTCGAGCTGGGCCCGGTGGAAGGCCTGACCGCGGCCGAGGTGAAGGAGTACATACGCTTCATCGCCGACCGGCGCCTGATGCAGCTCGGCCTGAACCCGCTGTTCCACGTCGCCCGCAACCCGCTCCCCTGGCTCGACGACATGCTGAACGCCCCCGAGCACGTCAATTTCTTCGAGAACCGCTCGACCGAATACAGCAAGGCCTCAACGGTCGGCACGTGGGAGGATGTGTGGCCGGAGTCGGCGGGAACCGCGGATTAGCCGTTGGGCGGGGGTGCGCTTGGCACCCCCGCCCGCGGCAAGGAATGGACACAGGACAGCAGCGCCGCCCCATGAGCGGCTATGGGAACCGTCCTGCCACGCTTCTCGAAGTGTCCCGCCGGACCGCAACCGGCGTGCAGCCTTTGATCCCGCGTTGCGCGAGTTCCTCGATGAATTCTATGCCGATCCCGCGCGCAGGACAGCGGCGATCGCCGACGAACCGGTGCTTCTGGACGATGTGAAGGACGCCTACCTCGCAGCCACCGCCGAACATCTGGCCGGCGTCTATCGACTCGATCCGCCCGCCTGGACCGAACACCACGGACGGCCGCTCAGAAGAGCGTTTTTCGCCGGGGGATTGGAAACGATCAAGGCGGCGCTGACCGTGGAAAGTCCTGTGGCGTTCCGCAGACGGTTGCTGTTCGTCAGCAAGAACGTCCTCTCCCGCCCGCCCCGGAGCGAGGCGCAGGAAACCGAGATCGCCTGATCCAGGCTTTTTCACCGGACGCTCCGCTGCTACACATTGCAGCGCAACGCAAGGTGACGGCATGGCCGAGGACGACCAGACGGGTGACGATGCGCCGGGTATGAACCGGCCCATCCAGCGGCGCGATTTCCTCAACGGCGTCGCCGTCACCGCGATCGGCCTCGCCTCTGCGCGCGCGGAGGCCGCGGCGCTCGCCGCACCCCAGGACGCGCCAGGCTACAACCCACCGGCGCTCACCGGACTGCGCGGCAGCCACCCCGGGTCGTTCGAGGTGGCGCACAGCCTGCGCGACGGCAGCTTCTGGCGCACCGCCCCCGCGCCTGAGCCCGGGGAGGACAGCTACGACCTCGTGATCGTCGGCGGCGGCATCAGCGGGCTTGCGGCGGCGCAGTTCTACCGCGCCGCCAGGCCCGCGGCGCGCATCCTGATCCTGGACAACCACGACGATTTCGGCGGCCACGCCAAGCGCAACGAGTTCACCCTGGGCGGCCGCATGGAGCTGATGAACGGCGGCACGCTGGAGATCGACTCGCCGCGTCCCTACAGCCCGGTGGCCGACGGGCTGCTGCGCACGCTCGGGATCGAGCCGGTCAAGCTGGAGGAGAGCTGCGCCAGCAAGACCACCTACCCGTCGATGGGCCTCGGCCGCGGCATATTCTTCGACCGCGAAACCTTCGGACGCGACGCGCTGGTCACCGGCGTGGGCGAAAGGCCCTGGGCGCAGGTGCTGGCCAACGCACCGCTCTCGGACCGCGCACGCGCCGACATCGTGCGGCTGGAGGAGGGGGATGAGGATTTCATGCCCGGCCTGTCCTCGGACGAAAAAAAGGCGCGGCTGTCGCGCATCAGCTACCGCGACTTCCTGCTGCACGTCGCCCGCGCCGACCCGGGTGTCATACCCTACTACCAGGGCGTCAGCCTGGACGAGTGGGGTGTCGGCATCGACGCCATCTCGGCGCTCGACATCTGGGGTTTCGGCTACACCACCGCAGGGTTCGCCGGGCTGAAGCTGAAACCCGGCTCGGCGCCGCACATGGGCAACACGCCGTCCGGCTATGCCGATGGCGGCTCCTACACCTTCCATTTCCCGGACGGCAACGCCAGCATCGCGCGCCTGCTGGTCCGCCGCCTGATCCCCGCGGCGCTGCCCGGCAGCACCGCCGCCGACGTGGTCACCAGCCGTGTCGAGTACGGGCAGCTCGACCGCCCCGGCCAGCCGGTGCGCATCCGGCTCAGCAGCATCGTCGTCGGCGCCCGCAACATCGGCAGCCCCGACGCCTCGCAGGGCGTGGAGGTCGCGTATGCGCGGTTCGGGCAGGTCGTGCGCGTGCGGGCGAAAGACGGCGTGCTGGCCGGCTACAACATGATGATCCCCTATATTTGCCCGGACCTGCCGAAGGCGCAGCGTGACGCGCTGCACTACCTGGTGAAGGTGCCGCTGGTGTACACCTCGGTGGCGCTGCGCAGCTGGCAGCCGCTGGTCAAGTCGGGCGTGCGGGAGGTTTACGCGCCGGGCTGCTACTGGAACAGCCTGCAGCTGAACCAGGTGATCGACATCGGCCAGTACCGCTCGGTGCGCTCGCCGGACCAGCCGGTGCTCCTGCGGCTGACGCGCGTGCCCTGCCACCCCGGCCTGGACGAGCGGTCGCAGCACAGGATGGGTCACGCCGAACTGCTCGCCACCCCGTTCGCCACCTACGAGGGGCACGTGCGCAACCAGCTCGGCCGCATGTTCGGCGCCGCGGGCCTCGACCCCGCGCGCGACATCACGGCGATCACGGTGAACCGCTGGCCGCATGGCTACGCCTACGAATACAACCCGCTCTTCGACCCTGACTGGGCGCCGGGCCAGGCGCCGCACGAGCTGGGCCGCGCCCGCTTCGGCCGCATCGCCATCGCCAACTCCGATTCCGGCGCCGCCGCCTACACCGACTCGGCCATCGACCAGGCCCACCGTGCAGTCCAAGACCTGCTCACGTAACTCAAGTAGCAACCATTACCTTTGTTACGGTCTTGTCGCCTTGTTTTTGCGTTCATC
>CALMVI010000016.1 GCA_937873095.1 uncultured Acetobacteraceae bacterium | reverse complement strand
GCCTAAACGGTGCCAACGGCAGCCCATCTGCATCGAGAATGCGGAAGGACCAGTTCCGGATGTCGCTTGATAACTTGATACGTGTTTGGAAATACGCTGCTGAAGCCGTCCAGTGAAGCGCCACCGTATTGATTACCAAGCGCGGCAATCTCGGGAGGTAGCCGCGCAAACAAGACGCTCGCACCCCCGTGATTACCGTCTTTCGACAGGATGGGCCTCTGCTGCGTATTCCGGTGATCTCGATCATCTGATCCGGTTGATCGCGATCGACCGTATAGGCGATCGAAACCCCGCTGTTCACCATGCTGGAGGAGAGCATGGTGGATGGCGTCCTGTAGCTTTTGGTAGTTACCACTGACGGTTGAACTGCTCTCACTTCTCCTTGGTGTTCGTCAAGCCTTCCGTGGTCGCGATCGCGTTGCGCTTGCGCAGGCTTTCGCCCTTCAGCTCGATGCGGTGAGCACGGTGGACGACACGATCCAAAATCGCGTCGCCCAGCGTCGGATCGCCGATGATTTCGTGCCAGCGTCCAATGGGGACTTGGCTTGTCATCAGCAACGAGCCCTTGCCGTCGCGGTCGTCGATGATCTCCAGCAGGTCCCGCCGCTGCTCGCTCGTCAGCGGCTCGGGGCCCCAGTCGTCGATGATCAGCAGGCGCGTGCGCTCCAACGTGGTCAGCAGGCGTGCCAGCCGTCCCTCGCCGCGGGCAGTTGCCAGATCGGCAAACAATCGGGGCGCGCGGCGATAGATAACCGAGTAACCGTCCCGGCACGCCTTGTGTCCCAGCGCGCAGGCCAACCATGATTTGCCGACGCCGGTCGGGCCGCCGATCAGCAAGTGCTGGCTGTCGCGGATCCAGCTGCACGTCGTCAGCTTCTGGAACAGACCGCGATCGAGCCCACGCGGTGTGCGCAGGTCGGCGTCCTCGATCACGGCGTTCTGCCGCAGCCTGGCCAGGCTCAGTCTGCGGCCCAGCCGCTTGTTCTCCCGCGACGTGGCCTCACGGTCGACCAGCAGACCGAGCCAGTCCTCGCGGGACAGATCGTCGGCCGCCGCGCTGTGCTGCATGTCGGTGAATGCTTCCGCCATGGCACTCAGGCCGAGACCGCGCAGGCGCTCGACCATGGGATGGATCAGCATGGATGCCTCCTTTAGTGATAGTAGCCAGGACCGCGAATGTTCTCGTGCATCAGCCCGGGCGGTTCATTGGGGCAGCTGGGTTGGTCCTGGGCGTTCTTCAGAATCGTGGCCACGGAGCCGTAGGAGCGGGTGCCCAGCGACAGCGCCCGTGCGCAGGCAGCATCGACCCGCTCGGCGCCATGGCGCCGGGTAAGCCCGAGAATGCCGATGCAAGACCGGAACCCCTGCTCCGGATGCGGCCGGGAGCGCAGGATCAGCGTCACCAGAGCAGCCGTATCATCGCCAACCGCGGCAGCCTCTCGCAGGATCCGCTCATAACTCCAGTCCCGGTAGCGCCGGTGCGAGCTCGGCATGTGCTCGACCATCGTGGTGGGCCGATGCGTGCCGACGTCACGCTGGTGCGCTGCCACCAGCTTGCCGCGGTGGAAGATCTCGACGGTGTTCGTCGTGATCCGCACCTCGACCTCCTGACGGATCAACTGGAACGGCACCGAGTAGAAGTTCCTGCCGATCTCGACGTGATAGTCCAGGCTGACTCGGCAGCGCTTCCAGTCCGCATACTCATAAGCCGTCGGCGGGGGCGGCAGCAGAGCCGGTCGGTCGAACTGCTCGAACAGCGCCCGCCGGGTCGTTCCCCACCCCCGCATCGGCCGGTCGTTGATGTCGGCGACCAGCTCGCGGATGGCGGCGTTGAGCTCGGCCAACGAGAAGAAACGCCGGTTGCGCAGCCGCGCCAGGATCCAGCGCTGCACCACCTGGACGCCCACTTCGACCTTGGACTTGTCGCGCGGCTTGTAGGGACGCGCCGGGATGATCGCCGTGCCGTAATGCGCCGCCATGTCCGCGTAAGTCCGGTTCACCATCGGCTCGAAGAAGCAGGCCTTGGTGATGCCCGACTTGAGATTGTCGCTGACGATCTGTCGCGGCACGCCGCCGATCGCCGCCAGCGCGTTGACGTGCACGCCAATCCAATCCGACAGCCCCTGGGTCCAGCTCGCTTCTGCATAGATGAAGCTGGACGCGCCGAGCACAGCAACGAAGATCTCCGCACGCCGACCTTCTCCGGTCGCCCCGTCGAACACCTCCATCGTCTGCCCGGCGAAGTCCACGAACAGCTTCTCGCCCGCAGGATGCACCTGCCGCAGCGTCGGCTTGAGATGGCCAACCCACTCCCGATACAGATCGCAGAACCACGAGTAGCCAAATGCATTCGCCGTCCCGGTGCTGTACTCCTCCCACAATAGCGCCAGGGTGATGTTCGGCCGTCGCATCTCCTGGTGAACGACCGCCCAGTCCGGCACCGGTCGTTGATCGGCTGGAACATCGGGTATCGGCGGAAACAGCAGCGCCTCGAGCCGAATATCGTCCATGTCGGCTGGCAGCGGCCACGCCAGGTCAGCCAGACGTGCCCGTCGTAGATAGTCGTTCACCGTGGCCTGACCCAGCCTCAGGCTCTGCCCGATCGCCCGCTGCGGCAGCCCATGACCCAGCCGCAGTCGTAAAACATCACGTATCTTGCGCATTGACACTCTCTCGCCAGGCATCCCGACCCCTTGCTCCTCCGCAAGAGACCGACACTACCGTCGGTTGAAGACTGTCAGCGGAACCGACCCGAAGCCGCCATCGTCAGCATGATCGCGATCACCGGAACCGATGATCGCGATCAAACGGATTGCGTGATCGGGATCGCCTGGATTGAATGATCGCGATCAAACGCAATCAGCGATCGGGATCCACCGGAACGCGCAC
>CALMVI010000015.1 GCA_937873095.1 uncultured Acetobacteraceae bacterium | reverse complement strand
TTTTGTATGTTGTCGTACATGCCATCAGATAACGCGGCCCCATTTTGGCCGAGATCGGAAATTTACCGAAGTCCAGAGCACCTTCCCTGCGACCAATAGAGCGCCCTACAATTGGCCCTCTGGATTTGGCAGTATCCTCGTCTTCCTCCGTATCTTCCGTCAATGAATCGTCCTGTAATTCTTCGACAACCTCCGGAATTTTACCCTTTTTAGGTTTGGACGCTTCTATCGGACCACCTATTGAATACAAAAGTTCGCCATGCTCAATGACATACCTCCGGGCAATCTTTGGATTGTTTATGTCTTTGCCGCCCGTCGCATGCCACTTATCCGACCATTGCTGGAACCATGGTTCCATCTGATCCGGAGTGAGCCTCCATATAGCCCGAAGTTCTATACCCTCATAAGCAGCAAATATCCAGGCAACCTGCCTGTATTTTGCAATAATTGTTGGGTTTAGATGATGGTGGGTCGTAAACCCTCCCTTCTTTCTAAAGTTGAGCGTTTTGAGTTCGAACTCTCCCCCGGTTGTCGCATCTAGGGCATCATTCCCCTCTCGGCCTGGCAACACGTCAATCCCGAGGCAAAGGCAGAGCTGAAGAATTTTGCCTCCGTTATCCTGAAAGATGTCGTCGATGCCGTGCTTATCTGCAAGCTGCTGGAATTCTCTGATCGCCGGAAATAACCGCTGCAACAGTGCAAAGTCGTCATGGGGCTTGAACGTCATTCGGGGTGCTCCGTGAGAAGTTGGGGCACCAAGACGCCCAAGGACGTTGCCAGTTTGGCAATGTTATCCAGCGATACGTTTCTCTCGCATCGTTCAATGGAGCCGACGTAGGTGCGATGAAGCCCGGCTAAATCCGCGAGAGCTTCTTGCGAGAGGCCCCGTTCCCCGCGCAACCGTCGTAGGTTCCGGGCTAAGGTCTCGCGCGTGGATGGGATGCGACTCGGCTCTGGCACGGGGCCAGGCTTGCCGTTTGATGACTATGCATCTACAGACTATGAGTAGCTATTCACCTAGGAGCCTGTCCGAATGCCTCTCCCCATCCTGCCGGCCGAGCCAGCGTACACGACTACTCATGGGGCTGCTTTTTGCGGGGATTCCTTGGACCTTCTGGCCAAGCTTCCGGACGAATCGGTCAACCTGGTCGTCACGTCTCCGCCGTTCGCGTTGCTTCGAGAGAAGGCTTACGGCAACCGAGATCAGGCTGAGTATCTGGACTGGTTGACCGCTTTTGCCCGACAGGTACATCGCGTATTACGGAGCGACGGCAGCTTTGTGCTTGACCTCGGGGGTGCCTACCAACGGGGTGTTCCGGCGCGAAGCCTTTACCCATTCCGGGTGCTGCTACGCCTTTGCGATGACGTCGGATTTTTTCTCGCGGAAGAAGTATATTGGCATAATCCCGCAAAACTCCCTTCCCCCATCGAATGGGTGAACAAGCGGAAAATCCGCATGAAGGACAGCGTCAATACTGTTTGGTGGTTTTCCAAAACAGAGTGGCCAAAAGCCGATGTGTCGAGGGTGCTCGCACCCTACAGCGATCGAATGAAAAAACTTCTCGACGATCCCGATGCCTTCTACAAACCCAGGGTTCGGCCATCCGGACATGATATTGGTAAGGGTTTTGCTACTGATAATGGTGGTGCGATACCTTCCAACCTTTTGCAAATACCCAATACCGAAAGCAATGGCCTATACGTAGAAGCCTGTAAAACCGTAGGTGCAGATCGTCATCCGGCGCGGTTTCCTACAAAATTACCAGAGTTTTTCATCCGACTTCTAACTTCCCCGGGAGATTTGGTAATTGACATATTCGCTGGCTCTAACACTACGGGCCAAGTTGCGGAGGCGGAAGAACGCCACTGGTTCTCGTTTGAGCTGCGGCCCGACTACGTGGCAGCCAGCGCCTTTCGGTTTTTGGACAAACGCAACACCCGCTCTGAGCTGGAAGCTATTCACGCAGCAATCCTTGCCGGCGAATCTGTCCATTTGCCAGATCGCATACCTCAGCCAGACATGCTTGCCACGAGAAAGCTTCCTAAAGAAAGCTTGGCTGAGGCCCCTCGCCGTCCGGGCGGCGGCGACGCGCCATCCTCTCTGCCTTTGGATCGAAACCCTCTCGCATGAGATGATCGTGGGCATCTGCGAACAGCTGAAGTTTGCTTTCCGCCTCGGCTTCCGATGCAATCACAAGCTCTGCAATCGGGATTAGGCGAAGAACGCGCTCGTCCCCATCGAGATTCCGCATGTCAGCGATCAGCAGGCCAACATCGGAGTAGCCCGCGCGCGCCGCCTGAAGCATGAAAAGCCGACCGAGTAGAGCAAGCTGCGCGGGAGTGGGAGCGGTTATGCCCATTCGCATTTGCATCCAGAACAGGTAGGGCTTCTCATCTTCTACAATGAGCCGGTCAGCTCGTATGGACACGGCGAGATCAGAACGGAAGTCAAGCTGCCAGCGTGGCGGGTCGTAACTAGCCCACTGTTTTTCTCCTCCAAGACGCCACAGGGACCGAATGATTTGAGCATTCGGCTTTCTGCCGTCCGGCGGTCGCGTCAACTCGCACTGGCGCAAAAGCATGTCGAGGTTGAGAGAATGATCCAGCGCAAACGGGGCTGCGGCCCGAGCCGGGTCGTAGCTGAATGGACCTGCACCCCGGAGTAGGTAACGGCGGTACCGCCGCACTGTGTCGTCCAGGTTGACGCCAACGATCATGGGGAGGTCGTGGGCGGGAGGGACTCGGAATCGGGTCATGTGGTATTATACCCTGTTCGTGCCGATGTCGCCGAGTCGGCAATCTGTTTCCATGCACCTACAGCCATTATGAGGATTTGTAGGCCTCTACCCCTCTGCAGAAGTGCGCCCGGATACTAGCGTTGGGAATCCGCATTCCGAGGGAGATTTTGCCTTTCGGGGCGTTCCAAACTCGGTCCCAAGGACCATCCCTCTCATGGGTCATTTCCGATAATTCAAAGGCATGTAGGGTGCCATACCCGCTGACTATCTCGCGCAGGAAGTCTAGCTGTTCGCTCTCAATCTCTTGCCGAACCACACTAATACGTCTTGTGACTAGATCGAATCTCGTGGCCCGGCAGGTGACCGGCGAGCTTCCTGAGATTTTCAGGGCCTCCCAGACAAGACGCTGAACAGGCCCGTCTTTCCAGGCTTCGAACTCCTTTTCAACAAAAGGCGCATCGTACTGAGCAAGATGCCAGCCATGAGCATAGTACATGACCTTGTGGACGGCCATGTGTGTCAACCTGAGCTTCAGTTGATCACCTAGGTCCAGGACCGCATTCGCTATGGCTCGGCAGTCGTAAGACATGGCGCGCGTTCTAGGCTGCTGTCTTTCTTGGGTCGAGGCAGCAGCGCCAGTCAACTCCCCCATCCCAGTCCGCGCCCTTCCCTCTGCCGCTCGCGGTCCTGCTCCGGCTCACGCGTCAACCCCCGGCGTTCGCGGTCATCCTGCCGCGCCTGCCACTTCTCGGCCTCCTGGGCCTCGCGCTCGACGCGCCGTTCCCAATCCTTGCTGAGCGTCATCCCCTCGCGCGCCTGGATGAAGCTGCGGGCCAGCTCGTCCAGCCCGGCCTGGTGCTCGCGCCCGATGCCCGGCAGCTCCATGCGCCGGCCGCTGCTGGCGGCACGGGACGCATTGAGCGCGCCTTCTTCGCCAAGCCTCCGCCAGCACCACCCATGACCGTTCGTCATCCAGCTTCAGGCGACGCTTGACCGCAGCGGCTATTTCTACGGCCAAGAGTGGATTGGACGGCGGCGTGTGCGAGATCGGCAGTACTGTCACCACCTGGTCGCCCGTCTCGTTGGTCGTGGCGAGAACGACGGCGCACGGCCTGTCCTTTACGCCTTCCTCCTGACCACGCGCGTGCTCTGATGCCCAAAGATAGCTGTAGCAGATAACCAGGCCGGGGACCGGAACAGGGACCGCCACTCGGCTACTACTGCAACTCGGGATCGAACGCCTTTGACAATTCCGGTGCGCGCGTCGCCTCCAAGGCGGCAATGTCCGCGTCGGTGAAATCCGAAAGGGTGAGCACTTGGCGGTCACGCCGCTTGAGTCGCTGATACTCGTCGGCGGAGATCAGCACTGTACGCTCACGGCCGTTGCGCGTGACCGCAACAGGCTGGGTCAGGGCCATGTCCTGATAGCGACCGATATTCCGCTGAAACTCACCGGCAAGAACTTTGAGCATCGGACACCCGACCTTCCATGTAGCTGAAATATCCATGAACTGCATGGAATCTGCAATCAGATCGGGTTCACCCGAGTTCAACCCTACCTCTCACCTACCGAACCATCCCAAGCAGCCGCTCCACCGCCGGCTTGATGCGCGCGACCACGATCCTGACGCCGGCCGGGTTGGGGTGGATGCCGTCGGCCTGGTTCAGCGCGGGGTCGCCTGCCACGCCCTGCAGGAAGAACGGGTCGAACACCAGGCCGGGGCGCTGCGCCAGCCGGGCGAACACGGCGCGGAACTGCGCGCCGTAGGCGGGGCCGAGGTTGGGCGGCGCTTCCATGCCGGTCAGCAGGGTGGGCACGTGGTGGGCGGCCAGCGTGTCGAGGATGGCGGTCAGGTTCGCCTCCATCTGGCCGGGGTCGGACGCGCGCAGACCGTCGTTGCCGCCCAGCTCCACGATCGCCGCGTCGGGGTGGTCGGCCAGCGCCCAGTCGATCCTGGCGCGGCCGCCCGCCGTGGTGTCGCCGGAGACGCCGCCATCCAGCATCGTCACCGCGTGCCCGTCCGCCCTCAGCGCCGCGGCGAGCTGGGCCTGGAACCCGTCCGCCTGCGCTAGGCCGTATCCGGCGGCCAGCGAGTCGCCGAACACCAGCAGCCGCACGGGAGTCGCGCAGGCGGCGCCGCACCACAGCACGAAAACGGCGCGCGCCGCCTGTGCCGCGAGCAGGCGGCGCCCATATCCCAAACCCATGGACATCGCCCCGCCCCCACCGTCCCCGCTCGTCAGGGCACGCAACCTGCGCCTGACGGTGCCCGCCGCCTCAGGGCCGGTCAACATCCTCAACGGCGTTGACCTCGACCTCGCACGCGGCGAATCGGTGGGCGTGGTCGGGCCCTCCGGCTCGGGCAAGACCAGCCTGCTGATGGTGCTGGCCGGGCTGGAACGGGCGACCGGCGGCACGATCGAACTGGCCGGCCACGACCTGACCGCGCTGGGCGAGGACGCGCTGGCCCGGGTGCGTCGCGACACGGTCGGCATCGTGTTCCAGAGCTTCCACCTGATCCCCACGATGACCGCGCTGGAAAACGTGGCGCTGCCGCTGGAGCTCGCCGGCCGCGCCGATGCTGCCGACCGAGCGGAGGCCAGCCTGCGCGCGGTGGGCCTCGGCCACCGCCTCACCCATTTGCCTGGCCAGCTCTCCGGCGGCGAACAGCAGCGCGTCGCCCTGGCGCGGGCGTTCTCCCCCGAACCCGCGCTGCTGCTGGCAGACGAGCCGACCGGCAACCTCGACGTCGCGACAGGCCGCGCCGTGATGGACCTGCTGTTCGACATGCAGGCCCGCCTGAGCACAACCCTGCTGCTGATCACCCACGATCCTGCGCTCGCCGCCCGCTGCAACCGGCAGGTGCACATGCGCGACGGGCTGATCGAGACCGCCGTTCCGGCCCCCTCATGAGGCTCGCCTGGCGCCTGGCACTGCGCGACCTGCGCGGCGGGGTGCGCGGCATGCGGGTCGTGCTCGCCTGCCTCGCACTCGGCGTCGCGGCAATCGCCGCCGTCGGCAGCCTGCGCGACGCGGTGGATCGCGGCCTGGCCACCGAGGGCGCGCGCCTGCTCGGCGGCGACATCGCCATCGACAACGGCGCGCAGCCGCTGCCTGACGCGCTGCGGCGCTGGCTGCTGGCCCGCGGCGGCAAGGTGTCGGAAATCGTGCTGCTGCGCACGCTGGCGGTGGCCCCGTCTGGGCAGCGGGTGCTGGTCGAGCTCAAGGCGGTGGACGGCGCCTACCCGCTGATCGGCGCCGCAGTGCTGGCGCCGCCGATGCCGCTGGACCGCGCGCTGGACGGCGGCATCGTGGCCGACCCGCTGGTGCTGCAGCGCCTGAACGTGCACGCTGGCGACCGTCTGCGCATCGGCACCGCGGCCTTCGTGCTGCGCGCCGCCCTGCAGTCGGAGCCCGACCACGCGGGCGGCGTCAGCATCGGCGGCCCCCGCGTGCTGATCGCGGGCGCGGCGCTGCCCTCCACCGGGCTGATCCAGCCCGGCTCGCTGCTGACCCATGAATGGCGGGTGAAGCTGGCGGGCGGCGCCGACCCGGCTTCGGTGATCGCAGCAATCCGCAGCACCTTCCCCGACACCGGCTGGCGCATCCGCGACGCGCGCCAGGCCGCCGCCGGAATCGAGCAGGCGGTCAGGCAGACCAGCACCTTCCTCGTCCTGGTGGGGCTGAGCGCCCTGCTGGTGGGCGGCATAGGGGTCGCCACCGGCGTGCGCGCCTGGCTGGAGGGCCGCGCCCGCACCATCGCCACGCTGCGCTGCCTGGGCGCCCCCGCGCGGCTGGTGGCCGAGATCTTCTTCGTCCAGGTCCTGCTGCTGTGCGGCGGCGGCATCCTGATCGGCCTGGCTGCGGGCGCCGCCCTACCCGCGGCCGTTATCGCCGGGTTCGGCCGCCTGCTGCCGGTGCCCGCCGCCCTGGGCGTCTATCCGGTGCCGCTGCTGCTGGCCGCCCTGTATGGGCTGCTGACGGCGGCGGCGTTCGCTCTCTGGCCGCTCGGTCGGGCGGCGCAGATACCGGGTGCGGCGCTGTTCAGGGATGCGGTGCTGCCGTCCGGCAAGGCGCCGCGCACCGTTCTGGCCGCCAACCTGCTGGCGGGCGGGCTGCTGGCCGGCAGCGTGGTGCTGACCTCGGCCGACCGGCGTTTCGCTCTGTATTTCTGCCTGTCCGCCGTGCTGACGCTGGCGGTGTTCCGCGCCGGCGCCTGGGCGCTGATGGCGGCTGCCCGGCGCGTGCGGCAGCGGCGTCCCGCCTGGCTGCGCCTGGGGGTCGCCAACCTGCACGGGCCTGCGGCGGCCACTCCTCTGCTGCTGGTCTCGCTCGGGCTGGGGCTTTCCACCTTGGCCGCGGTCGCGCTGATCGAGGGCAACATCAACCGCCAGTTCACCGGCGTGCTGGCCGAGCGTGCGCCCAGCTTCTTCTTCATCGACATCCAGAACGACCAGCTCGACCGCTTCCGGCAGCTGGTGGCGGCCCAGCCGGGGGCGTCAGACCTGCACATGCAGCCCAACCTGCGGGCCCGCATCGTGGCACTCAAGGGCGTGCCGGTGGAGAAGGTCCACGCCACCCCCGCCAGCCAGTGGGGCCTGCGCGGCGACCGCGGGCTGACCTACTCGGCCGACATCCCGGACAGCTCGCGCGTCACCGACGGCGCGTGGTGGCCGGCCGATTACGCCGGCCCGCCTCTGGTCTCGCTGGACCGCGACCTGGCCGCCGGCTGGGGCATGAAGGTCGGCGACACGCTGCGCGCCAACGTGCTGGGCCGCGACATCGACTTCCGCGTCGCCAACCTCCGCGCGATCGACTGGCGCGCGCTGTCGATCAACTACGTGCTGGTTGCCGCACCCGGCCTGCTGGAGCACGCGCCGCAGAGCCACATCGCGACCCTGCGCGTGCCGCCCGCCGAGGATGCCGCGCTGCTCGCCAGGGTGACCGACGCGCTGCCCAACGTGACCGGCATACGGGTGGCCGACATCCTGCAATCGGTCGCCGACCTGGTGGGCAAGCTTGCCGCAGCGCTGGCCGCCGCAGGCAGCATCACGCTGGTTTCGGGCGCGCTGGTGCTGGCCGGCGCGGTGGCCGCCGGTCAGCGGCGCCGCATCGCCGACGCGGTGGTGCTCAAGACGCTGGGGGCCACAAGCCGCCAGATACGCGCCGCCTGGCTGGTCGAGTTCGGCACGGTGGGTGCCGCCGCAGGCCTGATCGCCGCCTGCATGGGCACGCTGGCAAGCTGGGCGGTGACGCGGTTCGTGCTGCAGGCGCCGTGGTCGTTCCTGCCCGCCACCCTGGGCGCGACCGTGGGCGGCTGTGTCCTGCTGATGCTGGTGTTCGGCTATCTCGGCACCGAGGCGGCGTTGCGCGTACGCGCCGCCCCTTTGCTGCGCAACGCGTAGGGCGAGCTCCTGCGCAAGGCCGATGCGCGGCCCAGCCGTGCGTGCTCAGACCTGGCCGACCAGGCCGGAGGCGAACTCGCCTGCATCGAACGGGCGCAGGTCGCCGGCCTGCTCGCCCACCCCCACCGCGTGAATCGGCAGGCCGAACGCCTCGGCCAGCGCCACCACGATGCCGCCGCGCGCGCTGCCGTCCAGCTTGGTCACCACCAGCCCGGTGACCTCGACCAGCTCCTTGAACACGCGCACCTGTTGCACCGCGTTCTGGCCGGTGGTGGCGTCCAGCACCAGCAGGACCGAATGCGGGGCGGCCGGGTCCTTCTTGCGGAGCACGCGGATGATCTTCTGCAGCTCCTCCATCAGCGCCGACTTGTTGTGCAGCCGGCCTGCAGTGTCGATCAGCAGCACGTCGGCATCTTCAACCGCAGCGCGGGTCAGCGCGTCGAACGCCAGGCCCGCGGCGTCCGCGTTTGGCGGGCCGCTGATCACCGGCGCGCCGGTGCGCTCCCCCCAGACCTGCAGCTGCTCGACAGCCGCGGCGCGGAACGTGTCGCCCGCCACCAGCACCGGCCGCTTGCCCTCGGCCATGTAGTGCAGCGCCAGCTTGCCGATCGTGGTGGTCTTGCCGGTGCCGTTCACGCCCACCACCAGGACCACGTGCGGGCGGCGCGCGGGGTCGAGCAGCATCGGGCGCGCCACCGGCTGCAGGATGGATGCGATCTCCCCCGCCAGAGCCTGCCGCACTTCGGCCTGGGTGACCTCGTCGCCGAACCGGCTGCGCCGGAAGCTGGCGATGACTCGGCCGGCCACGGCAGGGCCGAGGTCGGCGGCGACCAGGACGTCCTCCAGTTCGGCCAGCGCCGCATCGTCCAGCTTGCGCCGGGTGAGTGCCGCGCCCAGGCCCTCGGTCAGCTTCTGCGTGCTGCGCGACAGCCCCTGCTTCAGCCGGGACAGGAAGCCGAGCGCCATCAGGCCGCCTCGGCCAGCAGCAGTCCAGGCTCGGCCCCGGTGATCCTGGCCCGCAGCAGCTGCCCGGGCGGCCAGTCGCCGGCCAGGCGCACCGGCGAGGAATGCTCGGTGCGCGCGTTGGCGGTCCCGACGCGCGCCGCTTCGGTCAGCACGTGCACGATGCGGCCGAGCTGGGCCGCATGGAACGCGGCTGCGGCCGCCTGTCCGGCCTGGCGCAGCAGGGCGGCACGGGCACGGCGCGCCTGGTGCGGGACCGCCGGCATCCTGGCCGCGGGCGTGCCAGGGCGCTCGCTGTAGGGGAACACGTGCAGGTAGGGGACCGACAAGCGGCCAACGAAGCGCAGCGTTTCGTCGAACAGCGCCTCGGTCTCTGTCGGGAAGCCGGCGATCAGGTCGGCGCCGATGGCGATGCCGGGGCGCAGCCGCCTTGCCCGGCCGATCGCGTCCTCGGCCTGCGCCGCGCTGTGCCGGCGCTTCATGCGCTTGAGGATCAGGTCGGAGCCCGCCTGCAGCGACAAATGCAGATGCGGCATCAGCCGAGCCTCGCCGCCGATCAGCGCCCACAGCTCGGCGTCGATGGCGGCGGGGTCGATCGAGGACAGGCGCAGGCGGGGCAGCGCGGGCACCTCGGCCAGCAACCTGCGGACCAGGGCGCCGAGCATGGGCCGTTCGGGCTGGTCCTGGCCGTAGCTGGCGATGTCGACCCCTGTGAGCACCACCTCGCGCGCGCCGTCCGACACCAGCGCGCGCACCCGGTCGATGACCGCCCCGGCCGGCACCGCCCGGTTCGGCCCGCGCCCGAACGGAATGACGCAGAAGGTGCAGCGGTGGTCGCAGCCCTGCTGCACCTGCACCAGGGCGCGCGTCCGCCCGGCCGTGGCCGATACCGGATGCGGCGCCGCCGGCCGGGCATACATGATGTCCGACACGGCCGAGCCGGCATCCGCATGCCAGGAGTCCGGCCGCAGCTTCTCGACGTTGCCCAGCACGCGCGCGACCCCTGGCAGCGCCGCCCAGCCTTCCGGCGCGATCTGCACCGCGCATCCGGTGACCACCACGCGCGCACCGGGCCGCTCCCGCCCCAGCCGCGCGACCGCCTGCCGGGCCTGGCGCTCCGCCTGCGCGGTCACCGCGCAGGTGTTGACTACGACGGTGTCCGCCAGCCCGGCCGCCAGGACGCGCATCACCTGGCCCTCATAGGCGTTCAGGCGGCAGCCGAAATCGAGGATCTGCGTGGTCATTGCGGGTAGGTGGAGAGGTCCACCACGCCTTGAAAGGTCGTCACCGAAGGCCCGGTCATCAGCACGTGCCCGTCCGACACGCGCCACTCGACATGCAACGTGCCGCCATCGAGCAGCAACTCGGCCGAGCGCCCGGCCAGGCCCCGGCGATGCGCGTTGACCAGCGCCGCGCACGCCCCCGACCCGCAGGCCAGCGTCAGCCCCGCCCCGCGCTCCCACACGCGCAGGCGGATGCGGTCGGGCGAGAGCACCTGCGCGAAGCCGATATTGGCGCGGTCGGCAAACAGAGGATCCTGTTCCAGCGCCGGGCCGGCGACCTCCGGTGTGGCAGAGGCCGGGTCGTCCACGAACACGGTCGCATGCGGGTTGCCCATGGACAGCGCGGCGGGGTCGCCCGGCAGGGCCAGGTGCAGCGTGTCGCATTCCCGCGCCAGGGGCACGTCGCGCCAGCCGAGCGCAGGCGGGCCCATATCCACCCGTATCAGATCGCCCAGGCGTTCGCAGGGCAGCACGCCGGCCACCGTCTCCACCAGCACGCGGTCCTGCCCGAGCAGGGCGGCGACGCAGCGCGTGGCGTTGCCGCACGCGCCCGCCTCCGTCCCGTCAGGGTTGTAGATGCGCATCATCGCATCCGCACGCCTGGAGGCATGCAGCACCACGAACTGGTCCCAGCCGATGCCGGTCCGCCGGTCGGCCAGCGCCCGCAGGCGCGGCGGCGAGAGGCAGACCGCGCGTTCGCGGGCGTCCACCACGGCAAAGTCGTTGCCCGCGCCGTGCATCTTGACGAACGCCAGCAACGCGGGCGCTGGCCGTGTCATCGCCTCATTGCGGGAACAGCACGCCCTGCGCATACAGCACCGCGCGGCCGCGCATGCGCACGCGCCCGCCGCGCAGCGTGCAGTACAGCGTGCCGCCACGCGCGCTGGCCTGCCGGCAGGTGAGCGTGTCCCGACCCAGGACCCCGGCCCAGTACGGCACCACCTGCGTGTGCAACGCGCCGGTCACCGGGTCCTCGTCGATGCCGTAGCCAGGCGCGAAGAAGCGGCTGGTGACGTGCGCCCCCGCCTCGCCGCCCTCCGCCGTCACGATCACCGCTCCGCCTGGCAGGCGGGCGATGGCCGGGATGTCTGGCTGCAACCGGGCGACCGCGCCCGGGCTGTCCAGAACCGCGATCAGACTGGCCGACTGCAGCACCCGGACAGGCGTGGTGCCGAGCGCGTCCGCGATTCCGGCGGGCGGGTCGATCACCTCGAACGAGCGTGCCGGAAAGTCGAGCTCGATGCCGTCCGCCAGCACCGTGGCCGTGAGTTCGCCCGACCGGGTCGCGTAGCGGAACGGGCCGGCATGGCCCTGGCTTGCCAGCACGAAGCTGGTGGCCAGGGTGGCGTGGCCGCACAAATCGACCTCCACTGTCGGAGTGAACCAGCGCAGGCGCCAGCCATCGCCCTCCGGCACGGCGAACGCCGTCTCGCTCAGATTGTGCTCGGCCGCGATGGCCTGCATCAGCCCGACTGGCAGCGCCTCGTCCGGCAGCACGACGGCCGCCGGGTTGCCCGCGAACACCTGGTCGGTGAAGGCGTCGACCACCCAGTACGGCAGCCGCATCAATCGGCCGCGAGCACGGGGGCGGATGCCTGTTCGATGACCGCGCACAGCTCGGCCACGACCTGGGCCACCAGCGCCTCGTCCTCGCCCTCGGCCATCACCCGTATCAGCCGCTCCGTGCCGCTTGGCCGCAGCAGCAGCCGGCCGGTGCCGCCCAGCCTTGCTTCCACGTCGCGCGCCGCGTCCATCACGCGAGGGTCGGCGAGCGGCTGCCCCCCGGCGAAGCGCACGTTGCGGAGCAACTGCGGCAACGGCGTGAAACGGCGGCAGACCGCGCTGGCCGGCCGGTCCTCGGCCTTGATGGTGGCCAGCACCTGCAGCGCCGCCACCAGCCCGTCCCCGGTGGTCGCGAAGTCGGAAAGGATCATGTGCCCGGACTGCTCGCCGCCCAGATTGATTCCGGTTTCGCGCATGCGCTCCACCACGTAGCGGTCGCCCACCTTGGTGCGCTCGAGCCCGAGCCCCTGACCCTCCAGAAAGCGCTCCAGCCCGAGATTGGACATGACCGTGGCGACGATCCCGCCGCCGCGCAGCCGGCCGTCACGCAGCCAGCTCTGCGCGATCAGGGCCAGGACCTGGTCGCCGTCGATCAGGCGGCCGCGCTCGTCCGCCAGCAGAAGGCGGTCGGCGTCGCCGTCGAGCGCGATGCCCAGATCGGCGCGCCGGGCCAGGACCTCGGCGCAGAGCTGGCCGGGCTCGGTGCTGCCGCATTCGAAGTTGATGTTGAAGCCGTCCGGGTTGACCCCGAGCGGGATCACCTCGGCGCCCAGTTCGGCCAGCACCGTGGGCGCCACGCGGTAGGCGGCGCCGTGCGCGCAATCGACGACGATGCGCAGGCCGTCGAGCGTCAGCTTGCGCGGGAAGCTCGCCTTGGCGTTCTCGATGTAGCGGCCGGCCGCGTCCTCCAGCCGGCGTGCGCGGCCGAGCTTGCGCGGCGCGGCCAGGCGCGCCGACAGGTCGGTGTCCATCAACCGCTCGATCTCGGCCTCGGTCTCGTCGGACAGCTTGAAGCCGTCCGGACCGAACAGCTTTATTCCGTTGTCCTCGAACGGGTTGTGGCTAGCCGATATCATCACGCCCAGATCGGCGCGCATGCTTCGCGTCAGCATCGCGATCGCGGGGGTCGGAAGCGGGCCGACCAGCATCACGTCCATGCCTGCGCTGGTGAAGCCCGCGACCAGCGCCGGTTCCAGCATGTAGCCGGACAGCCGCGTGTCCTTGCCGATGATCACCTGGTGCCGATGCTCGCCGCGGACGAATCGCAGCCCGGCCGCCAGGCCCACGCGCAGCGCCGTCTCAGGGCTCATCGACGGGGTGTTCGCCCGGCCGCGTATGCCGTCGGTGCCGAACAGTTTCCGGGTCATGGTCTTGGTCCGCCCACCGCTACGCCCTCCTCATTACCGCAGGCGGTCAGGGCGTGCCACATGCGAACCGCCTGCACCGTTTCAGCAACGTCGTGCACGCGCAGGACCGACGCCCCCTCAGACGCGGCAAACAGGGCGGCGGCGACCGAGGCCGGCATGCGGCGCGCCGGATCGGATTGTCCGCCATAAAGACCAACAAAGCCTTTACGCGACACGCCGGCCAGGATCGGCAGACCGAGCGAGCGCAGTTCGCCCAGCCGGCGCAGCAGGGCCAGGCTTTGCGCGGGGGTCTTGGCGAAGCCGAAGCCGGGATCGATGGTGATGCGGCCGCGTGCGATGCCGGACGCCTCGGCACGCGCCACGCTGGCGTCGAGTTCCCGGCACACCTCGCCCACAAGATCGGCATAGACGGCATGCGCCATCATCGTCTGCGGCGTGCCGCGCATGTGCATCAGCACCACCGGGCAGTCCCGCGCCGCCAGCAGCGGCGCCGATCCGGGGTCGCCGAGCGCGGACACGTCGTTGACGATCGCCGCACCTGCGTCGAGAGCCGCGCGCATGGTGGCGGCGTGGCACGTGTCCACCGAGACGGTCGCGCCCGCCCGGCACAGCGCACCGATGACGGGCAGGATGCGGCGCTGCTCTTCCTCCGGGGTGACAGGGTTTGCCCCTGGGCGGGTGCTTTCGCCGCCGACATCGACGATGTCGGCCCCCTCGTCCAGCATGCGCAAGCCGGCGGCCACCGGATCGGGATGCAGCCCGCCATCGCTGAAACTGTCCGGCGTGACGTTCAGCACCGCCATGATCTTGGGGCGTGTGTCGGACATCAGTCACGCCCCTCCCGCTTGCGCGGGAGGGTTGAGGCCGCCCTGTTCAGCCGGGCTGGGGCGCGGGATCCATGCCGGGCGGCATGGCGGAGGGCTTGCTGCTGGTGGTCGGCACGCTGGCGCGCCGCTGCTCGGGCGCCGGCTCGTCCACCACGCGGCGGATCACCGGGTCGCCGCGCAATACCGTGCGGATCTCGTCGCCAGACAGCGTCTCGTATTCCAGCAGGCCGCGGGCCAGCCGGTTCAGCTCGTCGTTATGCTCGGTCAGGATGTGCTTGGATTTCGCGTAGGCGGTGTCGATGATCGACTTGATCTCGACGTCGATCCGCTGGGCCGTGTGCTCGGACACGCTCTTGTTCTGCTGCACCGAGTGGCCGAGGAACAGTTCCTGGCTGTTGTCGCCATAGGCGATCATGCCGAGGCTCTCGCTCATGCCCCACTCGGTCACCATGCGGCGCGCCATGTCGGTCGCCATCTTGATGTCGCCGGAAGCGCCGTTGCTCACCTTGTCGGGCCCGAAGGTCAGTTCCTCAGCAACCCGGCCGCCCATCGCCATCGCCAGCTGGGCCACCATCTTGGCCTTGCTGGTCGAGTAGCGGTCGCCCTCCGGCAGGCTCATCACCATGCCGAGCGCGCGGCCGCGCGGGATGATCGTCGCCTTGTGGATCGGGTCGCATTCCGGCTCGTAGATCGAGCAGATGGCGTGCCCGGCCTCGTGGAACGCGGTCATCTCCTTCTCCGCGTCGCTCATCACCAGGCTGCGGCGCTCGGAGCCCATCATCACCTTGTCCTTGGCGAACTCGAACTCGGCCATCGCCACCACGCGCTTGGACAGGCGCGCAGCCAGCAGCGCCGCCTCGTTGACCAGGTTGGCCAGGTCTGCGCCGGAGAAGCCGGGCGTGCCGCGGGCGATGGTCTTCGGATCGACGTCGCTGGCCAACGGCACCTTGCGCATGTGGACGCGCAGGATCTTCTCGCGGCCGAGCACGTCAGGGTTCGGCACCACCACCTGGCGGTCGAACCGGCCGGGGCGCAGCAGCGCGGGGTCGAGCACGTCCGGCCGGTTGGTCGCCGCGATAAGGATGACGCCCTCGTTGCTCTCGAAGCCGTCCATCTCGACGAGCATCTGGTTCAAGGTCTGCTCACGCTCGTCGTTGCCGCCGCCAAGGCCCGCGCCACGGTGGCGGCCGACGGCGTCGATCTCGTCGATGAAGATGATGCAGGGCGCGTTCTTCTTGCCCTGCTCGAACATGTCGCGCACGCGGCTGGCGCCGACGCCCACGAACATCTCCACGAAATCGGAGCCGGAGATGGTGAAGAACGGCACGTTGGCTTCGCCCGCGATGGCGCGCGCCAGCAGCGTCTTGCCAGTGCCTGGCGGGCCCACGAGCAGCACGCCCTTGGGGATCTTGCCGCCCAGGCGCTGGAATTTCTGGGGGTCCTTCAGGAACTCCACGATTTCCTGCAGCTCCGACTTTGCCTCGTCGATTCCGGCCACGTCCTCGAAGGTGATGCGGCCCTGCTTCTCGGTCAGCATGCGCGCACGGCTCTTGCCGAAGCCCATCGCCCTGCCGCCGCCCGACTGCATCTGGCGCATGAAGAACACCCACACGCCGATCAGCAGCAGCATCGGAAACCAGCTCAGCAGCGTGCGCAGCATCGGGTTCATGCCGTCGTCGTCGGCGCGCGCGATCACCCGCACGCCCTTGTCGGTCAGGCGCTGGAACAGGTTGGGATCTTCCGGCGCGTAGGTCTGGAACGCGTGGTTGTCGGTCAGCGAGCCGGAGACTGTGTGCCCCTGGATCACCACGTCGCGCACGTGGCCGCTGTTCACCTCGCTGATGAAGTCCGAATAGGCCATGGCGCTGGCGCTGTGCTGGCCGGTGCCCGGCTGGAACAGGTTGAACAACACCACCAGCAGGAGTGCTATGATGACCCACAAAGCCAGGTTACGGCCGAAATTGCTCATTCGATCCCAGTCCCAAGCAGACGACGACGTCTGCGATCAGTAACGGCCGACCTAGACTCGGCCAAACTATAGCCCTGGCGGTCTGTCACAAAGGTAAACGCGCCGACGGTGCCTTGCTCAGGACATGGTGGCCCGACATGCGTTACGCATCCCCCACGCCGAACGCTGCACCCGCGACCGGATTGGCGGGGAGCAACGTCAGCCGAACGGAGGCATTTGTCCACCCGTCCAGCAAGCCGAGATGGGGGACTGCCAACGGCGCCCCCGGCGCGCGCAGCGCCGGCAGCGTGCGCAGGACGCAGTCGGGAAGCGTGGTCAGGCGGCGCAGCGCCGCCGCGTCCGCCCGCACCGCGCCCAGCGTCGCACCCTCCGGCAGCGGTCCGGACGCCGCCAGGACGAAGCGCCGGTCCCACACGGCGCCGGACGCGGCCGGCACCGGAGGTTGCATGGCGGCCGCCTCCCTGACCGCCAGAGTGCCCGGTCCAAGACGCCCCGCCTGCAGCAGCCGCACCCCGCCGAGCGTCGCCGCCCGAAGCGGCGCGTCCCGCAAACCCGCCAGGACCCGGCCGCGCACCGGGTAGGGCGCCCCGGTCAGCGCGCGAATCAGGGCCGCGAGGCAGCCGGCCTCGATCGGCCCGGGCGTGAGCAGGGCATAGCCCTCGGGGAACAGTGCGGCGCGGCGGGCCAGGATCTCCGCCCGCCGCTGCTCTCGCAGCCTGCGCCGGGCCGGCCCGGAGCCGGGCCCGGACGCGGGCGCCGCGGCGTGCCCTGCCGCGAGCTTCTGCCGCATGCGCGTCCGCGCGGCCCCGGGGTCGGCGTTGGACGGATCCTCGGACCAGCCGATGCCATGCTGCTCCAGCGTCGCCCGCAGGCGGTCCGGCGCCACGCTCAGAAGCGGCCGCACCAGGCGGAGCGACGCAGTCTCCACCACGCTGGCCATGCCGGCCAGGCCCGCCTGCCCGCTTCCCGACTCCTCGCGGATCAGCAGCGTCTCGGCCTGGTCGCGCGCGTGATGGCCGACAAGCAGATCGACCAGGCCCTCCTCGGCCGCGGCCTGCTGCAGTGCGGCGTAGCGCGCCGCGCGGGCTCGGGCGGCAAGCCCGGCCCCCGGCGCGAGCGCAATGCGAAGGACGCGCGCCTGCACGCCGAAACCGGCCAGACGACGCGCCGCCAGGCTGGCTTCGGCCGCCGACTCCGCCCGCAGCCCGTGGTCCACGATCAGCGCGACCGGCGCGCCCCAGCGTGCGGCGAGCCAGGCGAGGCACATGCTGTCCGCACCACCGCTTACGGCCACGGCCACCCTGCGCGCGCGGCCCCAGGGTCCGAGCGGCGCCATCAGGGCCGCGAACTCTGCCCAGCCGAGCGCCCGCCCGTCCGGCAACGCTGCCTACCGGCCGCAGGCGGCCCGTTTGCGCGCGCTCGCCTCCCCGGCCTTCACGCCGGCGGCACCGGGGAACTCGGCGTTCAGCTTGGCCAGCGCCTGACACGCATCGCGCCCATCCCCCATCGCGATCAACGCGTTCGCGACCCCGAGCAGGGCGACGGGCGCGGTCGGCGATTTCGGCGCGCGGTTGTACGCCTGGTAGAAATCGGCCGCCGACTCCTTGTACTGGCGCTGGCCGCCCTCTGCCCTGGCCAGCAGAAGCTGCGCGGAACCGGCGGTCGCACCCCGCCCGCCCGCCAGCGCC
>CALMVI010000014.1:11508-19012 GCA_937873095.1 uncultured Acetobacteraceae bacterium | reverse complement strand
CCGCGGCGGTGGCGGTCGGCGATGCTTTCCTGCGCGAGGTAGGCGTTGACCGTGGTGGCGCCGACGCCGATCAGCACGGCGAAGTTGTGCACGTCCATGCACTCGGCCGAGCGCACGTTCAGGCTGGTGAAGGTGCGCAGGCTGGAGCGCACGAGATGGGTGTGCACCGCGCCGGTCGCCAGAATCATCGGGATCGGCACGCAATCCGGCCCCTGATGCTCGTCGGTCAGCACCACATGGGTGCAGCCCTCGCGCACGCCGTCTTCGGCCTGCTGGCGGATGCGCCTGATCGCCCCGCGCAGGCCGGCCTCTCCGTCCTCGAGCGGAAAGGTGCAGTTCACGACGATCGCCGACTTGCCCATGGTGCGCAGCATCGCCTCGAACTCGGCGTTGCTCAGCACAGGGGATTCGAGCTGCAGCAGGTCGCATTGCGTCGCGTCCTGGTCGAGCACGTTGCCGAGGTTGCCGAGCCGCGTCTTCAGGCTCATCACGCGGGTTTCGCGCAGGCTGTCGATCGGCGGATTGGTGACTTGCGCGAAGTTCTGGCGGAAGTAGTGGTGCAGGCCGCGATAATGTTCCGACAGCACGGCAATCGGCGTGTCGTCGCCCATGCTGCCTGTGGCTTCCACGCCGTCCTCCACCATCGGGTGAAGGATCATCTCCAGCTCCTCAAGCGTCATGCCGACGGCGAGCTGGCGGCGGCGCAGCGTCTCGCCCTGGAAATGGGCGGGCTCCGGCGCGTCGGTCTTCACAATGTGGTCGATCTTGCGCACCCGCGCGGTCCACTCGCCATACGGATGGCGGGCGGCGAGCATGTCGAGAAGGTCGAGGTCCTTGAGGAACTTGCCGGTGTCGAGATCCACGCCGACCATCTCGCCCGGACCGATGCGCCCCTTCTCCAGTATCTCGCTTTCCTCGACCAGCACCATGCCGGTTTCCGACCCCAGGATCAGCATGCCGTTGCTGGTGACGGAGTAGCGCAGGGGGCGCAGCCCGTTGCGGTCCAGCCCGGCGATCGCCCAGCGCCCGTCGGTGGCGCAGAGTGCCGCCGGCCCGTCCCAGGGTTCCATCACAGCGTTGCAGTAATGGAACATGTCGGCATGCGCCGGCTTCATGGTGGCGTCGTTGCCGATGCTGGCGGGGATCATCAGCGCCTTGGCCATCGGCGCGTCGCGGCCGGCGTGGATCAGCAATTCAAAAACGTTGTCGAGCACGGCGGTATCCGAACCGCTCGCCTGGATCACCGGCTTGATGTCGTCGATGTAGGCGTCGAGTTCGCCCGCGGCCAGGCGGGTCTCATGACTCTTCATCCAGTTAGTGTTGCCGGACACCGTGTTGATCTCGCCGTTATGCGCCAGCGTGCGGAACGGCTGCGCCAGCTTCCAGGTGGGAAACGTGTTGGTGGAGTAGCGCTGGTGGTAGATCGCGAAGCGCGAGACGAAACGCTCGTCGGTCAGGTCAGGATAGAATGTCGCGAGATGCTGGGCCAGGAACATGCCCTTGTAGATGATCGAGCGGCAGGACAGCGAGCAGATGTACAGCTCGGGTATCTGCGCCGCGATCGCCGCCTTCTCGATACGGCGCCGGATGACGTAGAGGTCGCGCTCGAAGCGCTCGGCCGCGCTGCGCAGCGTGTTGCGCACCATGATCTGTTCGATTTCCGGCCGCGTGGCGTTGGCCTTTTCGCCGATCACGGAGACGTCGATCGGCACCTGCCGCCAGCCATAGATCTGGTAGCCGAAGCGCAGGATTTCGGTCTCCACGATCTGCCGGCAGCGTTCCTGCGCCGAGAAATCGGTCTTCGGCAGGAACACCTGGCCGACCGCGATCTGCCCGTCCTGCGCGCGTTCGCCACCGCGCTCGATGGCTTCGGCGAAAAAATCCTGCGGTATCTCGATGTGGATGCCCGCCCCGTCGCCGGTCTTGCCGTCCGCATCCACCGCGCCGCGATGCCACAGCGCGCTGAGCGCATCGATGCCCGCCTGCACCACCGCGCGCCGCGGCTTGCCGTCTAGGGAAGCAATGAGGCCTACGCCGCAGGCATCGTGCTCCTGGGCTGGCAAATACGTATCCTTTATAACGAGGCAATTCGTCTTCCAGTCGGCAAGGAAGTCACTAGCCGTCTCTACACTCATTGATTCTGTTCCCGACCTATTTCCCGACGAGCAAACCAAGAAGACCCCGCCTCGCGACGCGTTGGTCCTTAGCGCCCGTCGTTTCGACAAATGCTGCGGTCTCGCGCAACGCTAGAGATTCAACAATACCGCAGCCTCGTGTTGCCCTTGTCGCTTGGGCACCCACCGCACCAAATCGGTCCCATACAGCTCTTTCAATAGCCATCTGAAACATCTGATGTGCGCGTTCAGAGTTAAATCGACTTTTCTCGAGTGCATCAACTAACGCGTTTTGAACTGCAAGGAGCTTGGCTTTCCCGGAAATATCAACGAGAGCCTCATTTACCATCTCCGACAAAGCATTCCTCGCTTGCGGAGTCATGGTCCGGAAACTCATGTCTTGCTGCGCCGCATCGCGGTTGCCATCACCCGGCTACTCCGCCGCCAGCAAGCGTACGCGTGGGTTTCAGCCCACCTCTTCTGTCGAGGGCTGATGCCCACCCTACGTGGTTGCATGTGGTTCGAACGCAAACGGCACATCTTACCTGGCCAGATGGAGAATGGCTGCAAAGCCACCCACGATTGCACCGCCCAAAACACCGCCAGCGGCCATCGCCGAGACGACCAGCTTCCAGGGCTCAAGGCGGTTCTGCGTTTCCTTCAACACCGTATCAGCCTGCAAATTCGCAATCTTCAAATATTTTTCCATCAACTCCATTTCGCCGTTCATATCCACCCTTTCAAACGCAGACCGAACTTACCCAGCAATCACTCCGCCGCCGCCAGCATCGGCACGCGCGCGCTCGGCTGCAAATACGCGTGCATCTGCGCCGCGGCATCCCGCCCGTCGCGGATCGCCCACACCACCAGGCTCGCCCCGCGCACGATGTCGCCCGCGGCAAACACCCCAGGCAGCGATGTCTGGAACGAGCGGTGGTTGACGCGCACCGTGCCCCACCGGCTCACCTCCAGCGCCTCGCACCCCCACAGCTTTGGCAGCGGCTCGGGATCGAAACCCAGCGCCTTGATCACCAGGTCGGCGGGCTTGGTGAACTGGCTGCCATCCACCTGCTCCACCGACTGGCGGCCGGAGGCGTCCGGCAAGCCCAGCCGCATGCGCACCGCGCGCACCCCGCTCACGTGGTTGTCGCCGGGGAACGCCTCGGGGGCGGACAGCCATTCGAACTGCACCCCCTCCTCCTCGGCGTTCTTCTCTTCGCGCAGCGAGCCGGGCATGTTGGCTTTGTCGCGGCGATACAGGCAGGTGACAGAGGCCGCACCCTGGCGGACGGAGGTGCGCACGCAATCCATCGCCGTGTCGCCACCGCCGATCACCACCACGTTCTTGCCGCGCGCATCCAGCAGGCCGGAGTCGAAATCCGGCACGTCGTCGCCCAGCCCCTTGCGGTTCGACGCGATCAGGAAATCCAGCGCCTTGACTATGCCAGGCAGGCCGGACCCCGGCCCGCCCAGCTCGCGCGCCTGATACACGCCGGTCGCCAGCAGCACCGCATCGTGCCGCGCGCGCAGCTCGGCGAAGGAGACGTCGCGCCCCACCTCGCAGTTGAGGTGGAAGCGTATCCCGCCCTCCTCCAGCAGCCGCCAGCGCCGCGTCACGATCTCCTTTTCCAGCTTGAAGCCGGGGATGCCGTACATCATCAGCCCGCCCGCCCGGTCGTGCCGGTCGTACACGTGCACCTGGTAGCCGCGCCGGCGCAGCTCCTCGCCCGCCGCCAGCCCGCCAGGGCCGGCGCCGACGATGCCGATCGATTGCTGCAGCTCGGCCCGCGGGCGCACCGGTCGCACCCACCCCTGGGTCCAGGCATGGTCGGTGATGAACCGCTCGACCGCGCCGATCGTCACGCTCTCGAACCCGCGTTCGATCACGCAGTTGCCCTCGCACAGCCGGTCCTGCGGGCAGATGCGGCCGCAGATCTCGGGAAAATTGTTGGTGGCCGCGCTCACCTCGTAGGCTTCGTCCAGCCGTCCCTCGGCGGTCAGCTTCAGCCAGTCGGGGATGT
The DNA here is from genome assembly GCA_937873095.1 of uncultured Acetobacteraceae bacterium. Lineage (GTDB taxonomy): Bacteria > Pseudomonadota > Alphaproteobacteria > Acetobacterales > Acetobacteraceae > BOG-908. Next base: position 14,877 of record CALMVI010000014.1, on the reverse strand, counting down.
TGTTGTTCAGCGGGCAGTGGATGGAGCAGAACGGCACGCCGCACTGGCTGCACCGGCTGGACTGGCCTTGCGCCCGCGTGGTCGCAAACTCCTGGTAGATTTCCGAGAAGTCGGTCCGCCGCTCGTCGACGTCGCGCTTGTCAGGCTGATGCTGCGGCACGCGGGTGAATTGCAGCATGCTCTCGGCCATGGGCGTCTCCACGGCGGCTCAGACGCCGCACCCGAGGCAATACTGTGTACGTTAACCATCAGAAGCGAGACATTTTCGCACGATTGGTCAGCATGGCTGACCCGACCCTACGGCTATTCACGGCCACAAGCGACCTTGCCGTCGCTTGTGGCGCTTCGATACGGCCGATACGGCCCTAGTCTGGCGTGCCCGCGCGAAGCCCGCCCTTGCGGTAGCGGGCGAGGTAGCCGGGGACGATCAGGTCGATGGGCGTCGGCATGATGCCGAGCTCGGCCAGCCCTGGCAGCGTCGGGTCGGCCACGTTGTCGCGCTTGAGCATCAGCAGCTGGTCGGCGGTCAGCCCGCTGAACGGCACCGCGGCCATCAACCGCGCCGCCGCGTCCGGCACGCTCACCAGCGGACGGTGGCGGCCGGTCTGCGCCAGGATCCATCCGAGTATCTCGCGAAACGTCATCACCTTGGGGCCGCCCAGCTCGTAGAGCCGCCCCGCCGCATCGGTCCGCGTCAGGGCCGCCATCACCGCATCGGCCACGTCGCCCACGTAAACCGGCTGGAAGCGGCTGGCGCCGGCGATGACGGGCATCACCGGCGAGATCATCGCCAGAGAGGCGAAGCGGTTGAAGAACTTGTCTTCCGGTCCGAACACCAGAGAGGGGCGAAGGATGGTGGCAGCCGGGAAATGCTCGCGCACCAGCGCTTCGCCTTGCGCCTTGGTGCGGGCGTATTGCGCGGGGCTGTCCGGGTCGGCGCCGATGGCCGAGACCTGCACCAGGTGCCTGACCCCGGCGGCGGCCGACAGCCGCGCCACCCGCCCCGCGCCCTCCGCCTGCAGCTTTGAGAAGTCACCGGCCGCCCGCTCGGCCAGGATGCCTACCAGGTTGACCACCACTTCCGCACCGTCCACGGCGCGCGCCATGGTGCCGTCGGACGCGATATTGGCGTAGAGCGGCACCACCTTGCCCATCGGGCCCATTACCCGGAGGAACTTCGCCCGTTCGGGGTCGCGCACCGCCACGCGCACCACGTGGCCCGCCGTGACCAGGCGTTTGACCACGTAGCGGCCGATGAAGCCCGATCCGCCGACGACCGTAGCAACGTTGCGCTCTTCCATCAGCAACCTTCACACTTGGGTTTCAAGGGCCGATCGGCCCTCGGTGGGGTGTGGCGCGCCCCGGTCCGCTTCCAGGACCGGCCGGGTCCAGCGCCGCTGCAGCCAGGCGACGCCAAGCAGGTCGAACACTCCAACCCAGAGCCGGTCCAGAGTTCCATATTTCGACGCACCCCTGGTGCGGGCACGGTGGCCCACCGGCACCGAGACGACGTGCCCGCCCGCCCGGATGAACAACGCAGGCAGGAAGCGATGCATGTGGTCGAACGCAGGCAGCTCCAGGAACGCCGCCCGGCGGAACACCTTCAACCCGCATCCCGTGTCTGGCGTCGCGTCGCCCAGCAGCCGCGCCCTGATCGCGTTGGCGGCGCGCGAGGCGATCTTCTTCACCGGGCTGTCCTGCCGCCTGGTGCGGTGGCCGGCAATCAGCACCGGCCCGCTGGTCGGCAGCGCACGGGCCAGCAGCGTCGGGATGTCGGCCGGATCGTTCTGCCCGTCGCCGTCCAGGGTCGCGACCCACACGCCCAGCGCCGCCCGTATGCCGGTCACGATGGCGGCACTCTGGCCGCACCCCGTCCGGTGGCGCAGCACGGTCAGCGGCCGCATCGCCGCCTCCAGCCGCAGCGCCTCGCCCGTCGCGTCCGTGCTGCCGTCATCGACATAGACGATCTCGTGGGCGATGCCGGCCAGGGCCGCGCGGATTTCGGCGATCAGGGGGGCGATGTTGGCCGCCTCGTTGCGCACCGGCACCACGACGGAAACGAGCGGCGGTTCGCCTGGCGAAAGATCGGGCGGGGCTTGCATGGGGGTGCGGCGGTAGCACCTGAACTGCCGACGGGAAAGCACGCCAGTTTCGGCTTTCCACCCAATCCAGCAGCCGGTAGCCTGTCGCGATGCCTTTCGACGACCGTTCCTTTCCCAGTGTCGAAGCCGCGCTCGAGCGGCGCCGCCGGCATCGCGTGGCGAGCTGGCTGTTCGTCATCGCCTTCATGATCTTCGGCATGGTGGTGCTGGGCGGGGCCACGCGGCTGACCGGCTCGGGGCTGTCGATCATGGAGTGGGCGCCGCTGTCGGGCGCGCTGCCGCCGCTGTCGGCGGGCGAGTGGAACCGCCTGTTCGCGCTCTACAAGACCATCCCGCAATACGCGCTGCTGCATCCGGGCATGGACCTTGCCGGGTTCAAGTCGATCTTCTGGCTGGAATGGGCGCATCGCGCCTGGGGCCGGCTGATCGGCGTGGTGTTCTTCCTACCCCTGGTGTTCTTCGCTGTGACCGGCGCCATACCGCGCCGCATGGTGCCGCGCCTGCTGCTGCTGTTCGCCCTGGGCGGGCTGCAGGGCGCGGTCGGCTGGTTCATGGTCAAGTCCGGCTTCTCGGCCGAGGCGACCGCGGTCTCGCCCTATCGGCTGGTGATCCATCTGTGCCTGGCGCTCAGCCTGTTCTCCGCCGTGCTGTGGACCGCGCTGTCCACCCGCATCCCTGTCGCCACCTCCATCCTGGGCGGGGCCGGGCTTAGGCGGCTGGCGGTCGCGACAGCCTGCCTCGTCGGCCTCACCATCGTGGCGGGCGGCTTCACCGCCGGGCTGCATGCGGGGCTGGTCTACAACACCTTCCCGCTGATGGATGGGCGGCTGTTTCCGGCCGGCTACGCCGACCTTCACCCGGTCTGGCGCAACCTGTTCGAGAACGTGACCGCCGTGCAGTTCGACCACCGCCTGCTCGCGACGGCCACCGCGACTGCTGCGCTGGCCACCATACTGGTCGGCGTGCTGCGGCACCGCGTGCTGCCGACCGCCTGCGGGCTGGCGCTTGCCGTGCTGGGCTGCGCGGTGCTCACGCAGTACGGCCTCGGCGTCACCACGCTGATCACCGGGGTGGCCGTCCCCCTGGCCATCGCCCACCAGGCTACCGCGGTGGCACTGCTCGCCTCCGCGCTGGTGCTGACCCACACCCTTCGCGGCGCGCGCTAGAGCATGTTCCGTTCACTTGCGTTCACTCCACAGGCTCTGGCTCGTTGTTTGACGAGCATCTTCACCCGGCCAGACGAGTCCGTCTGACCGGGATCTGCTCT
>CALMVI010000014.1:0-11408 GCA_937873095.1 uncultured Acetobacteraceae bacterium | reverse complement strand
GTTTGACGAGCATCTTCACCCGGCCAGACGAGTCCGTCTGACCGGGATCTGCTCTTACAGTCAGGATCACTCGATGTCCGCCTTGGCCGCCACCGACGACCTCTTCTTCAACCGCGCCGACTCGACGCTCGACCGCGGTGCCGCCGAGCGGATCACCGCCGACGCGCTGGCCGGCGCCGATGACGGCGAGCTGTTCCTCGAATACCGCGAGTCCGAGAGCATCTCGCTCGAGGAAGGGCGCATACGCACCGCCAACTACGACACCGCCATGGGGTTCGGCCTGCGCGCCGTGCTGGGCGAGGAGACAGGGTACGCGCATGCCGGCGAACTGTCGGACTCGGCGCTGAAGCGGGCGGCCGGCACCGTGTCGGCGGTGCGCGGCGGGCGGACGGGGTCGCTGTCGGTCGCCCCGAACGGCACCAACGCACGGCTGTACTCGGACGCGAGCCCGATCACCCATGACGGCTTTGCCGGCCGGGCCGCGGTGCTGTCCGAGATCGACGCCTACGCACGCGCGAAGGACCCCCGCGTCAGGCAGGTGATGACGTCGCTGCACGGCGAATGGCAGGCGGTGCAGATCCTGCGCGCCGACGGCAGCAGGACCGCGGATTTGCGCCCGCTGGTGCGCCTGAACGTCTCGGTCGTGGTCGAACGTGACGGCAAGCGCGAATCGGGCACGCACGGCCTTGGCGGCCGAGAGGGTTTTGATCGCATGCTCGCGCCGGAAACCTGGCGCGCGGCTGTGGACGAGGCGCTGCGCCAGGCCGTGCTGAAGCTCGACTCGGTGCCCGCGCCCGCCGGCGAGATGGAGGTCGTGCTGGGCAACGGATGGCCGGGCATCCTGCTGCACGAGGCGATCGGCCACGGGCTCGAGGGCGATTTCAACCGCAAGAAAACCAGCGCGTTCGCGGGCCTGATGGGCCAGCGCGTGGCCTCCCCGGGCGTCACCGTGGTCGATGACGGCACGCTGCCCGACCGCCGCGGCTCGCTCACCATCGACGACGAGGGCACGCCGTCCAGCCGCACCGTGCTGATCGAGGACGGCATACTGACCGGCTACCTGCAGGACCGCCTGAACGGCCGGCTGATGGGCGTGCGCTCCACCGGCAACGGCCGGCGCGAGAGCTACGCCCACACGCCCATGCCGCGCATGACCAACACGGTGATGCTGAACGGCACGCACAGCCCCGAGGAAATGATCGGATCGGTGAAACGCGGCCTCTACGCGGTCAATTTCGGCGGCGGCCAGGTGGACATCACCTCGGGCAAGTTCGTGTTCTCGGCCAGCGAAGCCTACCTGATCGAGAACGGACGCGTGACCGCGCCGGTGAAGGGCGCCACCCTGATCGGCAACGGGCCGGACAGCCTGACCAAGGTCGAGATGGTGGGCGGCGACATGGCGCTCGACCCCGGCATCGGCACCTGCGGCAAGAACGGCCAGGGCGTTCCGGTCGGCGTCGGCCAGCCAACCCTGAAGATCAGGGGGCTGACCGTCGGGGGCACGGCCACCTGAAGCCAGCCGTCAGCCGTCAGCCGTCAGCCGTCAGAAAGGCCAGGCTTGCGGGCGCCGTTCTGAGGTTGGTGTTGCTGGCGCACGCGCCGGCTTTGTGTGAAACCTGCCCGCCCTCGGGCGACCTGCCCATTCCCCTCCTGCCGCACACGCGGTCCGCCCTGGCTACCAACCAGCCGTTGCTGGCGGTCGCACTCGGCTCCTCCTCGACCCGCGGCTGGATGGCGACCGACATCGCCCACTCCTACCCCGCGCTGCTGCAGCGCGCGCTCAACGACGCCCTGACCAAGGCCGATTTCGCGATCGTCAATCGCGGCATAGGCGGGCAGGACGCGCCGGAGGAGCTGGCGCGCCTGGACGCCGACGTGCTGGCGGTGCACCCGCAGCTGGTGATCTGGCAGGTCGGGGCGAACGGCGCGGTCCGCGACGAATCGCCCAAGGTGTTCCGGCACCTGGTGGAGGAGGGTATCGCCAAGCTCAAGGCGGCTGGCGCGGACATCATCCTGATGGACAACCAGCGTTCCCCCCGCATCCTCGCCGCGCCGGAGCACGCGGTGATGGACCAGGCGATGCGCGACATCGCCGAGGAAACCGGCGTCAACCTGTTTTCCCGCGGCACGCTGATGGACCATTGGGCGGCCGCCGGCGTGCCCTACGACGAGTTCATCGCGGTCGACGGGTTCCACATGAACAACCGCGGCTATGCCTGCCTGGCCCAGGCGATGGCCGACATCATCACGGCGGCGCTCAAGCAGCCCATCGGCCAACAGCTCAAACACCCGTAGGGTGGGGTGCGCTCTGGCACCCCACCGCGCGCACAGTAAAATTCAAGCGCATTCACCCATAAATCACGCCTCCTCCTGCTTGAGCGAGGCCATGTCGATCACGTAGCGGAAGCGCACGTCGCCATTGAGAACTTCCTTGTAGGCGTGGTTGATGTCCTGGATCGGGATCACCTGGATATCGGGCCCGATGCTGTGCTTGGCACAAAAATCGAGCACCTCCTGCGTGTCGGCGATGCTGCCGATGATGGAGCCGGCGACGCTGGTGCGGTGCATCGCGCGCTCCTGGTTGTTGACCGGTGCGAGTGGCTCCAGCGCGCCCACCACCACGATGGTCCGGTCGCGCTTGAGCATCGGCATGAAGGGGTTCAGGTCGTGCTTCTCGGGGATGGTGCTGAGCATGAAGTCGAAGCTTGCCTTCAGCTTGCCCTGGGCCTCCTTGTCGCTCTCCAGCACTCCCTCCGCGCCAAGCCGGCGGGCCTCTTCCAGTTTCTCCTTCGTGCGGGTGAAGATGGTGACGCGGGCGCCCATCGCGACGGCGATCTTGGCCGCCATGTCGCCTAAGCCGCCGAAACCGATGATGCCGACATGGTCGCCCGACTTCACGCCCCAATGCTTCATCGGCGAGTAGGTGGTGACGCCCGCGCACAGGATCGGCGCCGCCACCTCGGGTTTCAGCGCCGCCGGAATCTTCAGCACGAAATCCTCCGGCGCCACGATCGAGCTCGAATAGCCGCCATAGGTGTTGTCGCGCCCATACATGTTGGTGCCGGTCAGCACCTTCGCCTTCGGCATCATCGGGCCGTTGTACGTGGCCAGCCAGCTGTTCGGACCTTCGCAGTAGTTCTCCTCGTGGCTGCGGCACGGCTCGCAGGCACGGCAGCTGTCGACCATGCAGCCCACGCCCACCATGTCGCCGACCTTGTGGCGGCTCACCGCGCTGCCGATCCGGGTGACGCGGCCGACGATCTCGTGGCCCGGCATGCAGGGATAGACGGTGTTGGACCACTCGTTCTTCACCTGGTGGATGTCGGAGTGGCAGACGCCGCAGTACAGGATCTCGATGTCGACCTCGCGGGCCTTGGGGTCGTCGCGCTCGAAGGTGATCGGCTTGAGCCGGCTGAAGGAGTGCTGGGCGGCGTAACCGACGGCCTGTGTCATGCTTGCGTTCCCGGGTGAGTGCGCCGCGATCGGCGATGCCGCTGTAAGGCAGGCCGCACCCGCCCGGTTGCAGGCGGCCCATCACAGCCGTGCCAGCCGCAACGCCGCGCCGACGATGTCGAACACGTCGAGCAGACGGGCGACGTAGTGGTCGTGCACGGCGAACCCTGCCGCCTCCCGGTCGAAGAACTGCCGCTCCAGCGCGTCGATCATGCGCAGCAGCCGCCGCCGGTGCAGCCCGAGCGCGCGCTGTACGGGATCAGATAGGATGCCGGCGAACGCGGCGAAGGTGGTCGCGGCCAGCATCAGCCCGCCGGTCGCCGCCGCGATCAGGCCGGCGGTGGGTGCGGCGGGGAACCAGCCGTACCAGACAGCACCTGCCCAGCCGCCGAGCGGGAACGCGCCGACGGCCGCCGACTGTGCCACCGTGCCGGCCAAAGCGGGGCCGAGCGAGGCGGCGCCAGGCGTCAGCTTATGCAGCGTCAGGCCGCCTACGCCCAGGTTCAGCAGGCCGGTGGTGATCTCTGCCGCCGCGGCCCGGGTGACGCCGTACTCGGCCACCGCGTTGGCCAGCCGGGCGCGGAACGCCGGGTCCTGCCCCTGCCTGCCGAGGGCGGCGAGCGCTGCATCCATCCTCTCCCGCAAGCCTGGCACGGCCAGGATCGCCTCGCTCAGCGCGTCCGCGTCCGAGCGCCGGCTGCCCTGCTCGAACGGCAGCTGCAGCAGTTCGGTGAGCACCAGCCACTCGATCTGGCGCGATACCGCGGTCTTCAGCAGGATCGGCCGTTCGAGCAGGGCGGCGGCGCGCGGCAGCGGGCGGCGCAGCGCGCGGGCCAGCAGCTGCAGCAGGATCTGCGGGCCGGCCAGGGTCAGGTTCAGCGGCGCGCGCAGGATGTCCCAGCCCAGCGCCGCGCGGTGCAGCCGCAGCGTTCCCCGCAGCGAGAAATGCGCGTCGACGAACGGACCCACGCGCAGGCGGCGCGCGGCGAAGAACTGCCGTGCACCCTCGTCCACCGCCATGCGGGCCAGCGCGGGCGTCAGCTCGGCGTCCTGCTGCATGCGGCAACAGCGGCACTGCGCCTCGCGGGTTCCTCGTCCGGGCCGCCGGCTGGCGCAGCCTTGGCCCACCGCCTATGTCAGGGCCAGTTTCCAGGAGCTGCCTGCATGCGTTTGCCCGTCCTGCTGCTCGCCCCGCTGACGCTGGCCCTTGTGCTGCAGAACGGGGCGCAGGCGGCGCCGCTTGCCGCGCACCACGCCCTCTACACGCTCAGCCTGAACACCGCGCACGAGCAGAACGTGACCGAGGCGCACGGGACCATGACCTACGACGTGGTCGACACCTGCACCGCCTGGACCACCGCGCAGCATTTGGTGATCGACCTGACCAACAAGGACGGCCAGGAGGTCCACATGGTGTCCGACTACGCCACCATGGAGTCCAAGGACGGCACCCATCTGGACTTCCACACCAGGCAGGTGACCGATCAGGCCGTCACCGCCCAGCTGGACGGCTCGGCCGCGCTGGAACACTCGGGCGGCCGCGGGCACGCCGATTTCACCAGCCCGGAGAAGAAGACGGTGCTGCTTCCCGAGGGCACCCTGCTGCCGATGGCGCATACGGGAGCGTTGCTGGACGCCGCGGTCGCAGGCAGGAAGTTCCTCTCTGTGCCGCTGTTCGACGGCACCGGCATCGACGGCGCGCAGGACACGTTCGTGACGGTCGAGAACTGGCACGCCGCCACGCCGCAGAAATGGGCGGCACTCTCCCCGCTGGCGTCGGGGCGGGTGCACATCGCCTTCTTCGACCGCGGCAGCGCTGCCGAGACGCCCGATTACGAGATCGGCATGCAGTATTTCGTCAACGGCGTCGCTGACGGCCTGGCGATGGATTTCGGCGACTTCGCCATGGACGGCAAGCTCCAGACGCTGGACATGCATCCGCCGCATTGCTGACTGCGCGACCATTTCGACCGCAGAAGATTTTGACCGAGGCGGCGTTTGTGATAGTGGTTTCCCGTTTGGGACAGCGCGGTTGCAGAACATGTCACAGGCCACGCCGTCCGCCGACCAGGAGCGCTACAGCCGCCGCCTGAGCGACAAGATACAGGCAGCCTTCGACCACGCCTGCGACGAGGGCGAGCTGCAGGTTGCCGCCGAACTGCTGACCATCCTGGAGACTGTGCTGCTGCGCGTGGCCCCCAAGCCAGACCGGCGGGAGGCGGTGGTCGCCCCGCTGATGGCCTCGCACGAGCGGCTGTGGCATCTGAAGGCCCGCGAGCAGGACCCGGCCCACGCCCCAGCGATGGACGACCCCGAGGACTGAGCGCCTGCCACCAAGGGGCTTTCGGCCGGGAATGCACGACCAGATGACGATTCGGGCCATGATGTGGCGGGTGTGGCGCGAGCACGTCGTCCACCACCGCGGCCGGCTTGCCCTGGTGCTGGTCCTGACCGCGGCGATGGCCGGGCTGACCGCCCTCTACCCCGTGGTGATCAAGCGCGCGCTGGGCATGTTCGAGGCCCATGACAGCCGCATCCTCTACCAGATCCCGGCCCTGGTCGTGGCGATCACCTCTGCCAAGGCGGCCGCCCAGTACGGGCAGACGGTGCTGGTGACCAAGCTGGTGCTGCTGGTGATCCGCGAGCTGCAGGACCGCATGTTCGCGACCCTGGTGCGCAGCGACCTGGCCACCATGGAACGCGAGGCGCCAGCCGCACTCGCCGCCCATTTCACCACCGACGCGACCACGGTGCGCGAGGCGATGATACGCGCCGTCAACGCGGTCGGCGACGTGGTGACCGTGGTCGGCCTGACTGCCACGATGTTCTACCTCGACTGGGAGTTCGCGCTGATCGCGGCCGCGCTCTACCCGCTGGCGGCGGTGCCTATCCAGCGCGTGGGCAAGCGGGTGCGGCGCGCGTCGGGCGGGATGCAGGAGCGTACCGGCGAGACCGCGACCTTCCTGCACGAGAGTTTCGCCCAGGCGCGCACCGTGCGCGCCTACCGGCTGGAACGCGCCGAGATGCACCGCGCGGCCGAAAGCTTCGAGCAGCTCTACCGTTCGCTGGTTCGGATGAACCGCAGCCGGGCGCGGGTGGACCCCTTCCTGGAAGTGCTGGGCGGCGTGGCCGTCGCCTGCGTGCTGGGGTTCGCCGGCTGGCGGGCGGCCCGCGGCGGCAACACGCTCGGCGACTTCACCGGCTTCGTCTCCGCGCTGCTGCTGGCCTCGCGCCCGGTGCGCGCGCTGGGGGCGCTGAACTCCGCGCTGCAGGAGGGGATGGCGGGATTGCTGCGGGTGTTCGGCGTCATCGACGAGGCGCCCAGCATCGTCGACCGGGAAGGCGCGCGGCCGCTGCCCGCGGGTCCTGGGCGGCTGCAGTTCCAGGATGTGGGCTTCGTCTATCCGGACGGACGCACCGGGCTGGACCGGCTGACCTTCTCGGCCGAACCCGGCCAGACGGTGGCGCTGGTGGGCACGTCGGGCGCGGGCAAGTCGACCGCGCTCACCCTGATCCCGCGGCTGAAGGACGTGACCTCCGGCCGCATCGTGCTGGACGGCGCCGATTTGCGACACGTGACGCTGGCCAGCCTGCGCGACTCCATCGCCTATGTCGGCCAGGACGTCATGCTGTTCGACGACAGCGTGGGCGCCAACATCGGCATGGGCCGCGCCGGCGCCAGCGAAGCCGAGATCTGGGAGGCGGCCAGGGCGGCCGCTGCCGCGGGGTTCATCGAGGCGCTTCCGGACGGGCTGGAGACGCGCGTCGGCACAGGCGGCGGCATGCTGTCCGGCGGCCAGCGCCAGCGCGTGGCCCTGGCGCGCGCCCTGCTGCGCAACCCGCGCATCCTGCTGCTCGACGAGGCCACCAGCGCGCTCGACACCGAAAGCGAGGCGGCCGTCCAGCTTGCCCTGACCAGGCTACGGGCCGGGCGCACCACCATCATCGTGGCGCACCGGCTGTCCACGGTCCGCGACGCCGACCTCGTCGTCGTCATGGCGGAGGGACGGGCGGTGGAACACGGCACCCATGCCGCCCTGATCGCGCAGGACGGCCTGTATGCCAGGCTGGTCAGGAGCCAGGCATTCACCGGCGACACCGAGCCCGAACGCACCGCCATGCTGGCAAGCTAATCCGATTCCCGAAATCGGAGGTCTGGGGTTCCAGACCCCAGCGGGGTCCAGGGGCGTCGTGCGAAGCACGCTAGCGCATGACGCTCCCTGGCCTTGACTCGGCAGCCCGCCCACGTGCACGCAAGCGATGACCGAACGGGTCGGTCAGCCGCCCGATTGTCCAGGACTTCTAGAATGGCCGATATCGAACAACCGCCAGGCGAACCGAAGCTGGATGCGGGCCCAGCCGATCCGAAGGCCGGAACCGATGCCAGGCGGGCCGAGGAGGCGGAGCGCAAGCAGGAACAGCGGCGACGGCGCGCCAGGCCGTTCGTCCGCCTGGGCATGGTGGTGGTCCTGGTCGGCCTGATCGCGGGCGGGCTGTATTACTGGCAGTCGACCAAGGACGTGGAGAGCACCGACGACGCCTACACCGACGGCCGGGCCGTCACCATCGCGCCGCGGGTGACCGGCCAGGTCATCTCGCTCGACGTGAACGACAACCAGTTCGTCCATCGCGGCGACCCGCTGATCCATATCGACCCGCGCCAGTACGAGGCCAGCCTGGAGCAGGCGCAGGGCCAGCTCGACGCCAGCCGCGGCCAGCTGGCTGCGGCGAACCAGAGCTACCAGGTCGCCCAGGTCAACTTCCCGGCCCGGCTGCAGCAGGCGCGCGCCCAGCTTCAGGATGCCGAGGCGACCCTGTTCAAGGCGCAGACCGACTACAAGCGCCAGCAATCGATCCAGCGTGCGGCGACCACCGGGCAGCAGGTGGATTACGCCACCGCCGCCCTGCGCTCGGCCGAGGCGCAGGTGGCCGTGGCGCAGGCGGCGGTGCAGCAGGCAACGCCCGTGCGCCCCAACATCGAGCAGAGCAGCTCGCAGATCAAGCAGCTGCAGGGCTCGATCGGGCAGGCCGATGCCGGCGTCAAGCAGGCGCAGCTGAACCTCGAATGGTGCGTCGTGCGCGCGCCGCAGGACGGCTGGGTGACCAAGCGCAACGTGGAGCAGGGCAACTACGTGAGCCCGGGCCAGCAGATATTCTCGATCGTCTCGCCCGAGATCTGGATCACCGCCAACTTCAAGGAAAACCAGCTCGACCGCATGCGGCCCGGCCAGCAGGTGCACGTGGCGGTGGACGCCTATCCGAAGCTGCGGCTGACGGGCCATGTCGACAGCGTGCAGCTCGGCTCCGGCAGCAAGTTCACCGCCTTCCCGCCTGAGAACGCGACCGGCAACTTCGTCAAGATCGTGCAGCGCGTGCCGGTCAAGATCATCATCGACGCGGGGCTCGATCCCGGGGAGCCGCTGCCGCTCGGCATCTCCGTCGACCCCGAGGTCGATCTGAAATGAGCGGCAGCGACAGCACCTGGAAACCCCGGGCCAATCCCTGGCTGATCGCGGTCGTCGTCACCGTCGCGGCCTTCATGGAGGTGCTCGACACCACCATCGTGAACGTGTCGCTGCCGCACATCGCGGGCAGCCTGTCCTCGAGCTACGACGACGCGACGTGGGCGCTGACCAGCTACCTGGTCGCCAACGGGATCGTGCTGACGATCAGCGGCTGGCTCTCCACGGTGCTGGGCCGCAAGCGGTATTTCATGATCTGCATCGGCATGTTCACCGTCTTCTCGTTCCTGTGCGGCACCTCGACCTCGCTGCCGGAGCTGATCATCTTCCGGCTGCTGCAGGGTTTTTTCGGCGGCGGGCTGCAGCCCAACCAGCAATCCATCATCCTCGACACGTTCGAGCCGGCGCAGCGCGGCCGCGCGCTCGGCGTGGTCGCGATCGCGACGATCGTGGCGCCGATCCTGGGGCCGACGCTTGGCGGGTACATCACCGACAACATCAGCTGGCGCTGGATCTTCTTCATCAACATCCCGGTCGGCGCGCTTGGGCTGTTCGGCGTGGGCGCGCTGGTGGAGGATCCGCCCTGGATCAAGAACCGCCGCAGCCGCGGGATCGACTACATCGGCATCGCGCTGATCACCCTGGGGCTGGGCTGCCTGCAGGTGGCGCTCGACCGGGGCGAGGACGAGGACTGGCTGAGCTCGCCGTTCATCAGGGTCATGTTCCTGCTGGCCTTCCTGGGCATCGCCGGGGCCATCGGCTGGCTGCTCACCGCCAAGCGGCCGGTGGTGAACCTGCACGTGATGGGCGATCCGAACTTCGCGCTCGGCGTGCTGATGATCGCCTGCATGGGGTTCATCCTGTATTCGAGCGCGGTGATCATCCCGCAATTCGCCCAGCAGGTGGTGGGCTACACGGCGACGCTTGCCGGGCTGATCCTGTCACCGGGCGGCGTGGTGATCATCTGCCTCATCCCGATCGTCACGCGCGTGCTGCCGCTGGTGCCGACGCGCTACCTCGTCACCACCGGCTTCATCATCATGGGGTTCGCGCTGCTCTACGCCAGCCGGCTGACGCCCGACATGACGTTCACCCACCTGGCCATGCTGCGGGCGACGCAGACGGTGGGGCTTGCCTTCATGTTCGTGCCGATCTCGACGATCGCCTATTCCAGCCTGCCGCGCGAGTTGAACGGCGACGCCGCGGCGCTGTACACCATGTTCCGCAACGTCAGCGGGTCGGTCGGCATCTCGATGGCGACCGCGCTGATCACCACGCGGACGCAGGTGCGCTCGTCCTACCTGTCGCAGAACCTGACGCCGCTCAACCAGCCGTACAACGCGCTGGTGCAGCAGACCCAGGCGCGCCTGCTGAGCATGGGGCACGCGGCCGGCACCACCCACGACACCGCGGTCGGGCTGATCTACCAGACCCTGCGCACGCAGGCTGCCGTGCTCGCCTATTCGGACGTGTTCAGCATCTGCGCGGCGGCGGCGTTCTGCATCGTGCCGTTCACCTTCCTGTTCTCCGACTACAAGCCCGGCGCCAAGGCGCAGGCGCCTGCCGCGCATTGACGAGGAACGCGTGACGCCCGAACAACAAAACGCGGTGGCGACGGCAGCCCAGGACTGGTCGGCATCCCAGGTTCCCTACGTCTATGGGGGCGCGACCAAGGCCGGAGCGGACTGCTCCGGATCGGTCTCGGCGATATACGCCCAGGCTGGCATGCCCATCGGGCGGATGACGAGCGGTGCTTTCGCAACGAGTTCGCTGTTTCAGCCGGTGGTCGGCGCCCCGCAACTGGGCGATGTCGGGTCGTTTCCGGGCCATGTGGTCATTTATGGTGTGAATACCGGCCCCGGAATGGACGTGTGGAGTGCGTCGCAAACGGGCGGACCGGTCTTCGGCCCTTCAAGCAGCCGCTGGTATGGAACGGCGAGGTGGTTTCGCTATGTCGGACCGTAAGGCGATGCACCGGCCATGGGCGGGCACGCTCGCATGGCTGCTCCTGTCGGCCTGCCTGTCGTCCGCCCAGGCCTCGCCCTGCGACGGCGTGGACAGGGCTGCAGCCGCCGGCGAGCCTGGCCTTGCTGGAGCAATCGCCAAGCAGCTCAACGTGCGGAAGGTCGATTTGCTGGAGTCGTTCCGTGATGGACGGTGGCGGATCCTGTACGTCGACACCCATGTCGCAGACGAGGCGTTCCTGTTCTACGCCGGCGATCCTGCGTCGGGACGCTACGTGACCCTATGGAGCGGCGGTGCCGCGCCGAACGAGGAAGGCAGCATCGATGCCTGGGCAAAGGCCAACGCACCGGGCATCCCAGACAGGCTGGCCGCGTGTTTCGCCTGGCATGTCACCCGGGATCGGGACAGGTGATCAAGACCCGTCAAAGGCGAGCCTTTGAATCCTCATACTAAGAAATGGGGGTCTGGGGTTCCAAACCCCAGCGGGGTCCAGGGGCGGAGCCCCATGCGCGCTAGCATAGGACAGAT
>CALMVI010000013.1:24667-43848 GCA_937873095.1 uncultured Acetobacteraceae bacterium | reverse complement strand
AGCCTCGCAGGCCTCGCACCAGTCGCGCGAGACTCAGGACAGCGTAACGGCAAGCAGGAATGGGGCCATTTCGCTTGGCTTACTGCCCATGCTAGCCCGATCACGAAAAACGATGTCATCCGATCGCATGATCTCGCCATAGCCAAGCTTGATCAGAGTTTCTTCCGCGTCCGCCTTGATCGCATGACGCCGACCGAGCGCCGCTACATGAGAGCGCTTGCGGAGCTCGGTCCCGGCTCACATCGATCCGGAGACATTGCAAAGGTGTATGCAGCCAATGTCACAAGCGTTGCGCCGATCCGCTCCGGCTTGATCGCGAAAGGCATGATTTACAGTCCTGCTCATGGAGACACCGCATTCACGGTTCCGCTGTTCGACGAGTTCATGCGACGCGAATTGCCGAATTGGCCGACGTCTTGAAGGCCAAAGTCTTACTTGGAGATTGTGGTCCGACCGCCCGTGCCATCTGAGCAAAGTGGCAGGATGAACACGACTCCAACTGTCTCAGGAGACAGCAGAGCGCAGTCTGCAATCAGCGTCGATCGAACAATTGGCTGTGAACAAGCGGGTTTGGCAAGCTTGCGCGCGGCCTTGCCGCACGGCCTGGCCGATGCTTTCGCCCGCGCGGCCGCAATCATCGGGGCGGCCACGGGTACCGTCATCGTCAGCGGCATGGGCAAGTCGGGCCATGTCGGGCGCAAGATCGCGGCCACGCTCGCCTCCACCGGCACGCCCAGCCATTTCGTCCACCCCGCCGAAGCCAGCCACGGCGACCTCGGCGTGATCCGCGAGACCGACGTGGTGCTGGCGCTGTCCTGGTCGGGGGAGACGCCCGAGCTCGCCGACGTGGTCGCCTACACGCGCCGGTTCGAGGTGCCTCTGGTCGCGCTGACCGCCCAGGCCGGCAGCGCGCTCGGCCGGGCAGCCGACGTGGCGCTGGTGCTGCCGCAAGCGCAGGAGGCCTGTCCGAACGGCCTCGCACCGACCACGAGCACCACGATGCAGATGGCCGCCGGCGACGCGCTGGCCATCCTGCTGCTGGAGCAGCGCGGGTTTTCGGCGCGCGACTTCCAGCAGTTCCATCCAGGCGGCAAGCTGGGCGCCAGGCTGCTGCAGATTCGCACGCTGATGCATACCGGCGACGAGCTGCCGGTGATCGGCACGAACGCCACCCTGTCCGAGGGCATCGTCGAGATGACCTCCAAACGCTTCGGCATCGCGGGCGTCGTGGACGCGTCGGGCGCTCTGGTCGGCGCACTGACCGACGGCGACCTGCGCCGCGCTTTCCGCCAGGGTTTTACCGACCGCCCGGTGCGCGACGCCATGGGCCGCCGCCCGACGATCTTGCCGCCCGACGCGCTCGCCGTCGCCGCGCTGGCGCGGATGAACGAGGCGCGCATCACCTGCATTTTCGTGGTCGAGGCAGGCCGCCCGGTTGGCCTGGTGCACATCCACGACCTGCTGCGCGCCGGCATTGCTTGAGTCGGCGCTTTGTGTGTACCTCTTCATCAGCGTGTCTACACGGACTGAGCGATGCCCCTGAACATCCGTAGCGAGGCGGTGAACCTGCTGGCCGAACGGCTTGCCAGCCGCAGGAACGTCAACAAGACCGAGGCGGTGAGGCTCGCGTTGGAAAACGAGCTGCGCCGATTAGACGAGGGTGTTCCCTTGCGAGAGCGCCTGAAACCGCTGCAGGCCCGGGTGGCTTCCTGGCCGAAAACGGGGCTCGAAGCCGATAAGGCTTTTTATGATGCCCTGAACGACGAAGACTGATGTTCGTTGACGCGTCCGCCATCGTCGCCATCCTCGCCAGCGAGTCGGAGGCCATGCTGCTGGCTGACGCGCTGCAAGCCGCGCGAACGCCGATCACCTCCCCTCTCGCGGTTTACGAGGCCGTGCTTGCCGTGGGCAGGATCTACGCCGGGAACATGACCCGTGCAGAGACGGTGGTCAGCGACTTCATCGACGTGGCCGGCATAAAGATCGTTCCGGTGACGAGGCGCGAGGGTGTCATGGCCCTGGCCGCGTTCGTGCGGTTCGGCAAGGAACGCGGCCATCCCGCGCAGCTCAACATGGGCGATTGCTTCGCCTATGCCTCGGCGCGGGAAGCCGGTTGCAGCCTGCTGTTCAAGGGCTGTGATTTCAGCTGCACGGACATCCCGTCCGCCCTCGCCCCGTAGCGTGACCGTGGCGGAGGCGGCACCCTCGCTCCGCCGCGACATGAGCCGGTTCGACGGCCTGCTGGTCACGCTGGCGGGCCTGTCCCCCAGCATCGGCGTGTTCATCGTCGGCTCCGACGTCATCCGCACCGCCGGCAGCGGCGCCCTGCTGTGCTTCGCGGCCGCCGTGGCGCTCGGCATCGCCATGGCGTCGGTCTATGCCGAGCTCGGCTCCGCCATGCCCAGCGCGGGCGGCGAATACACCATCGCGGGCCGCATCCTGGGGCCTGCCGCCGGCTTCGCCATGCTGTCGGTCAACCTGTTCGGCCTGTGCCTGGCCATGTCGCTGTCCGGCCTGGGTGCCAGCGGCTACCTGCGCGCCGTGCTGCCGGGCCTGCCGCTGGTGCCCACGGCCCTGGTGCTGGTCGCGCTGGTGACGGTGCTCGCCGTGCTCAGCATACGCACCAACGCGCTGGTCACCGGGGTGCTGCTGGCCTGCGAACTGGCCTCGCTGGCCGCCGTGGCCTGGCTCGGCTTCACCCACGCCCAGCCGGATGCGGCCGCGCGCATGCTGCATCCGGTGATGGCCGCGTCCGGCGGCGGCCTCCGCGCGGTGCCGTGGGCGGTGCTCGGGCTCGGCGCCGCGGGCGGCATCTACGCGTTCAACGGCTACGGCTCGGTCATCTTCTTCGCCGAGGAAATCCGCGACGCGCATCGCAGCGTGGCCGCCGTGGTGTACGGGTCGCTCGCCATCGCAGCACTGGTCGAGCTGGTGCCGATGGCGGGCGTCGTCGCCGGGGCGCCCGGCCTGGCAGGATTGTCGACGGCGGCCGCACCGATCCCCGACTTCATCGCCCGAACCGGCGGCCCCCTGCTGGCCAGGATCATCAGCCTGGCTGTCGCGGCGGCGATCTTCAACGCGATGATCGCCATCGTGCTCAGCGCCGGCCGCCAGCTCTTTGCCAGCGCGCGCGACGGCGCCTGGCCCGGCGCGCCCGGCCGTGCGATGGCCCGCGTGCACCCGCGCTTCGGCTCCCCGCACGCGGCGACCCTGGCCGTGGGCGCGTGCGGCCTGGCCTGCTGCTTCCTGCCGCTGAGCGTGCTGGTCACCATCCTGGCCAACGGCAACGTCGCGACCTACGCCACCCTCTGCGTCGCCGCCATGGTCGGCCGCCGCAGCGGCGCCACGTCCGGCACGCTGGCGCGCGCGAAGCTGTTTCCGGCGGGCCCGGTTCTCGTGCTGCTGGCGCTGGCCGGCGTGCTGTGGGCCGACATGCTGGACCTGGAGACGGGCGTGCCGGGGCTGCTGGCGACGCTCGCGATCCTGGCGCTGGGGGCGGGGTATTACCGGCTGGTAGTGCGCGGCGGCTCGGCGCGGGCGCAGGCGTTCAGCTTTGAAGGCGAGCACAGGGGGCCTGCCCCGAACTCGCCGGTCACAGCCCCCGCCCACGCCCGATGACCGTGGCGCCGAACCGCGCCCGCAGCCCGTCTATGGCGCCCTGCCGCGCCCGCCTGCGCCCGGCATCGGGGTCGGCCAGGTCGCCCGCATCGGCGGCCGAGAGCGGTGCCAGGCCGGCCGCGCCGATGCCGATGAGCCGGAACGCGGTCCCGTCCGCCTCGCGCGCCAGCAGGCGTCGCGCCGCCTCGAACAGTGTGTCGGGCAGGACGCTCGGCTGCGGCAGCCGCACGGTGCGGGTGCGGGTGGCGAAGCGCGCGGTCTTCAGCTTCAGCACCACGCCGCAGGCCGAAAATCCCTGGTCCCGCAGGCGCGAGGCAAGCCTCTCGGTCAGCCGCCACAACTGGCGTTCCAGGTCGGCGTGGTCCGTCAGATCGGCGGCAAACGTGTTCTCGGCGCTGATCGACTTGGCGAGCCCGCCGGTGTCCACCAGGCGTGCGTCCTGCCCGCGGGCGCGGCGCACCAGCGAAGGGCCGTCATCGCCCAGCATCGCCCTGGCCTGACGGTCGTCCAGCGCCTGCAACTGACCCACGCGGGTCAGGCCGAGCTTGCCCAGCCGCCTCTCCTGCACCGGCCCGACCCCTGGCAATATGCCCACCGGCTCGCAGGCCAGGACCTGTGCTGCCTCCGACCCCAGAACGGCGAAGCCGCGCGGCTTGTCGCGGCCGGCGGCGAGCTTGGCCAGCAGCCGGTTGCCCGCCAGGCCGATGCTGACGGTGACGCCCATCTGCGCCTCCACCTCGCGGGCAAAACGCGCCAGCACGGCGGCCGGCGGCATGCCGTGCAGCGCCTGCGTGCCGGACAGGTCCAGCACCGCCTCGTCCACGGAAAGCGGCTGCATCAAGGGCGTCAGCCTGGCCATCATCGCGCGGATCTGCCGCGCCGCCGCGGCGTAGGCCGCCATGTCCGGCCGGATGACGACCGCGTCGGGGCAAAGCTTGCGGGCCTTGAACATCGGCATGGCACTGCGCACGCCGGACAGGCGGGCGATGTAGCAGGCTGTCGTCACCACGCCCCGCGTGCCGCCGCCCACGATGACAGGCGTGTCGGCCAGGTCCGGACGGCGCGCCTTTTCCACGCTGGCGAAGAAGGCGTCGCAATCGACATGCGCGATCGCCAGGGAAAACAGCTCGGGGTGGCGCAGGATCTGGGGCGCGTGGCACACCGGGCACTGCACCGTGGCCACCGGCGTGGCGAGGCAGGCCCGGCAGAGGCTTTGTCCGGTCAGCTGTTCGCCAAAGCCGCGCACCGCCGCATCTTAGCTGCGGCTGCCCGGCGCGTCACCCTGCAGGCAACGCGATCAGCCTGCCGCCGGCTCGCGACGTCCTGGGCGGCGGCAGAACGCGAACAGGCCGGCAAGCCCGGCCGCGAGCAAGGCGGCCGACCCAGGCTCGGGAACCGAGACGGGCGTGTAGAGCGACCACTCATGCGTCGGACCCTCGTCGGACGTGCAGGCCAAACTGGTCCCCAGGCACCAGCTGCCAAAGCTGGAACTTTCGAACAGGTCGCTGCTGTCGTTGAAACTGACCGTGTAAGGGTCGGGCAGGCCAGGCCCGATCGATCCCCCAAAACGCTTCACATCGGCCTTCGTCACGTCGAAACCGTTCGGAAACAGGTTGGACGTGTAGACGAAGCTGACGAACTCGCTCTTCTTGAAGGCAGTGCCCAGCGTGTAGTCCTGGACCGTAAGGTAGCCGATGCCGGTTCCGGTGCAGTCGCCGCACTGGCCTTCGAACTCGAACACCGTCGTCGTGTCCGCGACCGACGCGCAGGCCGGCCCGGCCGCGCCGGCGATGACTGCCACAGCCGCGACGGCCGTCAAAGTCCGACTTGCATACACGGCTGGTTCCTTCTTCCGGTCAGCCAACGACTATAAAGGTTCGGCCGGCACTTTCAACGGCTCATCGGCCGAACTGCAGCACGGCCGGGCTTTCCGCCCCCGCCGGCCGACCGTATAGGACGGCGATCGCGTTTCCTCGGGACGGACTTGGGCAAGCTCTTCATCGGCAATCGCCGCTACTCCTCGTGGTCGATGCGCGGCTGGCTGGCGGTGCAACTGGCCGGGCTGGACGTGGAAACGGTGGTGATCCCGATGCGGGGGGGAGCGACGCCCGCCATACGCGAAGCGACGCCCGCCGGGCTGGTGCCCTATCTGGAGCACGACGGCGCACGCGTCTGGGAGAGCCTTGCGATCTGCGAGTACTGCGCCGAGCTGGCGCCGAAACTATGGCCCTCGGACAGGATCGCGCGCGCCCAGGCCAGGTCCGCGGCCAGCGAGATGCATGCCGGCTTTCGCGCCCTGGGTAGGGCGATGCCTATGAATCTCGGCCGGGACGACCTGGCGGGGGTCGGCCACACGCCCGCGGCGCTGGCCGAGGCGGCCCGGGTGGACGCGCTCTGGACGCAGACGCGCCAGGCGTTTGGCGGCGGCGGGCCCTATCTGTTCGGCGCCGCGTTCAATGCGGCCGACGCGATGTTCGCCCCGGTGGCCGCGCGCTTCCTCACCTACCGGCCGCCGCTGTCGGAGCAGGCGCGCGCGTATTGCGCGGCTGTGCGCGCCCACCCCCTGGTCGGCGCGTGGTACGACGACGCGGCGCGCGAGCCCCGGGCCTGGCTGCTGGACAGGTACGAGAGCCTGGCATCGGCCTGAGCGCCTGCTCCGTCGCGACCGTGCTGCCGCCGCGGGAGGGTTTCTCGCCGCGGTCGGTTGGCGCCATCGGGCTGCTGGTGCACCGGCTGGGGCAGCCGGGGGACGTGGTGGTGGGCCGCCCCTCGGCCGACCCGACCTTCCCGGACCGCGTCTTCATGCCCGCGCGCAGGCCGGCATGGCCGCTGTTCGGCCGCGTGGACCGCTACATGGCGGGCGCGGTCGGCACGCTGCGCCCTCTGCGGCCGAGGCTGGTGGAGGTGCACAACCGGGCCAACCTCGCCTGGCGCGTTGCCCGTGCGCTGCCCGGCGCGCGTGTGGCGCTGTTCCTGCACAACGACCCGCAGGGCATGCGCATGGCGCGCAGCCCGGCCGAGCGGGCCGCGCTGCTGCGGCGGATGACCGTCGTGTGCGTCAGCCGCTACCTCGCCGCCAGGTTCATCGAGGGGCTGGACGCCGCAGGACCCGCCCCGCTGGTGCTGCCGAACGCGCTGGAGCTCGCCGACCTGCCCGACCCTCTGCCGTCCGACAACCGCGACAGGACGGTGCTGTTCGTCGGGCGGGTGGTGGCCGACAAGGGTGCCGACGCTTTCGTGGCGGCCTGCGCCGAAGCCCTGCCCCGGCTGCCGGGCTGGCGCGCCTGCATGATCGGCGCGGACCGGTTCGCCACGGGTGGTAGGCCCACCGCGTTCGAGCGCGCGCTCGCACCCCTTGCCAGGGCCGCAGGCGTCGAACGGCTCGGCTACCTGCCCCACGCCGACGTGCTCGGGGCGATGGCGCGGGCCGCCATCGTGGCGGTGCCGAGCCGCTGGCCGGAGCCGTTCGGCCTGACTGCGCTCGAAGCCATGGCGAGCGGGGCGGCCCTGATCTGCAGCGGCCGGGGTGGGCTGCACGAACTCGTGGGCGAGGCTGCGGCGTTCGCCGATCCGGACGTGCCCGGCGCGCTGGCAGACGCGATCCTGCACCTGGCCAGTGACGGCGATCTGCGCGGCGCGCTCGCGCGAGCCGGGCTGGCGCGAGCGCAGGCCTTCGACGCGCCGGCGGCCCGCGCCCGGCTGGCCGAGTTGCGCGCGCGGTTGCTCGCCACCTAATAAGGCGCGGGCCTGCCGGTTCCGCAGGCCCCAAGTCGAGCCTTTTCGGTCGAGAATCTCATGTCCCAGCCCCTCGTTCCCGTCACCGTGCTCACCGGCTATCTCGGCGCGGGCAAGACGACTTTGCTCAACCGCATCCTCACCGAAGATCACGGCCGCCGCTACGCCGTGGTGATCAACGAATTCGGCGAACTCGGCGTCGACAACGATCTGGTCGTCGATGCCGACGAGGAAGTGTTCGAAATGAACAACGGCTGCATCTGCTGCACCGTTCGCGGCGACCTGATCCGCATCGTCAACGGCCTGATGAAGCGGACGAAGACAATCGACGGCATCATCATCGAGACCACTGGCCTGGCCAACCCCGCGCCGGTCGCGCAGACGTTCTTCGTCGATGACGGCGTGCGCGCCCGTGCGCGCCTAGACGCGATCGTCACTGTCGTGGACGCGAAAAACCTGCCCGCGCGGTTGGCCGACAGCACCGAAGCCGCGGCCCAGATCGCGTTTGCCGACGTGATCGTGCTGAACAAGCTCGACCTCGTGAGCGCGGACGAGCTGGACGCCGTCGAGGCGCAAATCCGCGGCATCAACAAGTTCGCCAAGATACATCGCGCGACCCGCAGCGACGTGCCGGTGACCGACATCCTCGACATCGGCGCGTTCGACCTGTCGCGCATCCTCGGCGTCGACCCGGATTTCCTTGAAGTCGACGACCACGGCCACACCGAAGGTGTGAACAGCGTCAGCTTCGAGGTGCAGCGGCCCATCGACCAGCACAAGTTCCAGCAATGGATGGGAACGCTGCTGCAGGAAAAGGGCCAGGACCTGCTGCGCACCAAGGGCGTCTTCGCGATGCCGAACGAGGACCGCCGCTTCGCCTTCCAGGCGGTGCACATGATCGCCGACGGCGATTTCATCGGGCCCTGGCCGGAGGGCGCGCCGCGCCGCTCGCGCCTGGTGTTCATCGGCCGCGACCTGAACCGCCCGCAGCTGCGCCGCGGGTTCGAGGCGTGCCAGGTGCCTGCTTGAGCGCATCCGCCGGCCTGGCATCCCTGATCGATGAGCGAGGGGTCACGCGCGAGCTGGGCGCGTTCGTGGTCGGGGCGGCCTTCGACCGTGCCGGCAGGCAGGCGGCGTTCGCGCTGGGCGACGGCACGCTCCGCCTGACCGCGCTGTCGGACCCGCACGGGCAATGGGCCGCCGTCCAGGCGCATGACGGCGCGGTCCTCTCGATGGCGGCCGACCCGTGCCACGGCTTCGTCAGCGGCGGGGATGACGGCGTGTTCGCGCGCACCGATGCGTCCGGAACGGCGCCCGTCGCAGAGTTCGGCGGCAAGTGGGTCGAGCAGGCGGCGAGCTGGTCGGACGGGCGTTCCGGCGTGCTCGCCTGCGCCGCCGGCAAGCACGTGCACCTGTTTTCGTCGTCAGGCGAGCTGCTGCGCCGGTTGGAACACCCCTCCACCGTCACCGGCATCGCCTTCGATGCGAAGGGCAAGCGGGTCGCAGCATCGCATTACAACGGCGCCTCGGTCTGGTTCGTGGGCAGCACGGCCGGCACGCCGCGACGGCTGGAGTGGAAGGGCAGCCACACAGGGATAGCGCTGCATCCGGCGGCCGAAGCGGTGGTGACCTGCATGCAGGAGAATGCCTTGCACGGATGGCGCCTGCCGGACGCGCACGACATGCGCATGAGCGGGTATCCGACCAAGCCGGAATCGTTGAGTTTTACCCGCACCGGAAAATACCTGGCCAGCTCGGGGGCCGATGCGATCGTCGTGTGGCCGTTCTTCGGCGGCGGCCCGATGGGAAAGCCGCCGATCGAGCTTGCGCAGCAGGAGGTGGTCTGCACCCGCGTCGCGTGCCACCCGAACGACGACGTATTGGCGGCCGGCTACGCCGACGGCAGCGTGGTGCTGGCCGACATCGCGGGCAAGCGTGTGCTGCCGGTCAAGCCCGCCTCGCACGGTCCTGTCTCGGCACTGGCCTGGAGCGCCGGCGGCAGCTGGCTCGCCATCGGCACCGAACAGGGTTTTGCGGCAATGATCGACCTGGCCAGCCGCGCACGGTGACAGCCGCCATGCTGGTGCCTGCCACGGACGACGACGTCCCGCAGCTCGTGGCGTTCATCAACCGCGCCTACCGCAGCGACGGCACGTCCGGCTGGAGCACGGAGGCGGGCTACATCTCCGGCAGCCGCACGACGGAGGGGCTGGTGCGCGCCGAGTTGGCGGCCAAGCCGGGTGCGGCCTTCCTGAAATGGCCCGCGCCCCATGACGGGTCGCTGCAGGGCTGCGTCTGGGTCGAGCCGCTCGGCGGCGCAGTGTGGTACCTCGGGACGCTGGCGGTCGATCCGGGATCGCAGAACGGCGGCCTGGGAAGCGCGCTGCTCGCCGAGGCGGAAGCCTGGGTGCGCGAGCGCGGCGGCAGGCGGGTCAGGATGACCGTGATCAACATCAGGGACGTGCTGATCGCCTGGTATGTCCGGCGCGGCTACGCCAGCACCGGTGCCACCGAGCCCTTCCCGTATGGCGACGACCGTTTCGGCACGCCGTTACGCAACGACCTCAGCTTCGTGGTGCTGGAGAAGACGCTCCCGGACTGACCAAGGCCCGGGCGTCAGGGTGTCACCGCTTCGTCGGGGTCAACCCCCCAGACGTCCGACCGCTGCAGCCATCCGTGGTAATCCTGCACCTGGACCTGGCACCATGCGCGGCCGGCGTCGCACGATCTTACCCGCCCCACCACGCCGGGCTTCAGCACCGCCACTGCCTCGGCCGTCTCGCTCGGCTCGGCCCGCATCGTTCGGGCGTCGGCGCCGGTGATCACGAAGGTGCGCCGCCCGGTCAGCGTCGCCTGGTGCACCCAGCCCTTGATGCCGTCCATGTCCTCGACGAGCCGCCAGATGTCGAACTCGCGCTCGATCCGCACCGGCAGCTCGCGGCGCTTGTAGGTCCAGATCACCGGGTATCGCTCGGCCGGCCCCACGCGCATGTTCACGTCGTCGCTCTTCAGCGAGGCGTAGCGCGGCAGATGCAGCCCCGTGTTGCTGCCGACATCGGCCGGCGCCGGCGGCGCGTCCGGCTTCTTCGGCGCCGGCGCCGGTGCTACCGGCGGCGCCGCTTCGGCCTGCCTCGACGGGGCATGATGCACCGGCGCCGTCTTCACGCCGGCCTGCCTGACGGGATGCCGAACCGGTCCTGCGTGGTGCGGCGAGACGACCGGCACGTGCTTGTGCCTGGCCGTGTGGCCAGCCGTCTGCGTGGGCTGCGGCTGTGGCGGCTGCGCCCGGACCGGAAAGGCCCATGCGGCCGCGCCGAGGACCGCCGCCAGGCAGCGCCGGTTCACAGGCTTATCATCTGTCCCTGTCCGGCGGCTTGCAGGAACGTCGCGATGCCGGCCACCTCTACCCCCGGAACGAGCGAGGCTGTCTCGACCCCTTCGGTCTGCAGGCCGGCCTCGCACGCGATGAGCCGCACGCCGAGTTCGCGCGCCGACTGGCGGAGCTCGCCCAGTCCCGCGACCCCGCCGCGACGCACCACCGCGTCCCGCCCGACATCGTCGAGCTCGGACCAGTCGTCGCGCAGCGCGCGGCAGCCATGGTTGCTGGCGAACAGCACCACGGACCGGCCGAGCGACGCCGCTGCCGCAGCCATCATGAAGGCGAAATGCGCCCGCTCATGCGTGCCGGACA
Organism: uncultured Acetobacteraceae bacterium; assembly: GCA_937873095.1. GTDB lineage: Bacteria > Pseudomonadota > Alphaproteobacteria > Acetobacterales > Acetobacteraceae > BOG-908. The sequence goes on along the minus strand of CALMVI010000013.1, from coordinate 32,804 downwards.
GCAGCAGGATGGCCAGGCCGGCGGCCGTTTCCTGCGGTTGCCCGCCCTGCATGTGCCTCTCCTGCGGTCTCAAATCCTGCGCCATGAAATTCACCTCTCGTCGTCGCTGAAAGCCGTCAAACGCAGTCTCGTCAACCCTGCCCGCCCTGTCCGCAGAACAAGCAGGACGGGTCGGCGGGCAGCCGTATCATCCGGAACCGCGTGGCCAGCGCGTCCCACAGCAGCAGCCGGCCGGCCAGGCTCTCGCCGATGCCCAGCACCTCCTTCAGCACCTCGACCGCGGCCAGCGTGCCGACGACGCCGGTCGCCGGGCCCAGCACGCCCGATTCCGCGCAGCTGGCCAGGGTGCCGGGCGGCGGCGGGGCCGGGTGGAGGCAGCGATAGCACGGCAGCCTTGACCCGTCCCTGTCCAGGCCGGGCCTGAAGGTGGCGATCTGGCCTTCGAACCGGAGCACGGCGGCCGAGACCAGGGTCTTGCCGGCCCGCCACACCGCATCGGCCAGCAGGAAGCGGGCCTGCGCGGTGTCGGTGCCGTCGCACACGAGGTCGTAGCAGCCGATCAGCCCGTCCACGGTGGCAGGGTCCGCGCGGACCGCATGCGGCACCACGCGGACCAGCGGGTTCAGCCGGATGGCCGCCGATGCCGCCGACGCCGCCTTCCCGGAGCCGACGCCGGCGGTGGTGTGGGCCACCTGACGCTGCAGGTTGGACAGCTCGACCACGTCGTCGTCAGCGATGCCGATCGTGCCGATGCCCGCGGCCGCCAGGTAGAGGGCGAGCGGGGACCCGAGCCCGCCTGCGCCCACGATCAGCACCCTGGCCGCGCGCAGCCTGGCCTGGCCGATCCCGCCCACCTCGTCCAGAAGGATGTGGCGGGAATAGCGGGCGATCTCGTCTTCGGAAAAATCGAGGTCCATAACGCTTCTGTCTTTGCGTTCTCAACTTCCAGGTTAGGCGTTTTCGGGGCACCATGGATACCGCCTTGGTTCTGTTCTCCGGTGGCCAGGATTCGACCACCTGCCTGGCCTGGGCGCTGGATCGCTACGGCCGGGTCGAGACGATCGGGTTCGAGTATGGGCAGCGGCATGCGGTGGAACTGGCCTGCCGCGCGCCGATCCGGAGCGCCCTGCGGGAGCTGCACCCCGGCCGGCTGGGCCCAGATCACCTGATCGACCTGCGGCCAGGCATGGCAGCGCTGGGCCAGACCGCGATGACCGCGGCGGTCGCGATCGAGATGGGCGAGGAGGGCCTGCCCACCACCTTCGTGCCGGGACGCAACCTGCTGTTCCTCGTCTATGCCGGCGCGCTCGCCTATCGCCGCGGCCTGCGCCGTCTGGTGGGGGGCATGTGCGAGACGGATTTTTCCGGCTACCCCGATTGCCGGGACGATACGATCAAGGCGATGCAGCTTGCGCTGAACCTGGGCCTGCAGCGTCGCCTGGTGCTGGAGACTCCTCTGATGTGGCTGAACAAGGCGGCCACCTGGGCCCTGGCGGACCAGTTCGGCATCGTGAGGCTGGTGATCGAGCAGACGCATACCTGCTACCGCGGCGACCGGGAGCACCGTCACGACTGGGGGTTCGGGTGCGCCGACTGCCCGGCCTGCGAGCTGCGGGCGGGCGGCTACCGGGCATGGCAGGGCGCCGAACGCCGACCTGGAGAAAGGCCAGGTGCTCCGCCCCTGGACCCCGCTGGGGTTTGAAACCCCAGACCCCCATTTCTCAGGAAAAGGATTTAGGTCCAGGGGCGTCGTGCGCGTGACGCCCTGGCCTTCGCAGCCTGCTAAGCCGGGTCCAGGTGAACCAGATCCAGCCAGGGGTGCCTGAGCTGAAGGTCGCGCATCAGCTCGGCGCGGTTGTCGTGGGTGTCGGTGGACGTATGCAGCATGGACTTGCCGTGCACGCGGTAATCGGCCAGCACGTCCGCCACGGAACACCCGAACAATCCGCGTTCGGCCAGCCGGCACCAGAAGTCGAAATCCTCCCAGCCATGCCGCACATGGTCGTACCCGCCGGCCGCAGCCCAGGCCGACCTGCGCACCAGGGCCATCGCGTCGATGTAGTTGCCGACCTGCAGGCGCAGCGTGGAGTAGGGCTGCTGCCCGAACACCTCGGTCTTGTCGCCGAATTGCTGGATGGCCGGATAGACGAACGCCGCCCCGGTCTCCCGCACGTGGCGCAGCAATGTCTCGCAGGCCGCGGGCCGCAGCCGGTTGTCGGCGTCCAGCGGCAGCACGAACGGCGTTTCGGCCGCTGCAAACCCGCTGTTGCGCGCAAACCCCAGGCCGGCATTGGCGCGGTGCCGCAGCACCGTCAGCCGGTTGAAGCGTGACGCGTTCAACTGCGCCCACCGCTCCACCATGACCGACGAATCGTCCGGCGAATGGTCGTCCACGACGACCAGGTCCAGGCCATGCATCGTCTGCGCGGCCACCGATGCCAGCGCCTCGATCACGTAATCGGCGTAGTTGAAGACCGGGATCACGACGGTGACCTCGGCGCCGCCGGACCGGTCGGTCGCGAACAGGATTTCGCGGTCGGGCACGCAAGGCGGCGTCGGCCGCGGCAGGGATTGGTGGTAGCGCCGGCGCTCGAAGGCGGCAGCGCCGGCCTGGCCGCCGTTCCACTCCGCCAGCATCAGGGCGAACGCGGCCTGGCTCGCCTCGGGTCCGAACCGCGCCAGGCTGGCATGGTAGGCGGCCTGGCCGACACGGGCGCGGTGGGCGTCATCGTCCAGCAGGGTGCGCAGGGCGTCGTACCACTCCTGTTCGGTCTGCGCGAGGTAGCCCGTCTGCCCGTGCGTGATGGCGCGCGCGAACGGGCCCGAGGGAGATGCGACCGTCGGCACGCCCGCCAGAGCGGCCTCGAAGAATTTCAGCTCGCTCTTGGCCTCGCAGAATATGTTGCCCGCCTGCAGCGGTGCGATGTTGACCGCAAAACGCGCGATCTCGCGCGGCAGCTCGGCCAGCGGCACCATGTTGCGCCACTCGATTCTGTCGGCCAGCTCGGCAAACTCCTCGAACTCGTCGATCAGCACCAGGCCCTCGCCGCCCGACGTATCGCGGAACAGCGTCAGCCTGGCCTGCGGCCGCTCGCGCAGCACGCGGGCGATGGCCGGGGCAGCGACCGCGAAATCCCTCTGATGGGTGCGCGACCCGCCGGCATAGCCGATGCGCAGCAGGTCGTCCTGGTCGGCGAGCCAGTCGCGCCGCGCGGCGCGTGCCGCCGCGTGGCTCGAATCGTCGAAACTGTTGGGCAGCACCGCCGCGGGGCGGCCGGCGCGGCGCGCCTGGTGCGCAAGCTCCTCGGTCGGGCAGGTGACCAGGTCGCAGGCCAGCAGCGTCTTGGCGATCCTGGCGAAGAACGCCTGCGTCTCGTACTCGGAAAACTTCTGCGAGCGGATGCCGTCGATGACCTCCACCGTCGCCAGTTCCGGCCGGAACATCAGGTCGTCCACGTCGAATATGGCGACGCCGCCCTGCTCGTGGGTGACCGCGACGATGCCCTGGATGTGCGGGCTGAACGGCACCCGCCACAGCACGACCACGCTGACGCCGGCGAGCTCGGCGGGTCCCACCGGCTCGGGCGCCGTCCAGTCGGCGTCGAACCCTGCGCGCCGGGCGGCCGCGACGGTGCGCTCGATCCGGTAGATATGGCCGGGCGTGTGGCTCTCGCCGCTGATGAACAGCGCGCGGGGGCGCAGCACGGGCGGCTCGGTCCGTGCGTCAGGCACGGCCGGCGCCTCGTCGGGTGCGGTGTCCGGCTCACCGGCGGGCCCGGCGATGGCCGGACCATCATCGGCCGGCACCGGATCGGCGGCCGGCAGCACCTCCGGCACGGCCGGGTGGTCCGGCTCGGCAAGTGCTGGCGGCGGCGCGGGCTCCATCTCGGGCGCAGGCGCGGGCAGCCCCAGCAGGGGTGGGGGTGCGGCAGGGGCACGGGCGCGAACGCGATGGACGAGGCCGCGCACCGGCGCGGTCATCCGCCAGCTCGTGGATGCCATCAGCAGGGCACGTTCGTGTTCCAGGAACGCCTGCTGACGCTGCGCGGACTCCAGCCGCTCCGCCGCGCTGGCGTTCTGTCCGGCCAGCCGCGCGGCATGGTCCCGGACGGCCGCAAGCTCGCGTTCGAGCGCCGCTCCGGCGTCCGCCCGCATGGCGATCTCGCGGCGGTAACCCTCCAGCGCGCGCTGCTGGGCCTGCGTCTCCAGGGTGAGCGCGGCGTTGCGGTCCTGCTCCCTGGCGAGCTGCACCCGGGCGTCCGCCAGTTCCGCGAGTGTCTGCTCGGCCTGCTGTGCCGCACGCTCCAGCAGGCTTGCCTGCGCCCGGGCTTCCGCCTCCAGCTCTGCCACGCGCCAATCCCGCGCCGCCACGTCGAACCGGGCCTGGGACAGGCTGGCGCGTGCCGTGCGATGTTGTTCGAGCAGCCGCTGGTGCTGCGGGAACAGCCGGTTGATCTCGGTCTGGGCAATGTCGCCCCACCGCCTGGTGTCGGCCAGGTCGTGCAGCACGCGGTCGCGGTCGCGCTGCATCTCGGCCGTTGCGTGGACCTGGTGCTGCAGGTCGCGTGCGGCGATCCAGCGGTCGCCGAAAGCTGCGAAGCGGCGCCGTATCGCGTTGACGGCGGAACCGTCGGCCAGCGCACAGAGCTCGGCCGCCGGTCCGTCCAGCGCGTCGCCCACGGCCAGCACGCCAAGCCCATGACCGTGCAGGAACTCGAAACCGGCGTGCTGGGCCTGCAACTCCGCCCACAGGCGCCAGACGCCGAAATCGCCCTCGCGCACGTTGGTATCGTGGAACAGCACCAATCCGCGTGCGGAAAGCTTGCGGCGCCACGTCGCGAAATCATGCGCCACGTCCTCGTAGCGGTGCCGGCCATCCACGTGCAGCAGGTCGACGCTCGCATCGGGCACAAATTGCAGCGCATCGTCGAAGGTCGAGCGCAGCAGCGTGGAAAACGCGGCGTAGCGCTCGTCGTGGAAGGTCTTGAGGTCGCGATGCACGTCGTCGCCGTAGAACCCCGCATGCTCGTCGCCTTGCCAGGTGTCGACGGCCAGCGCACGCGTGGCGAGACGGCCGCACAGCACCGCCTCGCAGAACGCGGCGTACGATACGCCGTTATGGGTGCCGAGCTCGACGATGCTGGACGGCCTGTGCACGCCCACGATCCAGTGCGCGAACGGCACGTGCCCGTACCAGGCGCTCGGCACGCCGAGGCGCGTCGGCTGCCAGAACAGCGGGTCCAGCGCCTCGTCCGTCAGCGCGTGCAGGCTGCCCTGCAGGCTCATCGCTTCAGGCCCGCCGGCGCGCGCCGGTGCCGCTCCACCACACCGGCCAGCGTCGCGCGGAGCGCTTCGGCCTGCGCGTCGTAGCCGATGATCTGGCGGGCAAGCGGGTTTGCGTAGACGTCGAGCATCGACGGCCGGGCGAGCAGCGCCTCGACCGCGGCCGACAGGCTCTGGTGCTGGCCGTCCAGAGGGATCAGCGTGCCGTTCACGCCCTCCACGATCGCTTCGCCCGGCCCGCCGCCCTCGGTCGCGATCACCCAGACGTCGCGCACCAGAGCCTCGCGCACGGTCAGGCCGAAGCTTTCCTTCCATTGCGACGGAAACAGCAGCACGTCGACGCCATCGAAGAAATCGTCGATGCCGTCTTGGGTGTAGGCGGGCACTGTCGACAGCGTGCCGCGCACCGACCAGTCGGCGGTGTCGAGGGAGGTAAAGCCGAGGTTGAGCGTGTTGTCGACCAGCACCAGCTCCCAGTCGCCGCGCGCCAGCGACTCGAACGCGCGCTTGACGATGGAAAAGCCTTTGACCTCGACCGCGCCGCCGACATAGGCGAAACGCAGCGCCGCGCCGGGCGTCCTCGCCGCGCGCGGGCGTTGCGGCATGCGTATGCCGTTCGGCGCGACGACGACCTTGTCGGCCGGCACGCCGTTGGCGAGGTAGAGCCGGCGATGCGCCTCGCTGGGTGACAGCAGCAGCGCCGCGCCGTCCAGGGACGCGCGCAGCAACGCGTCGCGCTGCTGCAGGTGGCGCGCGCCGGCCACGCAGTTCTGGCAGACATGCAGGTCGATCGTTGTCTGGTGACAGTAGCGGCCGTTTTCCATCACCATGAACTGCCGCGCGCACAGCCACCACGCATCGTGCAGCGTGATGACGTAGGGAATGTTGCGTTCCGTGCATGCGAGCGCCAGCCGCGCGCTCAGCCACTGCACCGCATGCAGGTGGACGACATGCGGCTGCACCGCGTCGAGCACCTGGCCGAAGGCGGCGCCCGCACCCGGGTCGTCGAACTCGGCGACCACGTCGCCGTCGGCGACCGGCACGGCGAACACCGCCATGCCGTCCTGGTCGGAGCGGGTGATCTCGCGCCCGCCCGCATGCACGCCGCTGGTGACGATGTGGACTTCCGTGCCCTGGTGCCGGTGCAGGCGGCGCGCCATTTCCTCGACGACCAGGGTGGCGCCGCCATAGCTGCGCGGCGCGTAATAGATGTTGGCGGCGAGGATGCGCAGGTCGACAGGCGGCCGCCGGTCCGGCGCGCGCGCCAGCAACGGCGCCACCTGGGTGCGCGCGATGGCGCCGGGATCGTAGGCCTGCCGCGCGGTGTGGCGCGCCGCGCGGCCCAGCACGGCCCTGCGATGCGGATCGGCGGCCAGGGTGGACAGCGCATCGAACCAGGCCTGCTCGCCCTCGGCGAGCAAACCGTTCTCGCCGTCGCGCATCACCTGGGTGAAGTGCGCGCGCGGCGAGCAGATGGACGGCACGCACAGTATCGCCGCCTCGATAAACTTGATGTTGCTCTTGGCGTCGTTGAACGGGGTCGGTTCGAGCGGGGCGATGCTGATGTCGCTGTCGGCCAGCAGGGCGAGGTATTTCGGGTAGGGAACAGGGGGCAGACGCTCCACCCGGCTGCCCAGCCCATCGAACGATGCGGGCAGGTTCAGCTCGCCCACGATCCGCAGCACCGCGTCCGGGTGGGCGAGCATGAACCGGTGCAGCGCCGCAGAGGCTTGCCGGAAATCGGCATCGTGCGTCTTGGTGCCCGAGCCGTAGACGATCACCACGCCTTGGCGGGGTGCCCGCCCGCGCCGCGCCTCGATCAATCCGTCCGCGACTGCCAGGGTCTCCCCGTCGAGCGCATTCTCGATCACCGCCACGTCGCCCAGCCCGGCCTCTCGCATCGCCCGGGCGAGGCGGGGCGTGCTGGCGATGCCGCTGTCGCAGGCCAGCATGGCGCTGCTGTACAGCTCGACGCCGGACAGCACCCCCTCGCGCAGCGCCGGGTCGAGCGAGTCCACGTTGCGGTTTTGCAGGAACAGGTCGCGGTCGAAGATCAGGTCGTCGACCTCCCAGGCCACCGGCACGGCCAGCGCGTGCAGCCGTTCGATCAGCCCCAGCACGGCGGGGTAGGCGGGAACGCGGTAGAGGATGACCTGGGTGGCCAGGGCAGCGGCGGAGAGGCAGTCCTCGGCGAAGCGCCAGTCGATCACGCGGCACGGCCGGCCGAGACCCTGCACCATCTCCTGCTTCTGCCACACCCTGTATTTGGCGCATTGCGGCAGGGTCAGCTCCGCCACGATCACCAGGAACGGCGCCAGGACGGCCGATGGCGGCGGCGGAGGGGGCGCGTCGGCCTGGTCGGCGTCGGGCGGGTCATGGTCGGCCGCGGCAACCTTCGGCAGGCCGGGCGGCGCCCGCCGGCGGCGCATCCGGTGGCGCAGGCGCGCGAGCGAGGCCGACAGACCGTCGCGCCGCGCCGCCTCCCACGCGCGCCGCAGCCGCCGCGCCTCGGCCGTGGCTCCCGGCGGTGCGCCGCGCGCCAGGTCGAGCGCCATGCGCAGCGGCAGGGTGGCCCGCCACAGCGTGCTGGACTGCATCAGCGCCACCTGCTGCCGCATGTGGTCCGCCTGCCACCCCCTCGCACCGGCGCGCAGGCCCTGTACCTCGGCGCTGGCGGCCAGTTGCCGCGTCAGCCGATCGAGCCGGGCCGCCTCTTCCCTGAGCAGGCCGAGCTCGGCCTGCAGCTCTGCAATCGTCGTCGCGTCCGCACTGGCGTCATTGGGCATCGGCCAGCACGTATAATGCGAAGATGGCAGGGGCAAGCAGCCCTGCCGGGTAATGCGAAGATGGCAGG
>CALMVI010000013.1:1341-24567 GCA_937873095.1 uncultured Acetobacteraceae bacterium | reverse complement strand
TAATGCGAAGATGGCAGGGGCAAGCAGCCCTGCCGGGTAATGCGAAGATGGCAGGGCAAGCAGCCTGCCGGGCCATGTCCCTTGAGCCGCATGCCGGTCAGGTCTGCCCTGGATCGATCCAGCCGATGTTTCCGTCGCTGCGGCGATAGACCACGTTCAGCTCGCCGGTGATGCTGTTGCGGAACATCAGCGCCGGCTGGTCGGCAAGGTCCATGCGCATCACGGCGTCGCCAACGCTCAGGTGGCTGATCTCGGTCTGCGTCTCGGCGATGACCGTGGCGAAGGTCTGGCTGGAGGGGCCGGCGTCCTGGCCCGCCTCGGTGGAAGTTTCGCCGTCGGGCTCGGCGCGCAGCACATAGGCCCGCGCGGTCTGCGCACGCTCGCGGTGGGCCAGCGCGCGGTGATGCTCGTTGACCCGCTTGCGGTAGCGGCGCAGCCGGGTGGCGATGTGCTCGGCCGCGTCGTCGAACGCGGCGTTGGCGTCCCCCGCCTCGCCTTCCCCCCGCAGCGTCAGCCCGCGGCCGGCATGCACGTTGATGTCGCAGGTGAAGAAGCTGCGGGCGCGGCCGAAGGTGACGTTGGCTTCCATCGCATGGTCGAAATATTTCGCGGCGATCACGTCCAGGCTGGACGCCACCCGCGTTCGCAGCGAATCCGACAGGTCGACCTGCTTACCCGAGACGTTGATCTGCATGAGCGACCAGCCTTTCTGCCGAGTTCCTGCCGAGCGGAGCCGCCAGGAGAGGCCGTCGATCGAGGTCTCTCAGACGAGGGCGGCTTTCTCCCGCTTGCGCTGCACGGAACTCGGGATGCGCAGCGCGTCGCGGTATTTGGCCACCGTTCTGCGGGCGATGTCCACGCCCTCCTCGCGCAGGGTGGCCACGATCGCGTCGTCCGACAGCACGTCCTCCGCCGTCTCGGCGCCCACCATGGCGCGTATGCGGTGGCGCACGGCTTCGGCGCTGTGGCTCTGACCGCCGGCCCCTGCGATGGCGGTGGTGAAGAAATACTTCAGCTCGAAGATGCCGCGGGGCGTCGCGATGAACTTGTTGGCCGTCACCCGGCTCACGGTGCTTTCGTGCAGCGCGACCATCTCGGCGATGTCGCGCAGGATCAGCGGCCGCAGGTGGCTGACGCCGTGGCGGAAGAACTCCTCCTGCCGCCGGACGATCTCGCTGGCCACCTTCAGGATGGTCTGCGCCCGCTGGTGCAGCGATTTCACCAGCCAGTTCGCGGTCGCCATGCGCTCGCTGAGGAACAGCCGGGTGTCGCGCTCGGCATGGCGGTTCACGCGCGCGTAGAACGCCTCGTTGACCAGCACGCGCGGCATGGTGTCCGGGTTCAGCTCCAGCAGCCAGTCACCGCCCGGCGCCGCCCGCATCAGCACGTCGGGTATGACCGGCTGAAGCAGGGCCGCGTCCCAGCTCGCACCCGGCTTGGGGTCGAGCGCGCGGATTTCGGCGATCATCTCCTGCAGGTCGTCCCAGTCCACCTGGCAGACCGCCATCAGGCTGCGCATGTCGCGTCGGCCGAGATGGTCGAGATTGCCCAGCAACGCCTGCATGCAGGGGTCGAGCCGGTTGCGCTCACGCAACTGGGCGGCCAGGCACTCGGCCAGACTGCGGGCGAACATGCCGGCAGGATCGAACGCCATCATGCGCGTGCGCACCGCCTCGACCCGCCCCAGATCCACGCCCAGGACGCGGGCGATCTCGGCGGGGTCCGTCCCAAGGCGGCCGGAGGGCTCGAGCAGGGCGATCAGGTACGCGCCGATCAGCCGGTCCGACCGGTCGGGAAAGGTCAGGCGCAACTGCTCGCCCAGATGGTCGCGCAACGACGGGCGGGTCTGCAGCGTGTCCTCCAGCCCGCGGTCATCGGTCTCGAAGGCTTGCGAGCCGCCACCGCCGGACAGGCCGGCCGGCATCGTGAGCCCGTCCGACTGGCCCGACGCGTCGGACCCGTCGAAATCGTGGTCCAGCGGACCCTCATCGGCCTCGGGCATGGTGGCCGCAGACACCAGCTCGGCGGTGTCCGCACCCTCAGCCGGGCGCTCGGGCAGGTCTTCCGCCGGCCGTTCGCCCAGCGCCTCCGGCCGCTCGTCCCGGTCGAGCAGGGGATTGCGCTCGAGCTCCTCCTCGATGAAGGCGGCGACTTCGAGGTTGGAGAACTGCAGCAGCTTGATCGCCTGACGCAGCTGGGGCGTCATCACCAGCGATTGGGACTGCCGGAACTCCAGGCGGGGACCGATGGACATCGGCGACCAGTCTTACCGCCAAAACCTTAACGGAAAAGCCATCAATGTGCGGCCATGCTCGGCTGCTTGCCCAGTTCCTGGGTCACCAGGAAGGTGATGCCGCGCGCATAGGCCTCGTCGGTATCGCCGCGTATCTGGCCTTCCACCCGGGCCACGTAATGCATCGTGTTCACGTCGGCGAACCACAGCGTCATCAGCGTGATCAGCGTGCTCACCTTGTGCACGCTGGGCAGCACCTCGTACTGGGCGCCGGCCTTCTTCGCCACCGCCGCCCAGCACTGGCCGCATTCGTCCGGCCGCTGCAGCCCGGCGATCTCCTTGGCGAAGCGCGCCAGGTCGACCGGATCGTAGCGCCCGGTCGACTTCAGCGTGTTGGCGAGCATGGTCGTGGCCGTCGTTATCCGGTCCGCCTGGCCCGGGCGGACGCCCTCGCCGCTGGTGTCGAGGATGTCGAACGGGAACACCGCTATCCTGGCCGGCGCCTGGGCCGCGGCGGTGCTGCCAAGGCAGGCGAGGACGGCCGCGAGTTTCGAGGGTGACACGCTGAGGGGACTCCGTTATTCTACCGTGGCAGGCAAAGCTTCTACCTCTGGGCATCACGCGGCGCATGGCGAACCAGCTTAACATCAAGAGCGAGCACGGCTACAGGCTGGCAACCGAGCTTTCGGTCCTGACCGGCGAGAGCCTGACGGCCGCCGTGACCGAGGCGTTGCGCGAAAGGCTGGAGCGGGAGCAGCGCGCGCGTGACCGAAGCATGCGGCTGCAGCGCCTGTGCGTGATCGCGTCCGACATCCGCGCCAGCCTCCGCCTGCCGGACGGCAGCGCGCACGGCTTCCTCTACGACCCGTCCGGCCGGCCGCGGTGACGCCCCACAACCGCCCGCCGATCATGCATCGCGCCGCGGGATGATCGTGGACACCTCCGCCGTGCTGTCGGTGCTGCTGGACGAGCCGGCCGCCCTGCGGATCCTGGAAGCGATCGTGGACGCGTCGGCGCCGCGCATGTCGGCCGCGAACTGGCTGGAGGTGGCGATGATCGTGGAGGAGCGGGGCGGCAGGCTGGCCAGCCTGCGGCTCGACGAGTTCTTCCGCGCCGCCCGGATCGAGATCGCCGAGGTGACGGTCGAACAGGCCTCGGCGGCGCGCAACGCATGGCGCTATTTCGGCCGGCACAAGCACTCGGCCAGGCTGGATTTCGGCGATTGCTTCGCCTACGCGCTCGCCAAGACCTCCGGCGAGGCGCTGCTCTACACGGGCGAGGATTTCGCTCGCACCGACGTTGAGCCGGCGCTGAAGGACAGCTGACGCCGATGCCGGAGCTGTTCATCGAATTGTTCAGCGAGGAGGTGCCCGCGCGCCTGCAGTCGCGCGGCGCCGACGAGCTTCGGCGCCTGGTCGGCGAGGGCCTGTCCGCGATCGCGCCGTCCGACGTCCGCACGTTCTGCGGACCGAGGCGGATCGCGCTGGCCGCCGAGGTCTCTGCCGAGGTCGCGGCGGTGTCCAGCGTCGAGCGAGGGCCGCGGGAGGGCGCGCCGGACCAGGCGGTGGCCGGGTTCCTGCGCAAGCACGGGGCCAGCCGCGAGGCGCTGCGGCTGGATGGCGGGTTCTGGGTGCTGGAGCGTATCACCTCGTCGGAACGCGCCGACGCCTTGGTGGCGCGCGTGATGCCGGGGCTGCTGTGGCGCTTTGCCTGGCCCAAATCCATGCGCTGGGGCGGCACCAGCGGCTTCACCTGGGTCCGGCCGCTTCGCCGGATCACCTGCCTGCTGGACGGCGAGGTGGTGCCGTTCGCCCTGGCCCAGGGCGGCGATGACGGACATGGCCTGCGTTCGGGCAACCTGACCGAGGGGCACCGCCTGCACGCGCCGGGTCCGGTCGCCGTCAGCGGGCTGGAGGACTGGCGCAGCACCCTGTTCGAGCGGCGGGTGATGATCGAAGGGCGGCTCACTGCGGTGCGCGAAGGCCTGCCCCGGCTGGCCGCAGAGCACGGCCTGTCCATCGTCGAGGATGACGGCCTGGCCCGGGAGGTGGCGGGGCTGTTCGAGTGGTTCGTGCCCCTGCTCGGCCGCATCGACGACGCGTTCATGGACCTGCCGAAGGAGGTGATGCAGGTGAGCATGCGGGTGAACCAGCGCTATTTCGCGACCCGCACGGCCGATGGGGCGCCCGCGCCCTGGTTCGCGTTCGTGGCCAACGTGGACGCGCCCGACGGGGGTGCTGCGATCGTCGCCGGCAACGAGCGCGTGCTGCGCGCGCGGTTCGCCGATGCAAGGCATTTCTGGGATCTGGACCGGCGCGTGAAACTGGCCGACCGGGTGGCGGCGCTGGACGGGGTGACATTCCAAGCGGAACTCGGCAGCCAGGGCGCGCGGACGCGCCGGTTGGTGCGGCTGGCCGGCGTGATCGCGCCGCTGGTGGGCGCGGACCCGGCATTGGCCGAGCGTGCCGCGTTGTTGTGCAAGGCCGACTTGACTACCGGGATGGTCGGTGAATTTCCCGAGCTGCAGGGCGTGATGGGCGGCTATTACGCGCGGCACGATGGTGAAGAGCGTCGAGTGGAACGAGCGATAAGAGATCACTACCTTCCACAAAGGGCAGACGATCACATCCCCGCAGCTTCGGTGACTGTGGCTTTAGCGCTGGCGGATAGACTGGATCAGCTAGCCGGCTTCTTTACAGTTGGGAAAAAGCCCACCGGCTCTGGCGATCCATTTGCTTTACGTCGCGCGGCACTTGGAATAACTCGTATTATTCAGCAGTATCGTCCGCGTCTTGATATGCGTGGCATACTGGTCATGGCCGCGGAGGGCTTCAGCGGTAGTATAATCGGAAACTCTCGTGATCCCGAGATCGTCGCAGATGAGGTTTATCGCTTCGTCATCGAAAGATTGCGTGTACAGTTACGTGCTGATGGTGCAAGGTACGATGTGCTAAACGCGGCGCTTTCAACCAAAACGGAAGACTTAGTGGCTGCGCTCGCGCTTGCAGACGCGATGGAGGCATTCCTGGGAACTCCGGATGGCCGGAATCTGCTAACGGCTTATCGGCGAGCAACAAACATTCTACTCATAGAACAGCGCAAAGACGGACCGTATGACACCGTGATAGATCAAACGCAGTTTGTTCAGCCGGAGGAGAGAATTTTATACGACACGCTTCAAGATACAAACAGATCACTGCAACATCTTCTCTCCAGTGAGAGTTATACGGAAGCTATGTCGAAGCTGGCGCAATTGCGTGAACCTTTAGACGCGTTCTTTGAACGCGTGACCGTAAACTCTGAGCATCCTACGCTTCGACGCAATAGGCTACAGCTGTTGTCTCTCTTGCGATGGTCACTTGCCCGAGTCGCAGACTTTTCCACCATTGAATCTTAGACAACCGGTTTCCAAAGGCCCCCGGCCTTTGGTGGGTCCAGGGCAACGCCCTGGCCTTACCTTCCTGCAGGAGCGCATGACAATGTCGAAATGGGTGTACAGCTTCGGCGCCGGCCACAACGAGGGCCGTGCCGACATGCGCAACCTGCTGGGCGGCAAGGGCGCCAACCTCGCGGAAATGGCCAGCATCGGCCTGCCCGTGCCGCCCGGCTTCACCATCACCACCGAACTGTGCACCGAGTTCTACAGGAACAACCGCAACTATCCCGCCGACCTAGACGCGCAGGTGACCGAGGCGCTGGCCCGCGTCGAACAGGCGGTCGGGCGACGCTTCGGCGACGCCGCCGCGCCGCTGCTGGTCAGCGTGCGCTCCGGCGCGCGCGTGTCGATGCCGGGCATGATGGACACCGTGCTCAACCTCGGCCTGAACGACGAGACGGTGCGCGGGCTGGCCGAGACCTCAGGCGACGCGCGCTTCGCCTGGGACAGCTTCAGGCGGTTCATCCAGATGTTCGGCAGCGTGGTGCTCGGCGTCGACCACCATCGTTTCGAGGAGATCATAGAAACCATCAAGATGGATGCCGGCGTGGTCGAGGATACCGCGTTGCGGCCGGAGGACTGGCGGCGCTGCGTGGACGAGTACAAGGACCTGGTGCTCGAGGAGACCGGGCGCCCGTTTCCGATGGCCCCGCGCGACCAGCTCTGGGCGGCGATCGGTGCGGTCTTCGGCAGCTGGATGAACCCGCGCGCCAATACCTATCGCAGGCTGCACGACATCCCGGCCGACTGGGGCACCGCGGTGAACGTGCAGGCCATGGTGTTCGGCAACATGGGGCAGGATTGCGCAACCGGCGTGTGCTTCACCCGCGACCCGTCCACCGGCGAAAACATCTTCTACGGCGAATTCCTGGTCAACGCGCAGGGCGAGGACGTGGTGGCCGGCATACGCACGCCGCAGCCGCTGTCCAAGGCTGGCGCCAAACCGGGGGAAGTCTCGATGGAGGACGCCTTGCCCGACGCCTATGCCGAGCTGTGCCGGGTGCGTGAGACGCTGGAGCGGCACTATCACGACATGCAGGACATCGAGTTCACCGTGCAGCAGAACAGGCTGTACATGCTGCAGACGCGCACCGGCAAGCGCACCGCCGCGGCAAGCCTGCGGATCGCGGTCGAAATGGCGCAGTCCCAGCTGATCACCAGGCAGGAAGCGGTGCTTCGGGTGAACGCGCAGGCGCTGGACCAGCTGCTGCACCCGACACTCGATCCGCGCGCGCCGCGCACGCTGTTCGGCAAGGGGCTGCCGGCAAGTCCGGGTGCCGCGTCCGGCGCCGTCGTATTCAGCGCCGACGATGCAGAGATGCGGGCGGCCAAGGGCGAGGCCGTGATCCTGGTAAGGATCGAAACCAGCCCGGAGGACATCCACGGCATGCACGCCGCCCGCGGCATACTGACGACGCGCGGCGGCATGACCAGCCACGCCGCCGTGGTCGCGCGCGGCATGGGCCGTGCGTGCGTGGCCGGCGCAGGCGGGGTCAGCGTCGATTACGGCGCGCGCACGCTCTCGTCCGGCGGCAAGGTCATCCGCGGCGGCGAGACGATCACCATCGACGGCGCCACGGGGGAGATCTTCGTGGGCACGGTGGCGACCGTGGAGCCGACGCTTTCGGGCGATTTCAGCACGCTGATGGAATGGGCCGACCAGTCGCGGCGGCTGAAGGTGCGCAGCAACGCGGAGACGCCGCTGGACGCGGAGACCGCGCGCAAGTTCGGCGCAGAGGGCATCGGCCTGTGCCGCACCGAACACATGTTCTTCGCGCCTGAGCGCATCGGCGCGGTGCGGCAGATGATCATGGCGCAGGACGAGGCGGGGCGCCGCGCGGCGCTCGAGAAACTGCTGCCGTTCCAGCGCCAGGATTTCCTAGAATTGTTCCGCATCATGGCGGGCCTGCCGGTCACCATCCGCCTGCTCGACCCGCCGCTGCACGAGTTCCTGCCGCATGGCGACCAGGAGATCGCCGATGTCGCGCAGGCGCTGGGCCAGGAGGTGGACCAGATGCGCAGGCGTGCGGCCGAACTTGCCGAAGCCAACCCGATGCTCGGCCATCGCGGCTGCAGGCTCGGCATCTCGTACCCCGAGATCTACGAGATGCAGGCGCGCGCGATCTTCGAGGCGGCGTTGGCCATCGCCGAGGAAACCGGCCAGCCGGTGGTGCCGGAAGTGATGATCCCGCTGGTCGGGACGCGGCGGGAACTGGAGATCACCCGCGCCCAGGTCGACCGTGTCGCGAGCGAGGTGCTGGACCACGCGGGCAAGCAGATCGAATACCTTGTGGGCACGATGATCGAGCTGCCGCGCGCAGCCCTCACCGCGGACAAGATAGCCGAGGTGGCCGATTTCTTCAGCTTCGGCACCAACGACCTGACGCAGACCACCTTCGGCCTGTCGCGCGACGACGCGGGCAAGTTCCTGCCGCATTACGTCGAAGCCGGCATACTGCCCAAGGACCCATTCGTGTCGCTCGACATTGAGGGCGTGGGCGCGCTGGTGCGCATCGCCGCCGAACGCGGGCGCATGACGAAGAACAGCATCAAGCTCGGCATCTGCGGCGAACACGGCGGCGACCCCGCCAGCATCGCGTTCTGCGAGGAGGTCGGGCTGGACTACGTCAGCTGCTCACCCTACCGCGTGCCGGTGGCGCGCCTGGCCGCAGCGCAGGCGGCCCTGGGTGTGGCGGGCGACAAGACGGCATGAGTTGACCCCAGCTTGCGCCTGGACAGGAAAATCCTTACGTCGGGTCAGTGATCACGAGCAAACTGACGAGCAAGGCGCAGACGACGATACCGCAATCCGTGCGCATTGCGCTCGGGTTGCGCCTTGGGGATGCGCTTGCCTACTCGATCGAGGGCGGGCGGGCGATCCTGACTAGGTACGAACCGGCATCGACGCAGGACGATCCCTTCACGGGTTTTTCCGAGTGGGCAGGCGAAGCGGACAGCAAAGCCTATGGTGGGCTTTGAGGTATGGCACGTTGTCAAAGTGCCATTCCATTACACAAACCGTCCGATTGAACAATTTCGCCCGGCGCTGGTCATCGTGATCCATTCCGCAGCAGGTTCGCAAACCTGCTATGGGTGCTGATGATCACGAGCGCTGAAATCGCGCGTGGCAAGGCGACGTGGAGATCGACGATCTGGCACTCGCTGGGCTTCCCGTCAGATCGGTCGTGCGCTGCGCCAAGATTTCGACGATCGAGACGTCGACAGCCCGGGTGCTCGGGACGTTGACCGATCAGAGCCGACGTCACGTCAAAGCCACCATCGCCAAGGTTCTGTTCGGCGGCCCCAACCCTCTGTAACAAGCGCGCGGCCGGCCGCGCTGCCCGCTACGAAAACTATTTCGGCAGGCTGAACGCGTAGAGCATGCTCTTGGCGCGCCCGACATCGCCGTAGCCGTCGCCCCAGTAGACGACGCCGTTCACGATGGACGGCGCGTCCACGGCGGCACCACCCGCGGCGAAGCTCCACAGCTTGGCGCCCGTGCCTGCGTCCAGCCCCACGAAATTGCCCGCCTCGTCGCTGCCGTACATGACGCCGTTGGCCACGCTGACCGCACCCTCGGTCCGGGCGAACGCGCCCGGCGGCGGCTTGATCGAGCGGCTGGCGTGGCTGGCCACGGGCGGCTGCCTGGCGTCCGTCGCCGTCTGCCACAGGATCGACCCCGTATCGGCGTCGAGCGCGGACCAGAACCCGCCATTGGTGATCGTCTTGGAGCCGAGGATGCTCGCATAGACGTAATTGGCATTCGACGCGGAGACGAACACGCGGCCCTGGCCCACCGCCGAACCCCACTGGATGCCGCCGCGCGTGCCGCCGGGGTTGACCTGCGTCGCCCAGACGGTGGCGCCGGTGTCGCGGTTCAGCGCCCAGTACACGCCGCTCTTCTGCCCGGCGCCGACGAGATCGACCGAGCCGGCAGCGGCCGACGTGCGGAACAGGTTCGGTGCGGACCCGAAATCGTAGTCGAGGCCCGACGGCTGCGGACACGGGGTCGCCGGCCGCTTGCTGCTCGCCAGGCACGAGACCGTCCAGGTGTCGAGCGTGGTCATCCGCCGGCTCCAGTTCACCGCGCCCGTCTTCAGGTCGAGCGAGATGACGCTGTCGATGCGGTCGTCGCCCGGCAGGCAGGCATCCTGCGCCGCACCATCCGCCGCCTGGGTCTGGCAGGCGGCCACTGCCGCCGGCACGGAGTAGTTGTCGCCGGAGCCGGCAAACACCGCATGGCGCCCGCGGTCGACCGCCAGGTTGCTGCCCCATACCGCCCCGCCGGAAAAACCCGTGGGCACGGTGTAGGTCTGCCAGAGCATCTTGCCGGTTGCCAGGTCGAGCGCCACCACCGACCCCCGGAAGTCGGGCACGAAGCCCTTGACGGTCGCGGCAAGCTCTTCCTGGTTGGACGCCACGCCGACGATGACGCGGTTCTCGACGATGACCGGCGACGACGTGATGATCGCGCCGCGCGCGGTATCGAGCTTGCTGCGCCAGACGAGTTCGCCGTTCGTCTTGTCCAGCGCATACACCGTGGCCGATGCCTGGTCGCCGATCAGGATGGTGGCGGGCCCGATCGCCGGGCTCGTGCGTGCCGTGGACATGGCGTTGCCGCTGATCGACGGCAGCATGATGTGCCACACGACCGCGCCGCTCCCCGCGTCCAGCCGCCAGACGGAGCCGCCGTTATCGGTGACGTAGGCGGCACTGCCCTCGATCGTCGGCGTGTCGGCAACGTCGCCGGTCGTCTTCAGCGTCCAGAGCGGCGTGAGCGAGGCGACGTTGGCCTTGCCGATGCTGTGCTCGGCGGGGGCGGCACGCGTGTTGGCCAGCCCATTGCCGGCGCTGGTCCAGTCGGCCGAGGCTTCTGCCAGGGCGTTGGACGATGCGGACGCGAGCGCTGCCGCCGCCGCGCAGATCAAGGCTGAACGCATACCCACTCCCCTCAGGACACTTCGCCGATGACGGGAATCATGCGGTGGAAGTTGCCTTCACGGTTGAGTGTCGGCCCTCCGCCGCAGCGTCCCATGCGGTGCGCCAGATCTGCGGCAGGAGACTCCACGCGACGCTGCTGGCCGGACCCGCGCGAGCGTTGGGCGACGGGTGAACGCAGTCGAACACCGGCACTCCGGCGGTGCAGAACAGCGTTCGTGCGCCCTGCGCCGTTCGTCCTGCCAGCACAGCCGCGCGCAGGCCGGGCAGCAGGCCCAGCAGCGTGGTCAGCGCGGCCAGGCCCGCCTGCCGTTCGGCGGCGCGGATCGCCGTCGTGCCGTTCCACCACGGCACCGCGTTCCAGATCACCGTGCCCTCACGCTGCACGCCCGCCTGCGCCATGGCCGCCCGGATCGCCGCGGCCGTCGGCGTGTCGTTGTCGCGCGAGACGAAGCCCGTATGCAGTCCCGGCCCGGGCTTTTCCAGCAGCAGCAGAAGCCGTGCGGCCGCGCCGCCATCCAGCGGATCGAAATCCGGCGCCCAGCCAAGTCCCCGCCCGTTCAGCGCACGGACGTAGCCGGCGAGCGCGCGCATGTGCGGCTGGTCCAGCATCGCGCGGCGGCGCGCCCCCTCCGCCGGGTCGGCCAGGGCGCCGGGCGCGTGGCGCCGGTTCACGCCATCTCTGTCGCCACGTCCAGGCCCAGCGCCTGCCCGAGCCGCTCCAGGCGGCGCGTCACGCTCTCTCCCGCGAACACCCCCGTGCCAGGCGTCAGCCGCAGCGTGAGGCGGCCAGGCTCGCGGCGCAGCGAGGTGCCGGCCAGCAGCTCGGGCGTGCCGCCGGACAGGGTGTAGGCCAGGCGCAGCCCGGTCCCCAGGATCTCGGCGCGCAGCAGCGTGCTCATGTCCAGCAGCATGCGCGCAGCGTTCAGATAGACGGTGTCCGGTTCGGCCTCGTAGCGCAGGGCCACGGTCATCGCCAGGAAGGCGCGCGCGTGGTGGTCCAGCGCCACGCCGGGCAGGCGCAGCACGCGGAAGAACGCCTGTTCGGAGCGGTATTCGGGATGCTCCTGGCTGCCGATGTCGCTCATCCAGCAGGCCGCCTCGCGCAGCTTCTTCGCCTCGTCGGACTCGCCATCGAACAGCGAAGCGGTCCATCGCGCCAGTGCCGGCGGCAGGTCCTCGCTCCTGCCGTAGCGCGCGGCCAGGTCGCGCGAGGCGGCCAGGACCGGCTCCTGGGCGCGCGCCGCCTCGGTCGCCACGCGCTGCATGAACCAGCCCTCGCGCAGGCCGTTGGCCGAGAAGATCACCCGCCTTGCGCCCGTCGCGCGCAGCAGGCGCCGCAGCACCACCGCCGCGAAGGGCATGTCGTCCACCCGCCGGCGCGACACGCCCGGCATGCGCTCCAGCGAGCGCCGGCTGGCCGAGCCGATCACGCCGCACAGGTCGCGCGCCTCCTCCCGCCCCACCGTGTAGTGGTGCACGATGGCCAGCGGATAGCCGGTCTGCTCCATGTGGATGCGCGCCAGCGCACGCCACGCGCCGCCCACGAGGTAGAGGTCTCGCCCTTCGCCCACGCCGAGCCAGGGCACCGTGGCCAGCGTTTCCTCGGCGATCGCCCGGGCGCGCACCACGTCCCCGCCCGCGCGGTCCGACAGCCGGATCACGCCCAGCTTCAGCGTCTGCGCGTGCTGCACCCGGCCGCCGGCCAGATGCACCACCTCGAGCGAGCCGCCGCCGATGTCGGCCAGCATGCCGTGCGCGTCCGGGATGCCGCAGAGCAGGCCGCCCGCGGAAAACCGCGCCTCCTCCTCGCCGCTCAGCACGCGGATCGCGATCTCGGGAAGACTGGTCCGCATCGCGGCCACGAACTCGGCGCCGTTGCCGGCGTCGCGAACCGCGGCGGTCGCCAGTACCTCGAACGGGTCGGCGCGCATGGCGCGCGCGATGGCGGCGTAGCGCGCCATCACGGTCAGCGCGCCAGCGACGCCCTCCTCGTTCAGCCGGCCGGTCTGCTGCAGGCCGCGCCCCAGCCGCAGCACGGCCTTTTCGTTGAAGATGGCGGCCGGGTTGCGCCCCTCTCCCTCGAACACGACCAAGCGCACGGAGTTGGAGCCCAGATCGACGACGGCGGAGCGGGGCTCGTGCGGCTGCATGGCCACGCCGCTTAGATCAATGTCACGCGGACTGGAACGGCCGCAGAGGCGAACTGCCGAGCGTGCGTCCGGCAGGGCCGCGCCTCACGACACGAGATAGGCCTGCATCCCCGCCCGCACCGCGTCCGGGATCGGCGCCGCGCGCCGCGTCTGCCTGTCGATCACCACCAGCGTCGTCACCGAGGTCGCGGCACACCGGCCGCCATCGAACAGCCCGCTGCCGACCGCGAACGAGCTGCGTCCGATGCGCAGCAGACGGGATCCTATGTCGATGTCCGCCGGCCAGTGCAGCTCGGCGCGGTAGTCGATCTCCAGCCGCCGCATCACCACCAGCACTTCGTCCGGCATGTTCCGGACCACGCCGTTGCGGGTGTAGTTCACCCGGCCGCTCTCGAACAGGGCGGCGAACGCCACGTTGTTCACGTGGCCGATCATGTCGGTGTCGGAGAAGCGCAGCCTTTCCTGGTACCAGTAGCCGAACGTGTCGCGGTCGGCGAGGTCGAGCTCGCTCACCCGGCTGCACCCAGGGCTGCACCCAGTGGCGCACAGGCCCGCCCCAGCCAATCGCGTACCGGCAACGCCAGATGCGGACCGACCTGCCCCAGCACGCGCGCGTGATAGTCGTCCAACCAGCACCGCTCCTCGGCCGTCAGCAGCGCAGGCTCGATCAGCACCCGATCGAACGGCGCCCAGCTCAGCGTCTCGAACCTGAAGAACGTCTTGGTCGCAGCCTCGAACCCTGCAGGCTGCACCAGGACGAGGTTCTCCAGCCGTATCCCGTACTCGCCCGGCTGGTAGAAGCCGGGCTCGTTGGACAGGATCATGCCCCCGGTCAGCGGCGCCGCCCGCAGATGCGGCGAGATCGAGGCCGGGCCCTCATGCACCGACAGGTAGCTGCCCACGCCGTGGCCGGTGCCGTGGTCGAAATCGAGGCCAGCCTGCCACAGCGCCGCCCGCGCGAACGCGTCCAGGCGCACGCCGGCAACCCCTTCGGGAAACACCAGGGTGGCAATCGCGATGTGCCCTTTCAGCACGCGGGTGTAACGCTCCCGCAACGCCGCCGTGGGCAGGCTCGGACCCGTCCAGATCGTGCGCGTGATGTCGGTGGTGCCGTCGAGGTACTGTCCGCCGCTGTCGATCAGGAAGACCTCGTCGGGCAGGATGGCGCGGTCGGTCGCGTCCGAGACGCGGTAGTGCATGATCGCGCCGTGCTCGCCGGCGGCCGAGATGGCGGGAAAGCTCTCGCCCTGGAAATGCTCGCCCTCGGACCGGAACCGCAGCAGCTGGGCGGCGGCCGACATCTCCGTCTCGTGTCCGGCAGCGTCTTCCGCCCAGTGCAGAAAGCGGCACACGGCGACCGCGTCGCGCAGTTGCGCCGCGCGTGCACCCTGCTGCTCCACCAGGTTCTTCGACGATTTCAGCGCCAGACAGGGATCCTGCCCAGGCACCACGATCGCACCCGCGCGGCGCAGGCTCTCGGCGAACCAGGCGGGCGAGCCCACGCCATCGACCCTGACCCGCTTGCCGGCCAGGGTGGCGAGCGCGCCGGGCAACGCCTCCCTCGGCGAACACCCAACCGCGTTGCCGAGCCAGATGCGGGTTTCGTCCGGCAGCTTGCCAGGGTCCATGAACAGCTCGGCCCCGCCATCGGCATGCGCGATCGCAAAGCCGAGCGCCACCGGCACGGTGCCGATATCGGCGCCACGGATGTTGAGCAGCCAGGCGACGGACGCGGGGTCGCTCACGATGGCGGCGTCGCATTGCTCGGCCCGCAGGGCGCCGGCCACCTGTTCGCGTTTCAGCGAGGATGCGACGCCCGCAAACGCCAGGGCGTAGGGCCGCGCCGGCGCGGTGGGCGCGGCCGGCCGGTCCGTCCAGGCCTCGTCGACAGGGTTGCGCTCGACGGCGACCAGGGTCAGCCCGGCCTCCCGAAACCGCGCCAGCCCGTCCTCGCTCATCAGCCACGGGTCGTAGCCCACGCGGGCGCCGTCCCCGACATGCGCGGCGAGATAGGCCGATGGCGGCTGTTCGACGACGTGCAGACGCTCCCACAGCGTCGCGTCCGTTTCCTGCGCCAGCTGCAGCACGTAGCGCCCGTCGCTCCACACCGCAGCACGGTCGGGCAGCACGGCCGCCAGGCCCGCGCTGCCGGTGAAGCCGGTCAGCCAGGCGAGCCGCTCGGCCGATGGCGGCACGTACTCGCCCAGATGCTCGTCGGATCGCGGCACCAGGAAGGCAGCCAGGCCCTGCCGCGCCATGCCTTGCCGCACGCAGGCCAGCCGTTCGGCAAACGTCATGACCGCAGCATCATCGTTGCCCACTCCCCCTCGCGCAGCACGCGCACCAGCCGCAGGCCGTGCCGCCGATGCGCCGCCAGAACCATAGGCACCTGGCTGGCCAGCAATCCGGACAGGATCACCGTTCCCCCTGGCGCCAGATGCGCCGCCAGGTGCCGGGCCATCGAACACAGTGGCCGGGCCAGGATGTTGGCCAGCACCAGGTCAAATTTCGCGCCCCGCTTCACGTTGCGCCAGCCCTCGCCCGGCCGCGCCGACACACGGCCGCGCAACCCGTTCAGCGCCGCGTTCTGCGAAGTCACCCGCACCGACCACGGATCGTTGTCCACCGCCAGCACGCGGCGCCGCAGCAGGGACGCGGCAGCCATCGCCAATATGCCCGAGCCGCAGCCCATATCCACCACGCGGCGCGGCCGGCGATGCGCCACCCGCTCCAGCGCGCGCAGGCAGCCGCGCGTGCTGCCGTGCTCGCCCGATCCGAAGGCCAGCCCCGCATCGACCGTCAGCGTCACCCGCCCGGCGCGCCGGCGCTGCCCGACATGCGTGCCCCGCACGGCGAAGCGCTTGCCCACCAGCTGCTCGGGAAACGCCTCGTAGACGCGCGACAGCCAGCCATCGGCCTGCGTCGGCTCACGCCCCAGCGTCGCCTCGATGCCGGTCACCAGGGCCGCCACGACCAGCCCCGACGCCAGCCGGTCCTCGCCCTCGCCCACCGATTTGACGCCCTCCACGCGCCAGGTGCGCGCGGCCTCGTCGGCCTCGAACAGCGCCACCGCGGCGCAGGCCTGCGACACCGCCTGCTCGTAGGCAGGCACCGCGTGGTCGGGCACCAAAACGAACACCGTCTCCAGCAACCCCGCCCGGCGGCTCATCGGCGCGCGCGCCTTCGTGTCGCCCGACCGACTCTCACACCTTCTCGACGAAGCGGTCCATCACCCGCTTCTGCCCCGCATGCTCGAAGGCCACGTCCAGCTTGTCGTCGTCGCTGGCGGTGACCTGGCCGTAGCCGAATTTTTCGTGGAACACCCGCTCGCCCACGCCGATTTTTTCCGCCCGCGCCGGCCGGCCGCTCTGCTCCCACGGTTCGGTGCCGCGCCTGGCCACCAGCGGGCCGCCGCTGAACACGCTCGGCGCCTGCAGCTTGGCATCGCGCGCCAGCGCCGCCGAACCCGCGCGTTCCACATGCGCGTCGGGCAATTCATCGACGAAGCGGCTGGGTATGGCGCTCTGCCAGTTGGCGTAGATGCGCCGGTTGGCGGCGTGGCTGACCACCGCGCGCTTGCGGGCGCGTGTCAGCCCGACATAGGCGAGCCTGCGCTCCTCCTCCAGCCCCTTGGTGCCGCTCTCGTCCATGGTGCGCTGGCTGGGAAACACGCCCTCCTCCCAGCCTGGCAGGAACACCGTGTCGAACTCCAGCCCCTTGGCCGCGTGCAGCGTCATCATGCTGATGCGGTCGGCGTTCTCCTGCTCCTCGTTCTCCATCACCAGCGAGACGTGGTCGAGGAACCCGTTGAGGTTCTCGAAATCGGCCATCGCGCGGACCAGCTCCTTGAGGTTCTCCAGCCGCCCGGGCGCCTCGATCGACTTGTCCTGGCGCCACATCTCCGTGTAGCCGCTCTCGTCCAGCATGGTCGCGATCGTCACGATGTGGCCGTCGGTTTCCAGCAGCGCCCGCCAGCGCTCGAACCCTGCGGCCAGCTGCCTGACGCCCTCGCGCACGCGGCCCTTCAGCGCGCCCGACGCGGCCAGCCGCTCGGCTGCGACCGAGAGCGAGACGCCCTGCTCGCGGGCGGCCGCATGCATGGCGCGCAACGCGACGTCGCCCACGCCGCGGCGCGGCACGTTGATGATGCGCTCGTAGGCCAGGTCGTCGGAAGGCTGGCGCAGCACGCGCGCGTAGGCGATGGCGTCGCGTATCTCCGCCCGCTCGTAGAAGCGCAGGCCGCCCACCACGCGGTAGGGGATCGCCAGCTTGATCATGCGCTCCTCGAAGGCGCGGGTCTGGAAGCCGGCGCGCACCAGGATCGCCATGTCGGACAGGGTGCTGCCGTCGCGATGCAGGCGCTCCACGCGCTCGCCCACCATGCGCGCCTCCTCGTCGGAATCCCACAGGCTGACGACGCTCACCTTCTCGCCCGCCGCGTCGCCCAGGCCCGACCGCAGCGTCTTGCCGAGCCGGCCCTCGTTGTTGGCGATCAGCCCTGCCGCCGCCCCCAGGATCGGCGCGGTGGAGCGGTAGTTCCGCTCCAGCCGGACGATGCGCGCGTTTTCGAAATCATGTTCGAAACGCAGGATGTTTTCGACTTCCGCGCCGCGCCAGGAATAGATCGACTGGTCGTCGTCGCCCACGCAGCAGATGTTCCTGTGCGATTGCGCCAGCAGCCGCAGCCACAGGTACTGCACCACGTTGGTGTCCTGGTATTCGTCCACCAGGATGTAGCGGAAGCTGCGGTGGTATTGCGCCAGCACGTCCGGCTGCGCGCGCAGGATTTCGGTCGTGTGCAGCAGCAGATCGCCGAAATCGGCCGCGTTCAGCGCGCGCAGCCGCTGCTGGTACTGCGCGTAGATTTCGCGCAGCCGCCCGCCGGCAAAATCGTTGTCCTCGCCGGGCGACACCCGGTCGGGCGTCTGCCCGCGATCCTTCCAGCGCTGCAGGATGCCCATCACCGCAGGCGGCGCCCAGCGCTTGGCGTCGATGCGCAGGGTCTCCATCACCTGCTTGAGCAGCCTGACCTGGTCGTCGGTATCGAGGATCGAGAAGCTGGACGTGAGCCCGACATGCTCGGCATGCCGGCGCAGCATGCGCGCGCACAGCGCGTGGAACGTGCCGAGCCAAAGCCCCTCGGCCGGCTGGCCCAGCAGCGTGCTGACCCGCTCCCGCATCTCGCGCGCCGCCTTGTTGGTGAAGGTCACGGCCAGCACCTGGTTGGGGAACGCGCGGCGGGTCAGCAGGATGTGGGCGAAGCGGGTGGTCAGCACACGCGTCTTGCCGGTGCCGGCACCGGCCAGCACCAGCAGCGGCCCGTCCACGGTTTCCACCGCCTGGCGCTGCTCCTCGTTCAGTTTGGCAAGGTAGTCGGTCATCGCCACATGAACATAGGCGAGTCAACCCGGGCCTGAAACCCTGCCCCAGAAACGCCAAGGATACCCGATGCGCCTTTCCCTCCTGGCGGCTTTGGCCGTTGCCGCTTGCGGCCATGTGCCGGTCAGCCACTTTGCGGGTACCAGCCCGGCGTTCGACGCCGTGGCGTTCTGGACCGGCCATCACCGAAGCTGGGGCGTGATCGAGTCGCGCGCCGGCGCACCCACCGACACGGTGGTGACCGATTGCGTCGGCGTGCCGCAACCCGACGGCGCGCTGCACATGGTGCAGACCCTGACGCTGGGCGATGGCAGCGTGCAACACCGCGACTGGCACCTGCGCCGCACCGGCCCCGGCGCGTTCACCGCGACCGCCAACGACATGGTGGGCGAGGCGCACGGCACGGCGGCCGGCCGCGCCTTCCACTGGACCTGGGTGCTGGCGCTATCGCCCGGCAACCCGATCAAGAACGTGACGATGGACCAGTGGATGTACCTGATGGATGGCGGGTCGATGATGAACCATACGACCATCCGCAAGCTCGGTATCACCGTGGCGCAGGTTTCCGAGGTGTTTCAGGCGGTGCCGTGAGAGCAGACTTTCGGCCTCGGACCCAGGATGGTAGTCTGCGCCTGTCGGAAGGAGGCGCCCGGTGACCATCAGCTGCGACCTGGACGGGCACGACGAAGCCTTCGTGCACGCGCAAATCACGGCGGGCCGCTACCAGAGCGCCAGTGAAGTCGTGCACCAGGCGCTCTCGCTGCTGCGGGCGAACGAGGCGGCTTTGTCAGCCCTGGACGCGAAGATTTCCGAAGGGTTGGCGGACATAGAGGCTGGTCGGGTTCACGACGCGGACCTGGCGTTCGATCGTCTTCTGACGCGGCTGGAACAGATGCCGGGGCCGCTTGAAGGTTAGGCTTTCCGACGCTGCGCTACGTGACCTCACCGAGATCGGCCTGTATGTCGCGGCAGAAATCCGAAGGCCGCCCGGACACTCGTGCTTTCAATCCGGGCGAAAACCGAGGAAATAGGCCTCTATCCTGCCGCGTTCCCGGTGATTCCGCGATACGGTGCGGCTGGCATCCGCCGCAAGCCAATCGGGTCATACCTGATATTCTACACGATGTCGGCCGAGCACGTGCTGGTCGTGCGCATCCTCCATGCCGCGCGCAATTACGAAACGCTTCTGGACAGACCGTCGAAGCCGTAGGGACATCTCGACTTCGCCATTCACACTATCCGCGGCTGACCGTTGGAGGCCGACAACCCGCCATCGACCGGCAGGTTCACCCCCGTCACGAAACGCGCGTCGTCGCTGGCCAGGAACGCCACCACGTCGGCGATGTCCTCTGGCTCGGCCGGGCGGCCGAGGGCGATGCGGTCCATGAACCGCGCCATCATGCCGGCATCGCCCGTCATGCCCTGCGTCATCTCGGTTTTCGTCATGCTCGGGTTCACCGCGTTCACGCGCACGCCCCGCCCGCCGAACTCCAGGGCAAGCGCGCGCGTCAGGTTGCTGAGCGCACCCTTGGACGCGTTGTAGAACGCCAACCCCCAGTCACCGCCGAGGCCGGACACGCTGGAGACGTTCACCACGTTGCCGCGGCTCTGCAGCAGATGCGGCATGGCCGCACGCGTGCAGTAGATCACGCCGTCCACGTTGGTCGCCATGATCCTGCGATAGTCGTCCAGGCTCGCACCCAGGAAATCGCCGAACGCCGCCGTTCCGGCGTTGTTGACCAGCACGTCCAGCCGCCCGAAGCGGTCCACGGCCGCAGCCACCAGCGCCTCTGCCGCGCCCTGGTTCGACACGTCGGCCTGCTGCACCAGCACGCGCTCCTGCGCGAGATCGGCCGCCACCGCGTGCAGCTTCTCCGCCCGCCGCCCCGCCAGCACGACTGAGGCGCCATCGCGCGCAAAACGCCGCGCCGTCGCGGCACCAATGCCGCTGCCCGCACCGGTGACGACAACGACCTTGCCCACAAAATCGGCCATCACCGCGCTCCTTCAGCCGCATCCGGCCGCCTGACCGGCCGCACCCCCAGCACATGGGCGATGGCGTAGGTCAGGTCGGGCCGGTTCAGGGTGTAGAAATGGAACTCGTCCACGCCGTTGGCCTGCAGCACGCGCACCTGCTCGGCGGCAATCACCGCGCCCACCAGGCGACGCGTCTCGGGGTCGTTCTCGGTGCCCTCGAACAGACGCGCCATCCAGTCCGGCACGCCGGCGCCGCAGCTTTCGGAAAATTTCTTCGCCTGGGCGAAGTTGGACACAGGCATGATGCCCGGCACGATCGGCGCGGTAATGCCGGCCGCCAGCGCGCGGTCCAGGAAGCGGAGGAAGACGTCCGCGTCGAAGAAATACTGCGTCAGCGCCCGCGTGGCGCCTGCGTCCAGCTTGCGCTTGAGGTGGTCGAGGTCGGCGTCGATGCTTTCGGCCGTCGGGTGCATCTCCGGATAGGCGGCGACCGTGATCTCGAAATCGGCTACCCGGCGCAGCCCGGCCACCAGGTCGCTGGCATAGGCGTAGCCGCCCGGATGCGGCTCGTAGGCGCCGTCGCCCGGCGAGTCCCCGCGCAGGGCCACGATGTGCCGCACCCCGTCGGCCCAGTAGGCGCGCGCCACGTCGTCCACCACGCCACGTTCGGCGCCCACGCAGGTCAGGTGCGCGGCGGGCGTCAGGCTGGTCTCCCTCAGGATGCGCGAGACGGTCGCGTGGGTGCGGGCCTGGGTGCTGCCGCCCGCGCCATAGGTGACGGAGACGAACCGGGGGGCCAGCGGCTCCAGCCGGCGGATGCACGCCCAGAGCTGGGCTTCCAGTGCCTCTGTCTTGGGCGGGAAGAACTCGAAACTCAGGGCGGGGGCCGCATCCTGCGCTTCGGGCGAGGGCAGCCGGGTGAAGCGCGGCCCGGTCAGCCACCGTTCCAGCGTGTGGTCGTTCAGCAGCGTCTGCGAAGCGGGATTGTCCATGCCCGTTCATGAAGCGCTTACCAGTTTGGCTGCAAGTGGCACAGCCGCGGAAAGGCCCCGCGCGACCCGGATACGGCCGCAACCCAGGTATTGCGCACGCGTTGTCCGCGCCGGGTCGGTGCAATATAGGTGTTGCCATACGCTCCTGGCCGGCAGGTCAGCGTGACCACCAGCCACGAGGTGAGGGCATCCATGACTGACCGTTCACTGCTGACCCGCGCCGCCCTGGTGTTGCCGCTCGCCGTGGGCGCCTGCGCCACGCGCCCGCCCGCCACCGACGTCGAGGCGACGCAGGAGTTCAACCAGACCAACGACCCCCTGGAGCCCACGAACCGCTTCTTCTACCGGGTGGACAACACGCTCGAGCGCTACACCATACGGCCGGTGGCCCAGGGCTACGTCTACGTCGTCCCTGCGCCGGTGCGCACCGGCCTGCACAACGTGCTCGCCAACCTGACCAGCCCGGTGCTGTTCGCCGACGACGTGAGCCAGGCCAACCCGCGCCGGGCAGGCGACACGTTCATGCGCTTCGTGATCAACTCCACCGTCGGCGGGCTCGGTGTGTTCGACGTCGCCAAGGGGTGGGGGTACGCGGCCCACGACACCGATTTCGGCGTCACCCTCGCCCTGTGGGGCGTGCCGGCCGGCCCGTTCCTCTACCTGCCGGTGCTGGGCCCCAGCAGCCCGCGCGGGGTTGCGGGCTACGCCGCCGACGTCGCGCTGGACCCGTTCACCTGGGTGCCGCACGGCTACGGGCTGCTGACGCTGAACTGGGCACGCTACGGCCTCGGCACGGTGGACAAGTACTCGCGATACATGAACGACCTCGATCACGTCCGCGCCGGCGCGCTCGACCCCTACGCCACCTTCCGCAGCCTGTACCGCCAGAACCTGCAGACGCAGATCGAGGCGGCCAGGCAGGACCGCCGCGGCAACGAGACGACACCCGCCGCGGTCGCGCCCCAGATAAACCCCTGATCAACCGTCAGCCGGAGCAGTTCGCACAGATGCCAGTCCTTACCCGACGGGTCCTCACCCGACGCGTTTTCCTCGCCGCGGCAGGCGCCGGCGCCATCCTCGCCGCCCTCGGCGCGCCGCGTCCGGCGTTCGCACAGCGTTCGACCGCCAGCGCCTTCGTCAACCAGTTCGCAACCGAGCTGGTGGGCATCGTCAACGGCCCGCAGGACATCGCGGCCAAGAAGGCGGCGCTCGGCCCGGTCATCGACGCGAACGTGGACGTGGCCAAGATCGCCCGCTTCTGCCTCGGCCGGTTCTGGCCGACAGCGACCCCTGCCCAGCAGCAGCAGTACACGACCATCTTCCACCAGGTCCTGCTGAACAGCATCAGCGGCAACCTCGGCAAGTATCGCGGCGTAACCTTCTCGTTGCAGGGCGAAACGCCGCAGGGCACCAACACCCTGGTCAGCACGGTGATCAACCGCCCGAACGCGCCGACCGCCAACGTGCAGTGGGTGGTCGACATGTCCGGCGGTGCACCCAAGGTGGTGGACGTGGTGCCGGAAGGGACGAGCCTGCGCCTGACCCAGCGCAGCGACTACGCGAGCTATCTCAGCCGCCACGGCAACGACATCTCCGCCCTGCTCTCGGCGTTGCAGCAGCAGCTCGACAACGCAGGCTGACCAGGGGTCGCCGTTAACGGCTGGGTAACCGGCATGCGCCATCCTCCCTGCAAGGAGGATCGGTCGCATGGAGCTCATCAGTATCGAGGGAAGCGTTCCCGGCCCTGTACTGGCCACGCTGTCGCATCGCCTGCACGTGCGCCAGGTGCCGCTCGTCGTGGCCGCGCATCCGGCAGGCGGCTGGCGCGTGCTGCAGCAGAACGGCGATTACGGCCCGCGTTGCCGCGCCGTCGCGACGGCCGTGCTGCTGGAAGCCGGCGAAACGTTCGCCGCCGCAGAACTGCAGCCCGCCTGACTTGGGGGTCTGAGGTTAACCCAATGAAGTGAGACTTGGGGCTCCGTCCCAAACTCCGCCGGGGTGGGCGCCCCCCGGACCCGCAAACAACCGAAATTACTGGGATCCAAACGCCCTGCGTTTGGCGGGGTGGGGGGGGGAGCGCCGCGGTCTGGCGTTTGGGCGGGACCGCTCCCGACCCCC
>CALMVI010000013.1:0-1331 GCA_937873095.1 uncultured Acetobacteraceae bacterium | reverse complement strand
CCAAAACCCCCTAATTCCCTGGCACCAACCGCCCTGGGTTTGGGGGGGGGGGGGGCCCGCCCCCCGCTTTCTGTCTGTTGCGCTCGACCGCTCCCTACCCCGGATCATGACCCTAGTTCATCAGCGACTTGCGCCACCGCGTGTCCGTAACGTCGCCATGCGGCCGCTGCGCCGTGTGGCGATGGATGTAGCCCACCACCTTGCGCATGTCAGCCAGGTCGTCGTCGGTCAGGTCGGCGTGTTTCTTGGCCCGGATTCCAGGATCCGCTCGCCCATGTGGTGCCCCACCGCCTCCGGCTGGGCGCTGCCTGTCACGCGCTCCCCGACCGCGGTCATCCCGACACTCCTGCTGTCGTCCGTCGCCAGCCAGGCGCGCAACTTGGCCGGGCTCAGATTGACCAGGCGATGGAACTCCGCCTCGATATCGCGCCGCTCTTCGGGCGAAAAACTGCCGGTCACGTCGTCAGCGCCGCGATCAGCTGCTCCTTGCTCATCCGCGACCGTCCGGACACCTTGGCAGCAGCCGCACGGTCCAGCAGGTCCTTCCGGGTCAGACCGGCCAGGGAGGACGCGTTGTCACGGTCCTTTGCCGTCTTGCGCGCGATCTCCTTTGGCTGGGCGGAAAACTGCTTGCCCTTCTTCGTGTCGGCCCGCTTCTTGGCGGTGGTCGCGTCGTATTCCTTGTCGGTCAGGTTCTCGCGCGTCGCCTCCGGCAGATAGCGCTCGCCGGTCTCGCCAGAGGGCTTGCCGGATTTGGTGCCCCAATGCTCCTCGGTCCATTGATGGAGGTGGTTGTCCTCCGCCTTGGGCCCGACATAGTCGCCGCCGGCCGCCTTGTAGTCGTGCACCGCCAATTGAGCCTTTCGGGCCGACCACTGGCCGGGCTTGCCGCCCCGGTCGCCCTCGGTCACCTCGTGCTTGACCTTGTCCCACAGCGCGGGGTCGGTTTTCTTGGCCGTCGCAGTCATCATGCGGTCTCCGGATTGCCCAGAATCCCGCAACACTCGGCGCCCGCCCGCGTTTCCGAAGCCGGCGCGTCCTGCCACGTTTTTGCGCACACGCCTGACGCCCGGGGTCAGTAGCGACAGGACCAGTACCGCCAGCAGCGCCAGGGTGATCGGGCCGGCACCTCCTGTGCGCTTGAACATCGAGCCCGACCGCATCGCGTCCTACCTCACCGAAAGCCGCGCTCGACCCTGCGCGCCTGGGCGGCAGCATCATCCGGCTTTCCGCCAAAACACAAGGTCGGGCAGGCTGCTGACGAACCCCTACAAGCAAGGCCAGGGGCGCTGCCCCATAAGCGCGAAGCTAAGCTGCCATAAGCGTCTGCC
>CALMVI010000012.1 GCA_937873095.1 uncultured Acetobacteraceae bacterium | reverse complement strand
GGTGAATGGCGGGCGGGTGCGCGCGGACTGGCCGGGGCTCGGGGCCGGACGGCTGTTCGAGGACCGCGACCTGGCGCCGACGACCGACCTGCGCAGCGTGATCAAGGGCGTGCTGGCGGACCACCTGCGGCTGAGTCCGGGCGTGCTGCCGCGGGTGCTGCCAGGCAGCGACGGGGCACAGCCGATGCGCGGGCTTGTTCGCGCCTGACGGGTTCGGGTACAGCTTCGGCCAGTCAGCCAAGGCCAGCCATGCGCCGTATCCCTGTTTGCTCGCTTCTGGCCGCCTGCGCGCTGGCCCTGTCGGCCTGCGGCCCGTCCGGTCCCAGGCCCGCCGACGCCGATATCGGGGCATACCTGGCGCAGACCCAGCCGCAATACCTGCGCATCGGGCAGGTCAGGACCGCCTTCCAGGCGCCTGCCTCGGCGAGCAAGCTGCCGGCAGGATCCTGGCGCGTCCATGTCGATTTCGTGCTGCGGGCGCAGCAGGATCTGTTCGCGCCGACGCCGGACAGCAGGGGACGCCGCGCCGGCTTCGACCTGGCGGTGGCCAAGGTCGAACAGTTCAGGGTCGCCAGGATCGCCGCGGTGGAACAGCTCGGCCGGCAGGCGGGCCTGATCCCCGAGGGCGCGAGCGTGCCGGAGCCCGCCGTCTCGGTCCGCCTGGTCACCCGCAAGGATCAGGAGCGGGCGGATTCGGTCACCCTGGTGGCCGAGCCGGACGGCAAGTCGTGGAAGTTCTTCCAGGCCGACGCCCAGTCGCTGGACGACGAGGCAGTGGGCGCGCCGCTGGAGGCCCTGCGGTCGGCGAGCCCGCACATCGTGTTCGTGGCCGAGGGGTCGCAGGAGGAGCGGGAGGCGCGGGCGCGCGAGGCGCGGTTCCTCGATGTTCTGGCTAGGGCGCTTAAGCTCTAAGGAAGGCCAGGGGTTCTATCCCTGGACCCCACTGGGGTTTGAAACCCCAGACCCCCAGGCTTGATTACCGGCCGCGCCTGACGGTGTAGTCGGCGACGCCGGCCAGGCAGCGCTTCAGCGCGCTTTCGGGGAAGATGGACAGCGCCGCCTTGGCACGATCGGCAAACGAGGCGGCGCGCTGCAGCGTCGCCTCGATAGCACCGCTATGCTCCATCAGGTCGAGCGCGTGGTCGAGGTCGGCGTCGGTCTGTTCGCTGGCTTCGATGGTGCGGCGCCAGAAGGCGCGGTCCAGCTCGCTGCCGGCCTTGTAGGCGGCCAGCACCGGGCCGGTGATCTTGCCCTCGCGGAAATCGTCACCCACCGTCTTGCCGAGCTTGGCCTGGTCGGCGGCGTAGTCCAGCGCGTCGTCCACCAGCTGGAACGCCATGCCGAGGTTGAGGCCGAACTCCGACAGCGCGCGCTCCTCCGCCTCGCCGCGGCCGGCGACGACCGCGCCCACCTGGCAGGCGGCGGCGAACAGGGCGGCGGTCTTGCCCTGGATCACGTCCAGGTAGCGCTCGTCGCGGGTGGAGAGGTCGTTCTGGGTGACGAGTTGCAGCACCTCGCCCTCGGCGATGGTGGCGGCCGCGTTGGACAGGATGCGCAGCACCGGCAGGCTGCCGTCGGCGGTCATCAGCTGGAAGCTGCGCGAGAACAGGAAGTCGCCGACCAGCACGCTGGCCTTGTTGCCGAACACGGCGTTGGCGGTCGCCAGGCCGCGGCGCAGGCGGCTCTCGTCGACCACGTCGTCGTGCAGCAAAGTCGCCGTGTGGATGAACTCGACGCAGGCCGCCAGGTGGACGTGGCGCTGGCCGCCGGTAGCGCCCGGGTAGCCGCACAGCCGCGCGCAGGCCATGGTCAGCATCGGCCGCAGCCGCTTTCCGCCGGCCGCGACCAGGTGGGCGGCGAGCTGGGGGATGAGCTCGACCTGGCTTTGCATGTGCGCGACGATCACGCGGTTGCAGGCGGCAAGGTCGGTCCGGACGAGATCGGCCAGCGCGGTCAGCGCGTCCTCGACCGAGTTCGCGGCCGGCAGGTGGCCGGCCGGCGCGTCGCCGGCAAGGTTCGCGGCCATCACGCCCTCGACCTCGGACGCGGCAGCCGGGACGCCCGCGCCCGGTGACGGCTGCGCACGCGGCAGCCCGGCACCCGACACGCTGATAGCTAGGCCCAAACGGCTCTCCCAGAAAAGTCGGACGTCCAGCCCGTCTGCCAGCGGCGAACCCGCACCTGCAACGCGGTGCTGGTCAGGTGTTTGCGGTGCACGGCAACCACCTGCGGCGTCGGTTGACAATATCGGCGCCCTACAAAGAGGGTCAAGGCAGGGTATCTGGTCAAGAATTCGTCTGGCCGGTTCCGCCACAGGCCAAGGATCACCGCATGCACGTCCTCCTCGTCACCAACGACCTCGTGCGCCTGAGCTTCCTGACCAGCCTGCTGCGGGATGCTGGCGTCCGGGCGATCGTGCTGGACGCGCAGGTCAGCGCGGTCGAGGGCAGCATAGGGGCGATCCCGCGCCGGCTCGCCGTTGCCTCCGAGGACCGCGTGCTGGCAAGCCGGGTGCTGGCGGAGGCTGGGGAGGCTTGACCGGGACGGCGCTGTCGCACGGCACGCTGCTCGGCGGGCGCGTCTCCTACGCACAACCGGCGAACGGCTACCGGACCGGTCTGGAACCGGTGCTGCTGGCCGCCTGCGTGCCGGCAAGGCCCGGGGAGCGGGTGGTGGAGGCGGGCACCGGCGCCGGGGCCGGGCTGCTGAGCCTTGCCGCCCGCGTGGCACGCCTGCGCGGGACCGGCATCGAGCGCGACCCGGCGATGGCGGCGCTGGCGCGGGCCAACCTGTCAGCCAACGGGCATGACGGGATGGAGGTGCTGACGCAGGACGTGCTGACCTGGCGCCCGGACGGGCCGTACCACCACGCCATGGCCAACCCGCCCTGGCACGATGCCGAGGGTACCCCGTCGCCGCACCCGGACCGGCGGGCGGCCAAGCTGGCGGACGACGCGCTGCTCGCCGGCTGGACCGCGGCCCTGGCACGCGGCCTGGCGCGGCGCGGCACGCTCACCCTTGTGCTGCCGGCGGGCCTGCTGGCGCGCGGCATGTCCGCCCTGGCGGCGGCCTCGTGCGGGGAGGTCGCCGTGCAGCCGCTCTGGCCGCAGGCGGGGCGTCCGGCGAAGATCGTCATCCTGCGCGGCGTCCGCCTGGGCGGCGGGCCGAGCCGCATGCTGCCAGGGCTGACGCTGCACAGGGATGTGGACGGGTACACCGACGAGGCGGAGGCGCTGCTGCGAGACGGGGCCGGCTGGGTGTTCTAGAGCAGATCGCGTTCAGGTGGAATCACCTGAACGCGTGAAGCTGCTCGCCGAAACAAGGTGGACCATGACCGGTGAGCCGATGCGAACGGTCATGGCCTGAACGCGTCAGGCCGACCGTAAGCTACTCGCCCTGGTCCTTGTGGCGCAGGTGCCAGAGCCGCTCATGGGCGGCAACCAGGCTTTCGAGCGACTTGCGGCGGTTCTGGTCGGCCGAGATGCCGCGCCGGGTCAGCATCAGCTCCAGCGTTTTGAGCAGCTGTTCGGCCACCGACAGGTCCTGGGCGTCGCAGGCGTGGTGGAAGGCGACCAGTATCTTGTCCGACAGCCGCCGTCCCTGCCTGGCCGACCCGCCGGCGCCGGATATGTCCAGCAGCTTGACGTCGGTGTCTGTGAAATCGCCCATACGCACCAACGGTCCTGGAGACATGCCTATCGGATGGCTCGGCAGAAAGTGGCGTTTGCCGGGATGCTTACAAGCTCTGTCAATGGTCGTAACAATCGCCGATGGGACCGGGCGGCGGGTCAGAACCTCAGGCTTGCGTTCATGCCGATGGTCAGCGGGCGCAGCGTGAAGCCCTGAGTGTTGCGCACGAAGGTGCCGAGGTAGTCGAGCCCGTAGGCCGAGGCCGCCGAGCCCTGGATGTCGGGGCGCTGGATGATCTTGTTGTTGTTGGTCAGGTTGCGGCCGAACACGGTGACCTCCCAGCGTCCGAAATCCAGCCCGGCATTGGCGTCGAGCGTGATGTAGGCGGGGCGCTTGTAGTCAGGGTTGGTCGGGATGACGTCGCCATGGCTGTCGCCCACCCAGGTCGGCGTGAGAGAGACGAAGCCGCTGACTTGGTCGTTCAGGGTGAAGGCCTGCCTGCTGTCGAAGACGAAGTTGTACTCCGGCACGCCGGGGATCTTCTCGCCGGCGAAGGTGCCCGTGATCTGGTTGCCGTTCACGCTGACGCCGTTGTCCAGCGTGGCGTTCAGCACGCTGCCGGACAGCCCCAGCGTCAGGCCGTCCGTCACCCGGCCGCGTATCTCGAACTCGCCGCCATAGCTGGAGGCCGCACCCGCGTTGGTCTCGAACTCGTCGCCCGAGGTGACCAGCGGCACGGAGGTCTGGATGTCGTTCCAGCGGATGTAGAAGAAGTCGGCGTTGACCACCAGGCGGCCGCCGAGGAAGCGGGCCTTGTCGCCGATCTCTCCGTTCCACAGCTTGTCCGGGCCGAAATTGGTGGGCGAGGCGTGCAGGCCGAGCTGGGCCAGGTCGAAACTGGGGGTGCCGTTGTTGTTGGCTTCCGACGGCACGTATTGGATTAGCCGGTTTTCGCTGCCGAGCCGGAAGCCCTTGGAGACGTTGGCGTAGATCGTGTTGTCCGGGGTGACGTCGATGCCGAGCGCGAATTTCGGCAGGAACGAGTAGAAATGACCGACCGACGATGTGGGCCCGCCGACGCCGTAATCGTAGAAGTAGTTCTCGTACGAGTCCTCGCCGTCGCGCGCGAACTGGTAGCGTGCGCCGAAGGTCAGCCGCACGTTGGGGAACGGATAGTAGGTGCCCTCGCCGAACACGGCGTATTGCGCGGTGTCGTAGGACTGGATGCCCTGGAACACCTGGTCCCTCACGATGGAGCCCGGAAAGGCGCCGCCCACCACGGTCGGGTCGTTCGGGTCGACCCCGAAGCGCTGGAACGTCGCGCTGAGGCCGTTGATGAACTCGGTGTCGGTGGCGGTGGTGTGCTCGTCGGAGTAGTAGAGGCCGGCGATCCAGGTGAACGGCAGGCCCTCGCCGGGCACGTAGGGCTTGGAGACGAGGCGCACCTCCTCGGACCACTGGCGCACGGTGTTGCTGTAGAACGTTTCGCTGGGCAGCAGGTTGACCGCGTTGTACAGCCCCGGCGGCGCGCCGTAGATCGGGTTGTTGTTGGCGTCCGTGCCGCAGAACGGTGCGCCGTCCGCGTCGTTGAGCGGATCGCACAGGTAGAGTGCCAGGTTGTCGTAGATCGTGCTGTCGAGCGTGCGGGTGAACTGGCGTTCGTAGTTGCCGGTGACGGCGATCAGGTTGGCAAACCCCAGATCCGCGTTCACCGTCACGCTCGGCACGATCAGCGTGTCGCGGCCCGGCTCGGCCACCGTCTTGGGCGTCTGGAAGTTGGGCAGTGCGAGGTATTGCGCGTCCACGTCGCGCTGGTCGGCGCGCTGGAACATGGCGCTCGACGTGACCGTCAGCCAGTCGAGCGGCTTCCACAGCAGCGTGCCGCGCAGGACGTTGAAGCCCTGGCTGTTGATGTTGTCCTTGATCACCGCGCCGTTCGCCGGGTTGACGTTGGTGATGTACCCGCCATCCCCGCCGGTTTCGCCGGCAATGCGCAGCACCAGTTCGTCGTGGATGAGCGGGATGTTGAGCACGCCCTGCTCGTCCCAGTTGAGCGTGCCGTGATAGGTGCCCGACAGCTCCGAAAAGACGTTGCCCTCGAACACGTCCATCTTCGGCTGGTTGCTGATGTAGCGCAGCGTGCCGCCCAGCGCGCTGGCGCCGTACAGCGTGCTCTGCGGGCCGCGCAGCACTTCGACGCGCGCGATGTCGAGGAAGCGCGGCTCGACCTGGCCTTCGGTGCCGAGGTTGCGCGTGGTCAGCGAGGTGTCGTCGAGGTAGAGGGCGACGGTCGCGGTGCCGGCCTGGCTGGAGATGCCGCGTATCTCCAGCGTGGAGAGCCCTTCGCCCGCCTGGCTGGAGAACGACAGGTTGGGCACCGCGCGCGTCAGGTCGGCATAGTTGGTGATGTGGGCGGCGCGGATCTGCGCGCCGCTGAGCACGGTGATGCTGAGGGGAACGCGGCGGACGTTCTCGGACCGTTTCTGGGACGTGACCGTGATCTCCTCGACCCGGCCGTTGCGCACGCCCGCGGTGCTGCTCGTCTTGTCCTGCCGGTTCTGGCCCTTGGGGGTGACGGTCTGCTGGGCGGCGTCCTGCGGCTGCGCCCGGACCGGACCGGCAAGACTTGCCAGCATCATGACGGCGGCAAAACTGCGCAGCTGACGACCCAAGGCAAGCCCTCCCCCAAAGACCCGCCGGCAATTGCGTCTGAAACCGTGCGGTTTCGCAAGAGTGTCGACGGGCTGCGCGCGGCCCCCTCGGGCGGGCGGGCATCGCCGCGATACAAAGCAAGTTCTATGCCTTGCGCGGACCTCTTATGCCTTGCGCGGACCAGAGCAGCATCATTCAGACTCGAATCAGTCTGGATGATGAAGCTGCTCGCAAGAACAAGAGCTAGTGCCCGTCGCCCGGCCTCGGCCACAATGCGGCATGGACAGCGCCCCGCCCTTCGACACAGCGCCCTTGCCGGCCGGCGCCGCCTTCGTCGACGCGTTCGTGATCGACGTGAACGGCATCCCGCGCGGCAAGCGCCTGGCGGCCAACGCCTGGGCCGGTGCCGTGCGTCACGGCGTGGCGTTCTCGGCCTCCGCCCTGGTGCTGGACGCCAGGGGCGTGTCGCAGGGGCCGCTGGGGATCGGCGGCGCGGATGGCAACCCGGACGGCACCGCCATGCCGGTGCCGGGGCAGCTGCACCCGGTGCCCTGGTCCGCCCAGCCCACGGCGCAGTGCCTGCTGTCGATGCGTGGCCAGGACGGCGCGCCGCTGTGGTACGACCCGCGGGAGGTGCTGCGCCAAGTGGTGGAGCGGTGCCGCGCCGACGGGCTGCACCCGGTGCTGTCCTGCGAGCTGGAGTTCTACCTGGTCGGCGCGGATGCGGACGGGCGCCCTGCCCCTTGGCGCGACGCGCAGGCCGGGCTGGTGCGGCCGGCCCACGGCCATCTGGGGCTGCAATACCTCGAGGATCACGGCCGGTTCCTGAACGCGCTGCACGCCGCACTGTGCGTTCAGGCCATGCCGGCGGACGGGATGGTGGCCGAGTACGGGCCAGGGCAGTTCGAGATGACCCTGTCGCATGGCCCGGACCCGGTGCTGGCTGCCGACCGCGCGGTGCTGCAGCGGCGGGCGACGCAGGGGGTGGCGGCCTCGCTCGGCCTGCGCGCGAGCTTCATGGCCAAGCCGTTCGCGCGCCATGCCGGGTCGGGCCTGCACGTGCATGTCAGCCTGGTCGACGAGGCGGGCGCCAACCGCTTCGGCGCGCCGGGCGGGGAGGCGCTGCTGCACGCGGCGGTGGCCGGCATGCAGGCGCTGCACGCCGAGAGCATGGCCCTGTTCGCGCCCAGCTTCAGCGCCTATCGCCGCTATCGCGCGGGCGAGTTCGCCTCGCTCAGCAGCGCGTGGGGGCACGACAACCGCTCGGTGGCCTTCCGCGTGCCGCGCGGCCCGCCGGCGGCGCGGCGTATCGAGCACCGGGTGGCCGCAGCCGATGCCAGCCCGCACCTGGTGCTGGCCGCCGTGCTGGCGGCGGTCCATCACGGGGTGACGCAACAGCTGGCGCCCTCCCCGCCCGCGCAGGGCGATGCGGACGCGCAGGCCGACCCCATGCTGCCGCGCGACGTCTTCGCCGCCCTGCGCGCGCTGGAGCAGTCGACGATCCTCCGCCGCTACCTGCCGGACGATTTTGCGGCCATGTTCTGCGCGCTGAAGCGTGCCGAGGCGGCCGACCTGCTCGGCGAGGTGCAGCCGATCGAGCACGATTTCTACCTCTGACGCGCGCTTGACAAAGCCCGGCATGGCTGGCGGTTTTGCAACGGTCACGCCGCAGGAGCGCCATGTCGACCGTAGCTCCTGCCTTCAGCCGCAACATGAGGATGGTCGGCTGCCTGCTGATCACGCTGTCATCGGTGACGCCGGCCTCCTCCATCTTCATCGTGGTGCCTGGCGTGGTGGAGCAGGCCGGGAGCGGCGCGCTGTGGAGCTTCGCCGCGGCCGCCTTTGTCAGCCTGCTGACGGCCTACGTGTATGCGGAGCTGTCATCGGCGTTTCCGCTGACCGGCGGCGAGTACGCGATCGTCGGGCGCACGCTCGGGCCGCTGGCGGGCTTCGTCATCCTGGGCGTGAACCTGGTGGTGCTGCTGCTCAACATCTCCGTCGTGGCGCTGGGTCTTGGCGAGTACGTCAACGCGATCGTTCCGGGCACGCCGGTGGTGGGCGACGCGCTGGTCTGCGTCGCGTTCACCACGCTGTGCGCGATCCTGAACGTGCGCACCAACGCGCTGATCACCGGCGCCTTTCTCGGCCTGGAGCTGCTGGCGCTGGCGGTGGTGACGGTGCTGGGCGTGCTGTATCCGGCGAGAAGCTGGACGTCGCTGGTGGCCCATCCGGTGTTTTCGGGCGCGGGCGGGCATCTGGCGCCGGCGGGTCTGGGCGTGATCGGGCTGGCGACCTCGGTCGCGATCTTCGCGTTCTACGGCTACGGCAACGCCGTCTATCTCGGCGAGGAAATCCAGGACGCGCCGCGCCACGTCGCGCGCGCGGTGCTGTGGGCGCTGGTGATCAGCGTGCTGAGCCAGGTGCTGCCGCTGGCCGCCGCCCTGCACGGCGCGCCGGATCTGGCCGCGATGTTCGGCTCGGACACGATGTTCGGCGATTTCGTGCGCGTGCGCGGCGGACCGGCGCTTGGGGCTGCGATCAACGTTTCGGTGGCGCTGGCCATCGTGAACGCAGACATCGCGGTGATCGTGCTGGTGTCGCGCATGCTGTTCAGCAGCGGGCGCGACACCGTGTGGGCGGCGCCGGTGAACCGCGCGCTGGTCCTGGTGCACGCGCGGTTCGGGTCGCCCTGGGCCGCGACGCTGGTGACGGGCGGGCTGGCGTGCCTGCTGTGCTTCGTGGGGCTGCACCAGCTGCTGGTGCTGACCGGGGCGGCAATCGTGGTGGTGTACGGGTCGCTGTGCGTGGCCGTGATGGCGGGGCGCAGGACGGGGTCGACGCGGCAGGCGGCGTACAGGATGCCGTTCTATCCGTGGCCGCCGGTCGTGGCACTGATCGTGCTGGTTTACGTGCTCTACACCGACCTGCTCGACCCCGATCTCGGCCGGCCCGGCTTGATCGCGACCGCAACGATCGTCGCGGTATCGGCAGCGTATTACCGGCTTGTGCTTGCCCGGCGCGGCGAATGGGTGTTGCGCGAGCCGGACGTATAGGGCGGAGGAGCGAAGCGACGTCCGCCTTGCCGGTCTGCTGGAGAAACGGGTGCCGCTTGAAGGGGGCGGAGGTCGCTTCGCTCTTCCGCCCTTGTAATAGCCGGATTCCCTATATCCGT
>CALMVI010000011.1 GCA_937873095.1 uncultured Acetobacteraceae bacterium | reverse complement strand
CCCCCCCGCCCCCCCCCCCCCCCCCCCCCCCCCCCCCCCCCCCCCCCCCCCCCCCCCTTTCCCAGCCGTCTGCTAGACTACACGCCATGAACGTCATGCAAGTACTGCCCGCCCTACAATCGGGCGGGGTGGAGCGTGGAACGGTCGAGATGGCGCAGGCGGTCGCGGCGGATGGCGGACGCGCCCTCGTCGTCAGCGCGGGAGGGCCGATGGTGGCCCAGCTGGAGCGGGCGGGCGGGCGGCACCTGACCCTGCCGCTGATGACCAAGGACCCGGTGAACATCCTTCTCAACGCCGCCCGCCTCGCCCGGCTGATCCGGGCCGAGCGCGTGCAGCTGGTCCATGCGCGGTCGCGCGCGCCAGGCTGGTCGGCCTGGATGGCGGCGCGCCGGGCAGGGGTGCCGTTCGTGACCACCTGGCACGGGGTCTATGGCGAGGATTTTCCGGGCAAGCACGCCTACAACGCCGTGATGGCCAAGGGGCAGCGGGTAATCGCCATCAGCCACTACGTCGCCCGACGCATCGCCTCCTGCTACGCCGTGCCGCAGGCGCGCCTGCGGATCATCCCGCGCGGCGTGGATGCCGGCCTGTTCGACCCCGGCCAGATCGTCGGCGAGCGGATGCAC
This sequence comes from uncultured Acetobacteraceae bacterium, assembly GCA_937873095.1. Classification (GTDB taxonomy): domain Bacteria; phylum Pseudomonadota; class Alphaproteobacteria; order Acetobacterales; family Acetobacteraceae; genus BOG-908. The sequence goes on along the minus strand of CALMVI010000011.1, from coordinate 16,003 downwards.
CGGCTGGCGCAGGCCTGGCGCCTGCCGGCCGGCGCCAGGGTCGTCATGCTGCCGGCCCGGCTGACGCGCTGGAAAGGCGCCGAGATCCTGCTCGACGCGGTGGCGACGCTCGGCCAGGCGCATAGCGACCTGTTCTGCGTCCTGGTGGGCAGGGAGCAGGGCCGCGGCGACTTCTCCCGCGCGCTCGAGGCGCGTGCCGCCGGGCTGGGGCTCGCCGGACGGCTGCGCATCACCGGCCATTGCGACGACATGGCGGCGGCGCTCATGCTGGCCGACATCGTCGTCAACGCCAGCCTCAAGCCCGAGCCGTTCGGCCGCAGCGTCATCGAGGGCCAGGCGATGGGCCGCCCGACCGTGGCCTTCGACCATGGCGGGGCCGCCGAGACGGTCAGGCACGGCGTCAGCGGTTTCCTGGTGACGCCGGGCGACGCAGCGGCGCTCGGCCGCACGCTCGGCGCGGTGCTCGACATGCCGCAGACCGAGCGCATGCAGCTGGCCGACCGCGCGCGCGCCTCGGTGCTCGAGGGTTACACCACCGCGTCCATGCAGGCGGCGACCCTCGACGTCTATCGCGAGGTGCTGTCGGACGGCGCAGGCCGGTGAGCCGGCGCGTCCTCGTCATCCGTCTGGGCGCGCTCGGCGACGTGGCACTGTCTTTCCCGGCCTTCGCGGCGATCCGGGCGCACCACGCCCACGACCGGGTGACCGCGCTGACCACCGCGCCCTATGCCAGCCTGTTGCGCGACAGCCCCTGGTTCGACGCGGTGGCGGTGGATACGCGCCCAGGCTGGGCCGATCTGCCCGGGCTGTGGCGCCTGCGCCGGCAGCTGGCGGGGCACGACCTCATCTACGACCTGCAAACCTCCGCACGGTCGGGGCACTATTTCCGGCTTGCCGGGCGGCCCGCCTGGTCGGGCATCGCCAGGGGGTGCTCGATGCCCGACGCGGACCCGGGGCGCAACCTGCTGCACACGGTCGAGCGGCAGCGCGGCCAGCTCGCCGCCGCAGGGGTGCCCGCCGCGCCAGCCGACCTGGACTGGCTGCGCCGCTGCGGCCCGGTGCTCGCCGGGCGCACCGTGCTGCTGGCGCCGGGAACGTCGGCCGCGCATGGCAGCGCGAAGCAATGGCCGGCGGCCAGGATGGCGGCGCTGGCGGTGCGGCTGGCCGCGCATGGCGTGCGGCCCGTGGTCGTCGGAACCGACGCCGACGCGGCCGGCGCCGCGCTGATCGTGGATGCCTGCCCAGCCGCGCTCGACCTGACGGGCAGGACGTCGATCCAGGACCTGGCCGGGCTCGCGTCCCGGGCGGACTTCGCGGTGGGCGGGGATACCGGGCCGATCCATCTCGCCGCGATGATGGGCTGCCGCGTGCTGGCGCTGTTCTCCCGGTTCAGCGACCCGGCACTGGCTGCCCCGGTCGGGCAGGCCAGGCTGCTGCAGGCGGACGACCTGCACGCCATCGGCCCGGAGCAGGTCGCAGCCCGGCTGCGCGGCGCCGGCGGCCCGGATGACTGGCTGGATGGCGGGCAGGCCTGCAGCCGGTGACGCCGGTGTCAGTGAAGCGGCTTGGACGACCCGCCCGTGCCGGTCTTGGTCTCCATGTTCACCGTCCAGTTGTGCGGCTTGCGCGCCTGCATCAGGCGTTTGATGTCCAGCTTGAAAAACCAGTAGGTCGCAGCAACCCACATTGTCAGGGTGATGATGCCGTAAAGCAGTCCCCGATGTGCTGCGACCCAGACCGTCCACATGGCCGCACCATGCCGCAAACGCGCCGGCGGTTCAAACAGGCGTTTCGGCAGCGGGCGACCGTCGCCGCACAACGCCGATGACAGGATTTTCATCAAGTGTTAGCGTGACCGCGCGGAAGCCTGGCTGCCGGCGACGGTCCTGACCACGAGGGACCGCCGCGCGCTGAACCGGGCACCGCGCAAGGAACGGACCAGGGAGCGTGAGGATGACCACCGGCACAGTCAAATGGTTCAACCCCACCAAGGGCTATGGCTTCATCGAGCCGGAGACGGGGGGCAAGGACGTGTTCGTTCACATCAGCGCGGTCCAGAAGGCAGGCCTGCGCAACCTCAACGAGGGCCAGAAGGTCGGCTTCGAGGTGGAGCAGCAGCAGAACGGCCGGGCGGCGGCGGTGAACCTGGCGGCCTCCCCTTAGGCAATTCACCTTCCGTCCGACGCCGGCGTAGCGTGATCTCGCCCCCGGACGGCCCGCTTGCCCCTTTGTTCGGCAGCCGAGTGCTGATAGCTGACGGCTGACCATGACCAAGCTCAACGCCGAAGCGGTGCGCACCGCCTATCGTCGGCAGGCGGCGTTCTACGACGCCGCCTTCGGCCGGATCTCCCGGCCGGCGCGGCTGCGCGCGCTGTCGATCATCAACGGCCTGCCGGGCCACCCGCGCGTGCTGGAGGTGGGCGTGGGCACCGGGCTGGCCCTGCCGCTCTACGACCGAAGCAAGCGGGTGACCGGCATCGACCTGTCGGCCGACATGCTGGACCGCGCGCGTGCGCGCGTCCGGGCCGACAACCTGACCCAGGTGGAGGCGCTGCTGGAGCAGGATGCCGAGGCGACCGACTTCGCCGACGCCAGCTTCGACATCGCGGCGTCGATGTTCGTGGCCTCCGTCGTGCCGCATCCCAGGCGCCTGCTGGCCGAGTTGAGGCGGATCGTGCGGCCGGGCGGGCACATCCTGTTCGTCAACCACTTCGTGGCGGCCGGCGGCCTGCGGCGGCGGGTGGAACTCGCCATGGCGCCGCTGTCGCACAAGCTGGGCTGGCACCCGGATTTTTCCGTGGCCGACCTGTTCGGCACGGATCACCCCGATGGCGCCGAGTTCGAGCCGATCCCGCCGGGTGGCCTGTTCACGCTGGTGCACCTGCGGCGATAGCCGGCCGGGCCGCCTTCCGCGTCGCCGAACGGGCCAAGTCAAGCACGGGCAGCGAAATTATCGTCCCGCACTGCACCTTGATCTGCGGGGTACGCTCCGATATCCCGAGGGCACCTTACAGGATGTCGGCGGGATCCGCTCAATCATGAAATCAGCAGGAAGACGCAGCGCCATCGCGGCGGCACTCGCCGCTGCCGCCACGCCGGCCGCGGCGCAGACGCCCGCGCCGTGGCAGATCGGCATGCAGGCCGCCCACAGCCCGGTGGAACACGGGATCCACCAGCTCAACGACCTGGTCACCTGGATCATCGTGCTGATCACCATCTTCGTGGCCGGCCTGCTCGCCTACGTGATGTGGCGCTACAACGAACGGCGCAGCCCGGTGGCGGGAAAGCTGAGCCACCACTCGACGCTGGAGATCGCCTGGACCGCGCTTCCCGTGCTGATCCTTCTGGTGATCGCGATACCGAGCTTCCGCCTGATCTATTTCGAGGATCGGGTGCCGGCCGAGCGCGCCGACATGACGATCAAGGTAACCGGCCATCAATGGTATTGGCAGTACACCTATCCAGACGCCAAGGGACTGCATTTCGACAGCTACATGGTGCATGACGAGGATCTGAGGCCGGACCAGAAGGCCTTGCGGCACCTCGCGGTCGACAACCAGCTGGTCCTGCCGGCCGGGAAGAACATCCGCATCCTAACCACGAGCGACGACGTGATCCACAGCTTCTTCATCCCGAGCCTCGGCGTGCAGCGCTACGCGATCCCTGGACGCACGATCGAGACCTGGGTGCGGGTGGACCAGCCCGGCGACTACTACGGCGAGTGCAACCAGATCTGCGGCACCAACCACAGCGTGATGCCGATCTCCATCCACGCGGTCTCGCCCGCCGATTTCCAGGCCTGGCTTGCCCAGGCGCCCGCCAAGTTCAGCAATGCCGCCATCGACACGCCCGTACGGGTCGCGTCGGCATCGGAGCAGTAAGATGTCCGCCACCACGCACGATCACATCCACGACCACGGTCACGGCCACAGCCCGACCTTCGCGCAGCGCTGGCTGTTCAGCACCAACCACAAGGACATCGGCACGCTCTACCTGATCTTCGCGGTGTGCGCGGGTCTGGTGGGCGGGCTGCTGTCGATCATCATGCGCGCCCAATTGCAGCACCCCGGCAACACGATCGTCACCTCCGGTCAGGAGTGGAACACGATCGTGACGGCGCACGGGCTGATCATGATCTTCTTCACCGTGATGCCGGCGCTGATCGGGGGTTTCGGCAACTGGTTCATCCCGCTGATGATCGGCGCGCCGGACATGGCGTTTCCCAGGCTGAACAACATCAGCTTCTGGCTGCTGGTCCCGGCCTTCGCGCTGATCATCACCGGGCTGCTGCTGGGCGAGAGCGGGTCTGGCTGGACGCTTTACCCGCCGCTGTCCAACAGCACCTACGAATCCGGCCCTGGCATGGATTTCACGCTGTTCGCGCTGCACCTGGCGGGCGTGTCCTCCCTGCTCGGCGCGCTGAACTTCATCACCACCATCTTCAACATGCGCACGCCCGGCATGACGCTGCACAAGATGCCGCTGTTCATCTGGGCGATGCTGGTGACCGCCTTCCTGCTGCTGCTGTCGCTGCCGGTGCTGGCCGGTGCCATCACCATGCTGATCTTCGACCGCAACTTCGGCACCAGCTTCTTCGACCCGCAGGGCGGCGGCGACCCGGTGCTGTGGCAGCACCTGTTCTGGTTCTTCGGCCACCCCGAAGTCTACATCATGATCCTGCCGGGCTTCGGCATCATCAGCCACGTGGTCAGCACGTTCAGCCGCAAGCCGGTGTTCGGCTATCTCGGCATGGCCTACGCCATGGTGGCCATCGGCGTGGTGGGCTTCGTGGTCTGGGCGCACCACATGTTCGTCAGCGGCATGAGCGTCGACACGCGGGCCTACTTCATGGCGGCCACGATGATCATCGCGGTGCCCACGGGCATCAAGATCTTCTCCTGGATCGCGACGATGTGGGGCGGCTCGATCGAGATGAAGACGCCGATGCTGTTCGCCATCGGCTTCATCTTCCTGTTCACCGTGGGCGGTGTGACGGGCGTGGTGCTGTCCAACGCCGGCCTCGACCAGATCCTGCACAACACCTACTACGTGGTGGCGCATTTCCACTACGTGCTGTCGCTGGGCGCCGTCTTCTCGATCTTCGCCGGCTGGTATTACTGGATCGGCAAGATGAGCGGGCACCAATACCCGGAGTTCTGGGGCAAGGTGCATTTCTGGGTGACCTTCATCGGCGTGAACATCACCTTCTTCCCCATGCACTTCCTGGGGGCGGCGGGCATGCCGCGGCGCTATCCCGACTACCCCGACGCTTTTGCCGGCTGGAACTACGTGGCCTCCGTCGGGTCCTATGTCGGCGCGCTGTCGGTGCTGATCTTCCTCTACGTCGTCTTCCGCACCTTCACCTCGAAGGTGGCGGTGGCCGACAACTACTGGGGCGAGGGTGCGACCACGCTCGAATGGACCGTCAGCTCGCCGCCGCCGTTCCACACCTTCGAAGAACTGCCGCGGTTCCGGTAATGGGCAGCACCATCGCGACGGCCGGGGGGGAGCAATCCCCCCTTCGTCTTTCCGCCGCCTCCTCCGCCACCTCCTCCGGGGGCGCCGACTGGCGCGACTGGGTGAAGCTGCTCAAGCCGCGCGTCGTCAGCCTCGTGGTGTTCACCGGCTGGATCGGGCTGTTCCTGGCGCCTGGCCACCTGAACCCCGTGCTGGCCTTCACCGCCATCCTGTGCATCGCGGTCGCGGCCGGCGCGGCCGGCGCGCTGAACATGTGGTACGAGCGCGACCTGGACGCCGCCATGCAGCGCACCCGACGCCGGCCGATCCCGGCCGGGCGGATCGAGCCAGGAGCGGCGCTTGCCTTCGGCGTGACCTTGTCGGTCGCCTCGGTCATCGTGATGTGGCTTGCGACCAACGCCTGTGCGGCCACCATACTGGCGCTGTCGATCGGGTTCTACGTCTTCGTCTACACCATCTGGCTGAAGCGGCGGACGCCGCAGAACATCGTCATCGGCGGTGCCGCGGGCGCGTTCCCGCCCCTGATCGGCTGGGCGGCGGTGACCGGTTCGGTCGACGTGCTGCCGCTGCTTCTGTTCGGCATCGTGTTCTTCTGGACGCCGCCGCATTTCTGGTCGCTCGCCCTCTACGCCTGCCGCGACTACGGCCGGGCGGGCGTGCCCATGCTGCCGGTGGTGGCCGGCGCGCGCGAGACACGGCGGCAGATCTTCGGCTACGCCCTGGTGCTGGCGCTGGTCGCCGTGCTGCCATGGGCGTTGGGCTACACGGGCGCGGTGTATGGCGTGTCGGCGGGCCTGCTCAGCTTCGGCTTCGTCGTCCTCTCCTGGCGCGTGCTGCGTGACCGGCAGGACGAGTCCGGGACCAGCCTGACCGGGGACGCGCCGGCGCGCCTGAACTTCCGCTACTCCCTGGCCTATCTTGCCGCCATCTTCGTCGCGGTCGCGGCCGACCACCTCCTCGTCCGGTGAGCGACTTCCCGCCTCGGCCGACCGCCGCCCAGGCCGAGGAGTTGACGCGGCGCCAGCGCGGGCGAAACGTGGCCCTGATCGTGGTGCTGGCCGCCGTGGCGCTGCTTTTCTTCGCGATCACGCTCGTTAAGCTCGGCCATTTCGGCTAGCCTCCCCGCATTACGGACCGAGACACGGATAGCACCATGGACACAGTCACCCACGAAGGCAGCCTAGCATCCCACGCTGCCGTCAGCTCGGGGATGAAGCAGCCCTATCACCTGGTGGACCCGAGCCCCTGGCCGATCGTGGGCGCGCTCGGCGGGGGGCTGCTGCTGGCCGGCGTCGTGCTGGCGGCGCATTACGACAACTACCTGATGGTGGCGGCCGGCGGCGTGCTTGTGGCGCTGACGATGACGATGTGGTGGCGGGACGTGCTGCGCGAGAGCAGCACCCCGGGGCTGCACTCCCCCGTGGTGCGGCTGGGCCTGCGCTACGGCATGACCCTGTTCATCGCCTCGGAGGTGATGTTCTTCGTGGGCTTCTTCTGGGCCTTCTTCCACTTCTTCCTCTACCCGGAGCATGTGCTGGGGACGTCCACCCCGTCCTGGCCGCCGGCCGGAATCCACACTTTCGACGCGTTCCGGATCCCGCTGCTGAACACGATGATCCTGCTGCTGTCGGGCTGCACGGTCACCTGGGCGCATCACAGCCTGATCGAAGGCGACCGCAGGGGGCTGCTGATGGGCCTTGGCGTGTCCGTCCTGCTCGGCCTGACGTTCAGCACGCTGCAGGCGGTCGAGTATTCCTCGGCACCGTTCCATTTTGCCGGCGGCGGCATCTACCCTTCGGTGTTCTTCCTCGCCACCGGCTTCCATGGCTTCCACGTGATCGTCGGCACCACGTTCCTCGGCATCTGCTGGCTGCGGGCGAAGGCCGGCGGCTTTACCCCCACGCAGCATTTCGGACTGGAGGCGGCAGCCTGGTACTGGCACTTCGTCGACGTGGTGTGGCTGTTCCTGTTCATGTTCGTCTACGTGATCGGCGCCGGGGTGCCGGCCGTCGAATGAGGCCTGGTGTCCGATAGCTGGCAGGGCGAGGAGCCCAGCGTCGCCCGGGCGGCGCTGACATGCCGGTGCCCGCGCTGCGGCCGTGGGCGTCTGTTCGAGGGATTGCTGGCCATCCGCCCGGCCTGCGACGTGTGCGGCCTCGATCTGTCCGGCGTCGATACCGGCGACGGATTCGCCGTGCCGATCCTCATCGTGCTCGGAGCCATCGTGGTCGGCGCGGCTTTCTGGGTCGACATGCGCTACCGGCCGCCCCTGTGGGTCCACGCGGTCGTCTGGCCGCCAGTCACCGTGGTGCTGGTGATCGTGATGACGCGCGCGATCAAGAGCTTCCTGGCCGTGCAGCAATACCACACCAGGCGCGACGAGATGGGCGTGTGATGCAGGCGCGCGCGCAACGGCCGGTGCTGAGCGCCGCCGTTGCGACCGTGGTGTCGCTGGCCATCCTGATCGGGCTTGGGGTCTGGCAGCTCGAACGCCTGCACTGGAAGCAGGAGATGATCGCCAGGATCGATGCGGCCGAAACCGCGCCGCCGGTGGCGCTGACCGACAGGACACCGCCTCTGTTCACCCGCGTGCGCGCGCAGGGCACGCTGCGCGGCGACCACATGGCGCTGTACGGTGCCGAGGTGCGCGGCATGCAGATGGGCGCGCAATCCATCCAGGTTCTCGACCGGCCTGGCCAGAGCTCCATCCTGGTCATGCTCGGCTGGGTGTCCACCGATGGCGGGCCGCCGAGACCGCTCTCAGGGCCGGCCGACATCACCGGCTATGTCAGGCTGCCCGAACCGTCCGGCTGGCTGTCTGCTGCAGACGACCTGCAGGACCGTCATTTCTACGCGCTCAACCCGACCACCATCGGCGCATCCCTGGGCGTGGCCGACGTGGCGCCGTTCACCCTGGTGGCGCTCGGACGACAGACCCGGTTCGACCGGCCGCAACCGGCCGATGCGCTGCCGCGCCCTGTCAACAACCACCTTCAATACGCGCTCACCTGGTTCGGCCTGGCAGCGTCGCTGGCCGGGGTGTTCGGCACCTGGGCGTTCAAGGCGGGTTCACGCTGACCGATATGAGTCAGCCCTGACGAGTTGCTGGAAAGGCCAGGGGCAGCGCCCACAAGCGCAGCGCCCCTGGCCTTCGAAGCGTGCTACAACTTTGCGCCAAGATGCTCGGCCACGGTAAAGATGTCCTTGTCCCCGCGCCCGGACAGATTCATCAGGATGATCCGCTCCGCCTCCAGCGTCGGCGCCAGCTTCTCGATATGCGCGAGGGCGTGCGCGCATTCCAGCGCCGGAATGATCCCCTCCGTGCGGCTGCAGAGCTGGAACGCGGCCAGCGCCTCGTCGTCGGTGATGCCCACGTATTCCGCCCGGCCGATATCGTGCAGCCAGGCGTGCTCCGGCCCGATGCCGGGATAGTCGAGACCGGCGCTTATGCTGTGCGCCTCGGTGATCTGGCCGTCCTCGTCCTGCAGCAGGTAGGTGCGGTTGCCGTGCAGCACGCCCGGCCGCCCGCGCTCGATGCTGGCCGCCTGCGCGCCGCTGTCCAGCCCGCGCCCGGCCGCCTCCACCCCGATCAGCCGCACCTCCGGCTCGTCGAGGAACGGGTGGAAGATGCCCATGGCGTTGCTGCCGCCGCCCACGCTGGCGATCACCACGTCCGGCAGCCGCCCCTCCGCCTGCAGCATCTGCTCGCGCGCCTCGGTGCCGATCACGCTCTGGAAGTCGCGCACCATCGCGGGGTAGGGGTGGGGGCCGGCCACAGTGCCCACCAGGAAGTAGGTGTCGGTCACGTTGGCCACCCAGTCGCGCATCGCCTCGTTCATCGCGTCCTTCAGCGTGCCCGCGCCGGTGGTGACAGGCACCACCTCGGCGCCCAGCAGCTTCATGCGGAACACGTTGGGCCGCTGCCGCTCCACGTCGACGGCACCCATGTAGATCACGCAGGGCATGCCCATCAGCGCGCACACCGTCGCCGTCGCCACGCCGTGCTGGCCCGCCCCCGTCTCGGCCACGATGCGGGTCTTGCCCATGCGGCGCGCCAGCAGGATCTGCCCCATGCAGGAGTTCACCTTGTGGGCGCCGGTGTGGTTCAGCTCCTCACGCTTGAAGTAGATCTTGGCGCCACCGAGCGCGCGGGTCAGCCGCTCGGCAAACCAGAGCGGGCTCGGACGGCCCACGTAATCCTTCAGGTAGTAGTCGAGTTCGCGCTGGAAGCTCGGGTCCTGCTTGGTCGCCTCGTAGGCGGCGTCCAGCTCCTGCACCAGCGGCATCAGCGTCTCGGCCACGAACTGGCCGCCATACGTGCCGAAGCGCCCCCGTTCGTCGGGGCCCTGCCGAAGGCTGTTCGGGCGCGGCATCGTCGGGATGTGGTTCACGCGTCTGGCTCCGCTGGCTCGCAATCCTCCTAGATAGACCGGCATCCACGGTTTGTCAGCGCGCCGGCCCGCGGTTAGAGCAGCACCATCCAGACTGGGATCAGACGCGCGTGCTACGAGCCATGTCGGGCGTCGCCCCGCCCATCGACCTCACCGCCGCCGACGCAGGCCAGGCGGCCCCGCCACCGGTCTGGCTCGACCTGGACAACCCGACCGACGCCGAGCGTGAGCAGGCCGAGCGGCTGACCGGGCTCCGCGTGCCGGACGGCGAGGAGATCGCCGAGATCGAGACGTCCAGCCGCCTGGTCAACGACCACGGCGTGCTGCGCCTCAGCACCCCCATGCTCAGCCGCGGCGCCGACGGCGTGTTGACCGCCGCTCCCGTCGGCTTCGTGGTGACGCCGGAAAGGCTGCTCACCGTGCGCTATGCCGGCTCGATCGTGTTCGACCATTTCTCCCAGCACTGGCGCAGCAAGGACACCGACGGCGCCGGGCCGGGCATGGAGCCGTTCCTGGGGCTGCTCGAAGCCATCGTCGACCGGCTGGCCGACGTGCTGGAACACATGGCGGCGGAGCTGGACGCGCTCTCGACCGCGCTGTTCGCCCCGGTCGCGCAGACCGCCCGATCCGCCCGCGGCCGCGACCTGTTCCTGCAGGAGACCCTGTCGCAGATCGGCGTCAAGGGAGAGCGCATCTCCCAGCTGCGCGACGGCCTGCTCGGCGTCGGCCGCATCGTGCGCTTCGTGCCCGACTCCGTCCCGTGCTGCATCGACGAGGCGCAGCGCCGGCGCCTGGCGACGTTGGATCGCGACGTCGTCTCCCTGTCCGACTACGACGCGCAGCTCACCTCGAAGGTGCAGTTCCTTCTCGACGCGACGCTCGGCTTCATCAACATCCAGCAGAACGACGCCATCAAGGTGCTCACCGTCGTCAGCATCGTGGGCATCCCGCCCACCTTCGTCGCCAGCCTGTACGGCATGAACTTCCACAACATGCCCGAGCTGAGCTGGAAATACGGCTACCAGTTCGGCCTGTCGATGATCGCGCTCAGCATCGCCGTGCCGCTCCTGCTGTTCTGGCGCCGTGGCTGGCTGTGAACGCCCGCCCCGTGGCGTGCTGCAAATCGTGGTAGAGCGCCCGTCATGGAGACCAAACCCCCCACTCCGCTCGCCGTCCTGGTCGGCATCCAGACGCCCGACACCGACGACGCCGCGCACCAGGCCAGCCTGGACGAGCTCGCCCGCCTGGTCGCAACACTCGGCTACGAGGTCGCCGGCACCGTCTCGCAGAAGCGCGAGGGCACCGGCGCCGGCCTGCTGCTCGGCAGCGGCAAGCTCGCCGAACTCGCGGCGCTCACCGGCGGCACCGGCGTGGTCGGCTCGGCCGCACCGCGCCCGACCGCCAAGGCCAGGCAGCGCTTCGAGGGCGCGGACCAGGCCGCCGAAACCGGCACACCCGCGCCGGACCACGGCCGCAAGCCCGGCGTCGTCGTCGTCGACCACGAGCTCTCCCCCAGCCAGATCCGCAACCTGGAGCGCGCGACGGGGGCCGAGGTGCTGGACCGCACCGGCGTCATCGTCGAGATCTTCCACCGCCACGCCAACACCCGCGAAGCCAGGCTGCAGGTGGAGATGGCGCGCCTGAAATACGTGGCCCCCCGCCTGCGCGAATCGTCGGGCGGCGGCGGGCGGCAGCAGGGGCCGGGTGCCGGCGAAACCACGCTCGACCTGGACCGCCGCAAGATACGCGACCGGCTGGCCGAGCTGAAGGAGCAGCTCGAGGCTGTCCAGCGCGACGCGGACCAGCGCCGCACCGCCCGCCGCGACCAGCTCAGGGTGGCGCTGGTGGGCTACACCAACGCCGGCAAATCCTCGCTGATGCGGGCGCTGACCGGAAGCCAGGTGCTGGTCGAGGACAAGCTGTTCGCGACGCTCGACACCACGGTCCGCACGCTGCAGCCCCAGACGCGGCCTCGCGTGCTGGTCTCCGACACGGTGGGCTTCATCAAGCAGCTGCCGCACGACCTGGTCGCGTCCTTCCGCTCGACCCTGTCAGAGGCGCTGGAGGCCTCGCTGCTGCTCTACGTCGTCGACGCCTCGGACCCGACCCATGAGGCGCAGCTGGAGGTGAGCCGCGGCGTGCTGCGCGAGATCGGCGCGGACGCCGTGCCCTCCCGCCTCGTGCTCAACAAGATCGACCGGGTGGACGCCGCCGGCCGCGCCGCGCTGGCCGAAAAACACCCCGACGCCATCATGCTCTCCGCCCACGCGCCAGCCGACGTGGCCGCCCTGCGCGAGAGCATCGTCGGCTTCTTCGAGTCCGCCATGATCGAGGACGTGCTCGTCCTGCCCTACGCCAAACAGGCCCTGATCGGCGAAGTCTACGAGAGCGCCCGCGTGGTGTCCGAGGAATACGACGAGACCGGCCGCGTGCTGAAGGTCCGCGGCCTACCCGGCGCCATCACCCGTCTGCGCCGCAGTCTAGCAAACTAATAAGGAAGGCCAGGGGCGTTGCCCCTGGACCCCATCAAAGGCGAGCCTTTGAAATCCGCTATACAGTACCATCCGCTACCACACGTGCCGCGCATACAGGAGCGTGCGGGCCTACATGCCTCGTCGCGCTCAGCCCCGAATGTGGGAGAGCGAGTAAGGTGCAGGCGGCCATGTGGCATGTGGCGCCGACTGGAAAATCCATACTGCTCTGTTAAGAACATCCCGCATGAGGTGGGAATATGTTGGAACAGGTCTCGCCATTCTTGCGGTAGGGGTGACAATAGTTCTCGCTTTGCCCCCTCCGTGGTGGCCTAAAATGCCAACGCCACTGGTTCAAATAGGTGTGGCCTTCGGGCTGATTCTTTTTGCGATCGGGTTTGCAATAACTGGCGTTGGCACTTGGCCCGGCTTGCCGGAACCCCGAGGTCCTATAGCCGTGACGCTATTGGGCGTAGTCTTGCTTGTATGTGGAGGGGCTTGGTGGGTGTTTGTACCCGCGTTAGGTGCCCGAACGCTAGCTCGTGGTTCGCATGTCGCTGGCGCGTCGCGTCCAGCCGTCGCTTTGACAAAAGTCAAACATACCAACTTGAAGGCCGGTTCGATCAGACAAATACAGGCTAATCTGCAAATAGATTTATCCACCTCGAGAAAAGACGCGTCTATACAGGTGCAAGTAAAGTTAATTAACGATACAAACGAAACCTTGCGATTTCATGCCACTACAGCAGGCAACATCAATGGAATTTGGTTCAGTTATAACAAGGTTGAGTTTGATGGCTACGCAGCACCCCATGTACCGTTTTATTTGCTTTCTCGGAAAATAGAAGGACTGAAGCCGCTCGAGGGAACAGACCAGAATTTCCTGAAGGTCACCGCTATTTATGAGTACGAATTGAAATATGGATTATTGGACGATGCGAATTATTCAAGGGCATCTGCGAGAGGAATCAAGATTGAGCAAGAAATGCCAATCAAAATTGGCAATCGTGGAGATAGAAAGGTTGTTCCTTAGTGTCCGTCCGGCGTCATTCTGAGTTATCTGAGTCGGTTAGCCACGGCTTGAACGCCGGACTTGAAGTGGCTGGATCATCTGTGATTCCTTGACACCTCAACCGAGTCGCAGATCGCCGCCCATGTGGACCACCGAGAACCGCCCGCTCTACAACCGCGACAAGCTTCGCTACCCGAGTGATCTCACCGACGCCGAGTGGGACCTCATTCGGCCGCTGATACCACCAGCCAAGCGCGGCGGCGGTAAGCGGACGGCCAACATGCGCGAAGTGGTCAACGGCTTGATGTATCTGCTGAGCACTGGCTGCCAATGGCGCTATTTGCCGAGAGACTTGCCGCCCAAAAGCACGGTGAACGACTATTTCCGTCGCTGGGATTACGACGGTACGCTGGATCGCATCCACCACACGCTCTACATCACCTGTCGGGAACAGGCTGGACGGGAAGCCAGCCCCACCGCCGCCATCATCGATAGCCAAAGCGTCAAGAGCGCGGAAAAAGGGGGGTCCGCATCGATCCGCCCGGCTATGATGCGGGCAAGAAGATACGCGGAAAGAAGCGGCACATCCTGGTAGATACGCAAGGCCTGCTGCTGCTGGCGTTGGTTCATGCAGCCGACATCCAGGACCGCGACGGCGGCGTGATGCTGATGGCGACCATGTTCGCCCTGTTCCCTTTTTTGCTGAGACTATACGCAGATGGCGGCTATCAGGGGCCGTTGTTCCGGCAAGGCCTGCAGCGGGTTTGCAGCGCGATCGACGTGGAGATCGTCAAGCGCTGCGACGTGGGTAAGTTTGTTGTGCTGCCCAAGCGATGGCTTGTCGAGCGGACCATCGCCTGGTTGAACCGGTGCCGCCGGCTCGCCAAGGATTGGGAGTGCCTCAACCGCAGCGGCCTTGCGTATCTCAAATGGGCGTCGGTAAGGCTGATGGTCAGAAAACTATGTCAATCAAAGACATGATCCCGGACAGACTCTTACGTGTGCCAGCTTTACAATGAGCGCGAGGAATAATCGCAAGTTTTCGAGTGTATTTGGTCCTGTTCAGCGCTGCACAACAGCTGAAGAAAGTAGCCTCAAACGTCCCTCGCGCGAGCTTGCTCGTGATTGACGCCTCGGTTTCCTCTAGCCTTGGTCTCAACTGCTCCGCAAGCTAGGCGTAGGTCACACCAACTCGCTTCATCTCCGCCTTCAAAAAACGGTTAGCCCCTGCGGGTCAGCGGCAAGCCCCGCCACGCGTCCGGCCATGTCACCAACTTTCGCACAATGCCTTGCCCGGCCATGATGGCTAGCGACTGGCGCATCCGTTCAATACCCGGGCGTCTCACTCGCTCCTTTACGTCCAGAGTTTCCGCCGCAATCGCGTGTTTAGTAACTTGACACACCGAGACCGGCTTCCCGGCGTCTCGTAGATCGGCCAAGTAGTCGCGTCTGTCCCCATGTCGAAAATACAAGCATCGCCGGGAGGTCGGACCGAATCGTCGGGATCAGCTCCGGATAGCCGGCCGGCTCAAACAGCAAGCGTAGGGTGTGTCGCCAACAGTCAAGCCAATCTGTTCGAGCCGCCTTTCTCAAGATGGCGCATGGCGCTTGGCTTATGCGCCCCTATGCCCGCTACCAGCAAAATGAATGGCCTAGGCAAACTTCTTCGAATTTCGCTCGATGTACTATAAGGAATTCTCCGGTGCGGGAATGATGAGAAATCTTGGTACCTTTTGGTATACCTAATTGCTCAAGAGCAGTTTTCTTGATAAACGAGCTAATCAGCATTGTCCCATTGTTCGAAAAAGACATGAGATGGTTGTCAAAAAGCGCATCAAGTGAGGCCGCCAGCAAAATACCATTACGGGGGTTAAGCCTCTCGGAATTGCTCGAGTCTCGCCAGGGTTTTATATGCGACGCTCGCAAGACCTTATCTATACGGCATCCAGTAACCGCGCATCGTCCTTGCCAGATTTCAAAAAGGGCTTCACGGAATGCGCCTTGTCCCAAGCGCGCACTGATCAGACGTCGGCGCGTAGTCTCGTCCGGCTCGGATTCTGATATTGTCCTAATATCGGCGGCTTCCTCGGACTCTTCGAGATTGGGCTTGAGTACGATCTCGAAACCCAACTCTTTCAAGGGCTCGTTCGTAGGCCAACCTCCACCCACATTGGGCTGTTGTTCACGTGCCAATTCATAGGCAACCCGCAAGACCGCCTTTGGAGGAAATCGCTGCTGAGTCTGAGGATCAATGATATCCCATTTAGTCGAGTTCTTGTTTGGCTCGAGACCGTGCTGGCGAATGTAGTCGAAGGCGTTCCGAACGTTGTCCGCGGTGATAGCCATTTTGGTATCTGGTCCTGTGAGCTTCTGGTGCGTAGGGCAGACTTCGCCTCGTCACGGGTAGGGACCCCGGTCGTGAGCCAGCCTTATCGTAGGCCGAACTTGCCGATGATGCGCGTCAACCTGACGTAGTGGAATGTCCAGATGCAAAGTGGCTGGGAGACCAGGACACGTTGCATTCGGGTCGCCAGCAAACGTCCATCCTCGGGGCTACGTAGAGCAGGTCCACGGAAAGTTAGCTTTAATCTTGCGCGGCCCAGATGCCTAAGTTCGCGCCCACGGGTCAGAGCCCCTAACCTCCCTCCACC
>CALMVI010000010.1 GCA_937873095.1 uncultured Acetobacteraceae bacterium | reverse complement strand
CATAGCGCCTTGCAGCATTGACTGCGAGACTTTGTGTCGCCACCGCTGCGCTTACGCCCTACCTGCAACCCGGCAAGTATCATGGCATCGAGCCGAACGCCTGGCTGGTGCAGGACGCGATCGCCGCCGAGATCGGCGAGGATCAGGTCCGGCTGAAGCAACCGCGTTTTTCACACAACGCGGATTTCCGCACCGACGTGTTCGGCGCCGCGTTCGATTTCATCCTCGCGCAATCGGTGCTCTCCCATACCGGCCGCGACCTGACGCAGCGGTTGCTGGCCAATTTCGCATCCAGCCTGGCCGATACCGGCTTGGTGCTGGCAACGTTCGTTCACGTGGGCTCGATGGGGCTGGCCGCGGAGACGCAGGAGAATGGCTGGGTTTACCCAGGCTGTTACGCCTATCATCCTGAGACGGTGCTGGGGTGGATTCGTGCGTCGGGGCTGTCCGGCCGCTGGCTACCGTGGTTCCACCCGAGCCAACAATGGTACGCGATGGCGAAATCGCCCAAATACCTGCCGCTACCGGCCAAATTCAGCCATCTTTCCGGTGCGGTTCTGTCGGATACGGACTTTGCGGCAAGCACCTGATCGCAGGCACATCATCACCACGGCTTGGTGGTCTGCCTAATTTGCGTGCGCGCGCGGCCAGGGACGGAGACGTCGATGATCGAGCGAGCAACAGCATCTGCATGAACTGGTCCTCGGTGGTGGGACTTGTCGCCCTGAAGTCCCGGGCCGCTTGCAGTGCCGCGACTTTCACGATCCTGCTTGGATCGTTTTCGATCATGTCTCGCAGATACCGGCAGAATTGTTCGGCTTCCAGCCGATCGAGTTTGAGGCGTGAGGTTAGCGCTATGAGGTGCCAGCGGATTTCGGCTGAACCGTCGTCACGCTCGTTGGCCAACAGGGCAGCCTTGTGGGGATCGAAGGCCGCAGGAACCGCGCGACTGAATTTTTCCAGTGCGTCGGCCGCCCGCATCCGCACCAAAGGATCGGCATCGCCAAGGCAAGTCCAGAGTTCGTCTAAACGATCGGGTTGTGCGACGAGTTCGGCCGCGACATCGTCAGCCCGCCCGATCGACCGTCGATCACCGCCCATCAATTGTGGACGAAAGCCACCCGGCACAGCTACCGGCTCCGCATTGTCGCGAGCAGCCGCCCGAGCGCCTCGGCAAGCTCCCCCTCCACGCCGGCCACCGGCTCGGCTGCCCGCAAGGCCCGCCGCGCTACCGGTGCCGCGGGCACGCTCACCATATCCTGAACAAAGCGCAGCCGCTCCACCAGCCGGCGCCCGGCATGGGTGTTGATGCGCTCGATCAACGTCGCAGAAACATGCTGCAGCTCCATCGCCACCGGGCCCGAGCAGGCGATGGTGAGCTGGGTGCCGGACAGGCGGCGCGGTTCGGTGTCCAGCGCCAGGCGTGGTCCCACGATAGAGGCCCAGTCCGACATCAGCAGGGCGCCGGCGGGCGAGCGTTTCTTGTAGGCGGCCCGGGTCAGGCTCGGTACAAGCTCGCTCAAGCCGCGGGGCGTGTAGGCGCGGCGTTCCCAATCCCGGGAGGCCGGGGGGCGGTTGTCAGCGGCCTCGTCTTTCGCCATGCACGCTCCTGACATGCCCGATGAACCCGACCCCGCAGAGCTGCTGCGCTGGTACGACCGGCATCGGCGCAGCATGCCCTGGCGGGCGCGGCCTGGCGAGACGCCAGACCCGTACCGCGTGTGGCTGAGCGAGATCATGCTGCAGCAGACGACCGTTGCGGCCGTGATCCCGTACTACGAGCGTTTCCTGGCGCGCTTCCCCGACGTGCAAGCGCTCGCGGCGGCCGAGGCGGATGCGGTGATGTCGGCCTGGGCGGGCCTCGGCTACTACGCCCGCGCGCGCAACCTGCACGCCTGCGCCCGCGCGGTCGCAGCACTTGGCGGGCGTTTTCCGGCAACCGTCGAAGGGCTGCTCGCTCTGCCCGGCATCGGCGCATACACGGCGCGCGCTGTCGCGAGCATTGCGTTCGGCGTGCCGGTGGTGCCGGTCGATGGCAACGTGGAGCGTGTGGCGGCCAGACTGTATGCCATCGACGCACCGATGCCTGCTGCCAAACCGGCCATTGCGGCGGCAGCCGCGCGCTTCGGCGATCACCCGGCCGCCCGGGCGCGGCCGGCCGATTTCACCCAGGCGCTGTTCGATTTAGGGGCCACCATCTGCACGCAGCGTCCGGCTTGCGCCATCTGCCCCCTGACCGGCGCATGTGCCGGGCGCCTGATGGGTGCGCCGGAAACGCTGCCCCGCCGCGCGGCGAAAACGCTGCGTCCGGTGCGTCACGGGGCGCTGTTCTGGCTGACCGACGCGCACGGCCAAGTGCTGTTGCGCCGGCGTCCGCCCGAGGGCCTGCTCGGCGGGATGACCGAGCTGCCCGGCACCGCTTGGCGCCCAACACCCTGGCTGGAGGGTGAGGCGGTGACGGAAGGGCCGATGCAGGCGGATTGGCGTCCGGCGGGCCGGGTGAAGCACGTCTTTAGTCATTTCGAGCTTTATCTCGAGGTGTTCGCCGCACGGGTGGACGCGATTTCGGCCGACGGTTTCCTGTGCGATGCCGGCGCGTTGCAGTCCCAGGCGCTGCCGAGCGTGATGCGCAAGGGAGTCGCGGCGGCCCTGCGCGCCGCCGCATGATGCGGCTCTATGCCCTGGTCGCGGTGGGCGGTGCCCTCGGCAGCGTCGGGCGGTTCTGGCTTGCCGGCGCGGTGGCGCGGGTCACTGGGCCGGATTTTCCATGGGGGACGGTGCTGATCAACCTGCTGGGGTCGTTCGCGATCGGCATGCTGGCGGCGCAGCTGATCCACGGGCGGGCGCACGGCACGGCGTCGCTGCAGGCGCTGACGATGACCGGGCTGTGCGGCGGGTTCACGACGTTCTCGGCGTTCAGCCTGCAGACGGTCGATCTGCTGCGCGAGGGCCATGCGTGGTGGGCTGCGGCCAATGTTTTGGTGTCGGTCACCCTCTGCGTGGCGGCCAGTGCGGCGGGTCTGGCGCTAGGGAGGTGTTGATGGCGGATGCCGTGTCGGACCACACCGTGCCGCAGGGCTGGGCGAGCTACACCGAGTCCGAGCACCAGGTGTGGCGCACGCTATACGAGCGTCAGACGGCGATGCTGCCGTCCCTGGCCTGCGCGGAGTATCTGGCAGGGCTGGAAAAGCTGGATTTCGCGTCCGGCATACCGGAATTCGGCGCACTGTCCGATCGGCTGGCGGCGCTGACCGGCTGGCGGGTGGTCGCGGTGCCCGGCCTGGTGCCCGACGCGGTGTTTTTCGAGCATCTGGCCAACCGGCGCTTTCCGGCCGGCCGCTTCATTCGCGGCGCCGACCAGCTCGACTACCTGCAGGAGCCCGACGTTTTCCACGACGTGTTCGGGCACGTGCCGATGCTGACCGATCCGGTGTTCGCCGACTACATGCAGGCCTATGGGCAGGGCGGCATGCGGGCGCTCGGCCTAGGCCGGCTGCATAACCTGGCTCGGCTGTACTGGTACACGGTGGAGTTCGGGCTGTTGCGGGCGGCCGAGGGATTGCGGATATACGGGGCGGGTATCGTCTCGTCGGCGACCGAGTCCCGTTACGCCCTCAACGACCCTAGGCCAATTCGGGAAGAATTCGATCTGGAGCGGGTGATGCGCACGCCCTACAAGATCGACGACGTGCAGGCGCTGTATTTTGTCGTGCCATCGCTGCAGGCGCTGCTGGATGCCACCGTCAACACCGATTTTGCCCCGCTTTATGAGCGGCTGGGCGATGCGGTGGAGTTGCCGCTGCCTTGATGCGCGGCCGGTCGCTGGCGGATGTCGCTTCGCTCTTCCGCCCTACGTCTGTATAGGGCGGCTATGTCACGTGTGGCGCAACTGACCCGGACGACGGCGGAAACCGACATCACGCTGCGGCTGTCGCTGGACGGTTCGGGGCGCTCGGCGGTGTCGACCGGGGTCGGATTTTTCGACCACATGCTGACCGCGCTGGCGCGCCATGGCGGCTTCGACCTGGATGTGAAGGCAAGCGGCGACCTGCACATCGACAGCCACCACACGGTCGAGGATGTCGGCATCGTGCTGGGCCAGGCGATGCGGGAGGCGCTGGGCGACAAGCGCGGCATCGCGCGCTTCGGCCACGCGGTGGTGCCGATGGACGAGGCGCTGGCCGAAGCGTCGGTGGACGTGTCCGGCCGGGCCTTGCTGGTGTGGGACGTCGTCTTCGAGCGCCCGATGCTGGGCAGCATGGACACCCAGCTGGTCGAGGAGTTCTTCCGCGCGCTGGCGGGCAACGCCCTGGTCACGCTGCATGTCGGCCGCCGGGCGGGCAGCAACGCCCACCACGTGGCCGAGGCCTGTTTCAAGGCGGTGGCGCGGGCGCTGCGGATGGCGGTGGCGATCGACCCCAGGCTGGACGGAGCGATCCCGTCGACGAAGGGCGCGCTGTGACCGGGATGCGGGTGGTGGTGATCGATTGCGGCAGCGGCAACCTGGCATCTGCCGAACGCGCGCTCGGTCAGGCCGCCGGCCGGGCGGGGGTGGAGGCCGACATCGCGGTCTCGTCCGATCCGGAGGCGGTCGCGCGCGCGGACCGGCTGGTGCTGCCCGGCCAGGGGGCGTTTGCCACCTGTGCCAACGGCATCGCCGCCATCCCTGGCTTGCGGGACGCCATAGAGCGCTCTGCCGCGCCCTTCCTCGGCATCTGCGTGGGCATGCAGCTGATGGCCGAGCGCGGGCTGGAAAACGTGACCACGTCCGGCTTCGGCTGGGTGAAGGGCGAGGTGGCGCGGCTTGCCGCACCCGGCCTGCGCCTGCCGCAGATGGGCTGGAACGCGCTGGAGTTCCGGCGCGGCGCCCACCCTCTGCTCGACGGGGTGACGCCGGGCGATCACGTCTATTTTGTTCACAGCTACGGGCTGCGGGGCTACGCTGAACGGGACGTGCTCGCTACAACCGATTACGGGGCGGCAGTGGCCGCCCTGGTGGTGCGGGGGCGACGGGCGGGGACGCAGTTCCACGTCGAGAAGAGCCAGGAGGTCGGGTTGCGCATCCTCGCCAATTTCCTCCTTTGGACGCCCGGGCCGGACCGATGACCGTCGTGCAGGCGCCTGCCCTTGTGGTGGAGCACGCGACCGAACTGCACGACGACGACATGGCGGCCCTGTGCGAGGCCACCAACGCGGCCATACTGGATGGCGGCGGGTTCGGCTGGGTCAGCCCGCCCGGCCAGCAGGCGCTGGAACGCCATTTCCGGGGCGTGATGATGGTGCCCGAGCGCGAGCTGTATGTGGGCCGCGTCGACGGCGTGATCACCGGGTCGGCGCAGCTGGTGCGGCAGCCGCGCAACAACGAGGCGCAGTCCTTTGCCGGCGCGGTGATGCACAGCTTCGTGGCGCCGTTCGCCCGCGGCAACGGGCTTGCCCGCCTGATGATGGTGCGGATCGAGGAGCGGGCGCGGTCGCTCAACTACCGGGTGCTGAACCTGGACGTGCGGGAGACGCAGGAGGCGGCGATCGCCCTGTACGAGTCGATGGGCTACGAGCGCTGGGGCGTGCACCCGCAATATGCGCGCGTGCGGGGACAGACCGTCCGGGGGTATTTCTACACCAAGGCGTTGCGCAAGCCGGCAGCACCCGACGACCAGCCTTCGTGAGCCTGACGCTCTATCCGGCGATCGACCTCAAGGATGGCGCGTGCGTGCGGCTCAGGCGCGGCGAGATGGACGAGGCGACGGTGTACGAGGAGGACCCCGCCCGCCAGGCCCAGGCGTTCCAGGAGGCCGGCAGCCGGTGGCTGCACGTGGTGGACCTGAACGGCGCGTTCGCCGGCCGGCCGGTCAACCGGGCTGCGGTCACCGCGATCCTTGCGGTGGCGCGGGTGCCTGTGCAGCTGGGCGGGGGGATACGTGACATGGCCGCCATAGAGGGCTGGCTTGCGGCCGGGATAGCGCGCGTCATCCTGGGCTCGGCGGCGGTGAAGCACCCTATCCTGGTGCACCAGGCCTGCCGCAGTTTTCCGGGCCGGATCGCGGTGGGCATCGACGCCCGCGACGGCTTCGTGGCGACCGAAGGGTGGGCCGACACGTCCACCCTGCGCGCGCCCGACCTGGCCAGGCGTTTCGAGGACGCGGGCGTGGCCGCGATCATCTACACCGACATCGCGCGCGACGGCATGCTGGCCGGCGTGAACATCGAGCAGACCGTGGAGCTTGCGCGCGGCCTGGCGACCGGGGTGATCGCCAGCGGCGGGGTCAGCAGCGCCGACGACCTGGCGGCGCTGCGGGAGGCGGCCCGGCCCGCAGGCGGCCCGGCGCTGCCGATCGAGGGCGTCATCGTCGGGCGGGCGCTCTACGACGGGCGGATCGGCATCGCACAGGCGCTGCGGTTGCTGGGCTGAAGGGGGAGCTATGAGCGAGGCTGTGGAGACGCACGAGCATGCCGAGGCCGCGGCCCATGGCGGGCGCAAGCATACCGCCCTGCTGATCGCGGTCCTGGCGGCGGGGCTTGCGTTCTGCGAGCAGGGTGCGCAGCACGCCGGCACACGCATGTCGCAGAGCGCGGTTTCGGCGGCCGATGTGTGGGCGGAGTATCAGGCCAAGTCGACGCGGGCGAACGAGGCGCGCGAGCTGGCGCAGATGGCCGCATTGCTGCCCGCGGCGTCGCAGGCCGCCCATGATCAGGTGGCGGCGAAGTTCGCCAGCGACGTCGACCGCTTCGAGAACGATCCGAAGACCGGAAAGGCCGCCCTTGCGAACCAGGCGCGCGCGCTGGAGCGCGACCGGGACGCGGCGCATGAGAGGCTGGAGGCTTTCGACAACGCGTCGGCTGCGCTGCAGCTTGGGATCGTGCTGACGACGGCCTCGGTGATCACCGGGTCGGTGATGCTCGTCTGGGGCGGCCTGCTGCTCGGGGCGTTGGGCGCGGTGCTGGCTTTGCTGGGTCTTGTGTATCCGGAGCTGGCCGCCGTGTAGCACGCGCCCGCCGTTGCCGGATCGTCAGGCCTGGCGGTAGCCGAAGCGTTCCAGGAAGGGTCCCCAGGCGGTTGCGGTCTGCGCGCGCAGGGCGTGCGGCAGGTCGCGGCGCCAGCGGCCGATGGAGGCCTGGGGCGACTCGCTGGTGGCGTGCCTGGCGAATGTTGCTTCGTTGGCTTGGGCCTGGGCGGGCTTGACCGTCGCGCCGAGAAACGCCGACAGGGTTTCGAAGGCGGCTGTCCCGCCGACGAGGTCCTCGTAGCGGACGAAGCACAGATCCTCGCCCGCCGCCTCGTGCATCATGAGCAGCTGGCGGCAGCTACCGCTGATATGCTGGAACGCCGTGTCCTGGCTCGAGGAGAAATACGCCATCTGCGAGCACAGCACGTCGCGCGGGTCGCGCGTGATGGCGATTTCGCGCATGCCGGGGAACGTCCGGCGGACGAAGGCCCGCGTCGGCTCGTTGACGTTGTTGTTCTTCTCCGCAAACAGCCGGACCGCCGGCTTGCCCTGGTCCGCCGCCAGCCGGGCGTAGTACTCGCGCACCGTCTCGGCCAGCGCCGAGCCGAGCCGCTCCGGCACCCAGCTTGACTGAAACGATGCCAGGACGGACTGGTCGCGGAAGGCCTGGGCGTACTGCCCGGCGGTGAACGGGTTGAAGCCGATGTGGAAACCGTCGCCCTCCAGCCGGTCGGGGTGGGTCGAGCGTTCGAGGTCGGCGGGCGCGGTCAGCACGTCGAACACGCTTGCGTAATAGGACAGCAGGCGGACCTCGTAGGGTATCAGCTCGGCGGCGACGATCTGCGGCGAGGCGGCCAGGCAGCTCATCAGGTAGGTGGTGCCCGAGCGTCCCGGGGCGCTGACGAGGATGGGCGTCAGCTGAGGCGCCATCCCCGGCCCGGCCCTGTCCTGCGCGGGCGGTGCGTCCGCCTTGAGGTCGGGGGTCAGCACGCGTTCGCCGTTGGGGAGTGCGGCCATCGTGTCGGCGTAGCGGACGCTGAGCCGGTGTTCGGCGATGGCCGTCAGCGGCGTCGGGAACACCAGGTGGAATCCGTGGCCGGCGGTGCCGAACCTGCCGAGCGCGGTAATGTCGCGCCGCGGCAGGTTGGCCGTCATCCGGCCGTGTTCCCTGCCGTCCACCAGCACGCAGAGTTCGAGTGCGCGGTCGGGCTGTTCGCTGTCGGCGGCCCAGCCCGCGACGTGGGTGCGAGAAACCGCGTCCACGTGGCCGCCGCGCATCGCCCGCTCCTGTCCGCAAGACGCGGCTTTCTGCTGACGTCCCCGCGGAGCGTCAAGTGCGCGGAGCACGGGTGGCCGAAGGCGTGCTGCGCATGGCAGGCGGCGCCTGGCGCGCTGGCCTTGCGGGCGGCGATTCCCTACGCTCGGCGCGATGGATGGGAACGCCTGACGATGATCTTTCGACCGGGGGAGGACCTCGAACCCGGCGAACTCCCGGTGGTGACGGAGCCGGCGCCGCCCGCCCTGTCCTTCACCCAGGCGGCCGAGGCGGGTGGCACCGACCTGGACGTCCTGATGGGCTACCAGATGTTCCTTGGGCGGGATCCTGAGAACTCCTTCGTCATCGCCGATTCGAAGACGAGCCCGGTGGGCGCCTTCATCCGCGGGCTGATGGGGTCGGGCGAGTTCCAGAGCGCGGTGCTGGACCGGCTGCCCGCCGGACGCGTGCTGCCGCACGAGGCGGGCTCGGTGGCGCCCAGCGCCGAGCAGGTGGACTGGCTGTTGCGCCATGTCGGCTTGCCCGCGCCGGTGATGGCCGCGTTGCGGTCGGCGCCGGACTGGCGGCGGTTCCTGGCGACGCTGACCGCAGTGCCCGGCTTTCCCCGGCCGCCCAGCCGCGGCGGCGCCGAGCCGGCGGCCGAGGTGGCGGCGCAGGCGGCGGGCGAGGGCTTCGTGCTGATCCACCTGGAGGAGCCGAAGGCGGGCGAGCGGTTGACGCCAGGCATGGTGGTCAACGGCAGCGGCTGGGCCATCGCGCCGGCCGACATCGTCGAAGTGGCGGTCCACGTGGACGAGACGCTGCTGACCCATGCGCGCTACGGCCTGCCGCGGCCGGACGTGGCGCGCAATTTCCCGCATTACCGCCACGTGGACCATTGCGGCTTCAGCTTTTCGGCCGAGCTGCCGGACGGGGAAGCGCTGCACGAGGCGAGCCAGCTGATCGTCTCGGTCCGCACGGCGGGCGGCGATGTCGGCCGGCGGGCGCTGCGGCTGGAGCCGCCGGCGGATGTGGCGGGGCAGCGCGCCGAGGCCGCTGGCGCCTGGCCGATGCGGCTGTCGGTCGAGGAGGCGACGCTGGACGAGGCGCGCCGCTTGAGGGTGCGCGGCACGGTGCTGTCGCGCGCCGCCCTGCGCGGCGTCCAGGTGTTCTTCGGCGACGCGGCACTGGGCGAGGCCCGCCACTCGCTGCCGCGGCCGGACATGGCGCGGTCGCATCCCGGCTACCCCCAGGCCGGGCAGTGCGGCTTTGCGTTCTCCGGGGAACTGGGCGGGGAGCTGCCGCAAGCGGGCGGGTTCGTGCGCGTCCAGGCCGGCGATGTGGAGGGGCAGACGCGCCAGGCGATCGTGCCGGTGGTGCTGTCGCCGCTGCAGGACGACCCGGGTGCCGGCGCGTCTTCCGGCGCGTCTTCCGGCCGGTCCGCGCAGGAGGGTGCTTCCGGTTCCCGGTTGCGGCTGGAGATCGACAGCCCGGCGTTCGGCCGTGGCGATGCTCCTGTCGTCGTGCACGGGTCGCTGACCATCATCGGCTGGGCCGCCGGGCGGGAGCGGGTCGACCACGTGGACGTGCTGGTGGACGGCAAGCTGCTCGACCGGGCCACGACGGGCATGCGGCGGGAGGACATCTTCGCCGCGTTTCCGGAATACGAGGCCGCGCTGACGTCGGGCTTCGCCATCGTGCTGACGCCCGGGACGCTGCCGGAGGGGACGCACGTGATCCGGACGGTGGCGCATGGCGGCGGCGCCTTGGCCGAACGCAGCTTTGAGGTCCATGTCGAGCCGCTGGACACCCTGCCGCCGGGTGCTGCCATACGGGCGCAGGTGCCGCCTGCCGAGGTGGAATTCGTGCTCGGGCTGCTCGCCAGGGCCTCGTGCCGGCCGAGCTTCGCCGTCTCGGTCGACATGCCCGGTCCGGACGGGGACGCGCTGGCGGACCTTGCGGCGACGCTCGACAGCCTCGCCCGGCAGGCATACCCGGATTGGACGGCCAGCGTGCTGCTGGCCGACGGCGTCTCGCCGGCCTCGGCACGCGCCGTCGTGAAAGACCGCGACCGGGTGCGGCTCGAACCAAAGGCGGCCGGTGCCGGAACGCCCGAGACGGCGGATTTCTGGATGCGGCTGCGGCCTGGCGACCTGCTCGGCGCCGATGCGCTGCTGGCCTTCGCCGCGGCGTCCGTGGCCGATCCGTTGGCCGACCTGCTCTATGCCGACGATGTGCGGCCCGATCGGGCGCACGGGCGGAAATGGCCCTTCCTCAAGCCGGACTGGTCGCCCGAGCTGCTGCTGTCGACGAACTATGTCGGACGCGCCTGGTGCGCGAGGGCTGCGCTGGTGCGGCGGTCCGGGCTGGCGGCGGAGGAGGATTACGCGGCCGTGCTGCTGCTGACCGAGCATGCCGGGCGGATCGCCCATGTTCCGCGCGTGCTGTGCGAGCAGGCGGCAGGGGCCGACACTGCGGCGCAGGAACAGGCGGCGCTGACAGACGCGCTGGGCCGCAGGGGCGTGTCTGCCGCCGTGCTGCCCGGCAAGACCGCCGGCACCTGGCGGGTGCGGCGCGAGCGCGCGAGGCCCGGCAGGGAACGTGCGGGCGTGGTGCCCGGCCTCGTATCGATCATCATGCCGACCTGCGGGGCGCGCGGGCTGGTGCGGCTGGCCGTCAGGACGATCCGGGCGACGACGGCACCGAAGCGGCCAGACGGCGTGCCGGTCGAGATCGTGCTGCTGGACAACACGCCCGCCGGCGACACCGCCACGAAAGCCTGGCTGCGCAGGAACGCCGACACGCTGGTCGACATGCCCGGCCCGTTCAACTGGTCGCGCTTCAACAATGTGGGCGCACGCGCGGCGAAGGGCGAGTACCTGCTGTTCCTCAACGACGACATCGAGGCGCGCGAGCCGGGCTGGCTGGAAGCGCTGCTGGAACAGGCGCAGCGGCCCGAGGTGGGTGTGGCGGGTCCGAGATTGCTGTACCCCGACGGCCGCGTGCAGCATGGCGGGCTGTACCTGGCCGACAACCACGCCCGGCACGCGTTCCGCTTCACCGGCGGGCCGGATCCCGGCGCGTTCGGGTTTGCTGGCGTGACGCGCGAGGTGATTGCGGTGACCGGCGCCTGCCAGATCATGCACCGCCGCGTGTTCAAGGCGCTCGGCGGGTTCGAGGAGGCGCACAGCGTCGTCAACAACGACCTCGATTTCTGCCTGAGGAGCTGGCGGGCGGATCTGTCGGTGGTGGTGACGCCGCACGCGACGCTGATCCACCACGAGCTGGCCAGCCGGGCGTCGCTCGAGGACAGCTACGACGCCGCGCGGTTCGCCGGAACCTGGCGCACGCGTTTCCTGCTGGGCGACCCGTTCCGCAACCCGAACATCGACGCGTTTTCCGACGCTTACGCTCCGACGCAGGAGCCGACGCAGCTTCTGCATGTCGGCCGGCGCGGGCCGAGGCGGGAGGAGGTGCGGCGGATCCTGGCGGTCAAGCTGGACCATATAGGCGACTTCCTGACGGCCCTGCCGGCGCTGCGCGCGCTGCGAAGAGGCTTTCCCCACGCGCGCATCGACCTGCTGGCGCCGCAGGCGAGCGCCGAGCTGGCCCGCCGGCAAGACCTGATCGACGATGTGGCCGTGTTCGACTTCTTCCACGTGCGCTCCGGCGAGGGCCGCAAGAGGGTCGACGAGGCGGAGTTCGAGGCGCTGCGGTCCCGCCTGGCGCCGGCCGGATACGACATGGCCATCGACCTGCGCATGCAGCCGGAGACGCGGGTGGTGCTGCCCTATACCGGGGCGCGCTTCCTGGTCGGCTACGACTACCAGGACCGCTTTCCGTTCCTGGACGTGGCGCTCGTCTGGGAGAGCGATTTCAGGCTGATCCGCAAGCGCGCCCACATCTCGCAACGGCTGGAGGACCTGGTTTCGGCGGTCCTGGACGCCTGCCGCGACCCTGGCCCGCTGCCGCAGGCGGCGCCGCTGGAGGCGGGCGCGGTTCCGGCGCTTGCGCGCCTGCCGCCCGCCTTCAGGCGCCGGCCGATCGTCTGCGTGCATCCTGGGGTGGGCAACCCGATGCGGCAATGGCCCGCGGCCTCGTTTGCCGGGCTGGTCGACCTTCTGGTGGCCGAGGCTGGGGTGAGCGTGGTGCTGGTGGGTGCGGCGGTGGAGGCGGAGGTGGCCGATGAGGTGCTGCGCCTGTCTGCGAGCAAGGGGGATGTGGAGTCGCTGGTCGGGCGGGTGAAGCTGGCCGAGCTGCCCGAGGTGATGCGCGCCTGCGTGCTGTTCGTGGGCAACAACAGCGGCCCGCAGCATCTGGCGGCCTCGCTCGGCGTGCCCACGGTGGGCGTGCACTCGGCGGTGGTGGACGCGGTGGAATGGGCGCCGCTGGGCGCGCAGGCGGTGGCCGTCCAGCGGCGGATGGTGTGCGGCCCGTGCTACCTGGAGTTCGCGTCCGAATGCCCCCGCAACCTTGCCTGCCTGACCGGGCTGCGGCCGGCCGAGGTGTTCGCCGTGTGCCGGACCCTGCTGGCGGGCGGGCGGGCGCTGGGGGAAACCGCTGGCA
>CALMVI010000009.1 GCA_937873095.1 uncultured Acetobacteraceae bacterium | reverse complement strand
CATGAATCACATCACATCGAGCCGGGGAAAGACCTTCGATTCGCGCTTATGGGGCTTTGCCCCTGGACCCCATCAAAGGCTTGCCTTTGAAATCCTATGCATGATCCATCCTTCCGTTCCGGTCGAGCGCGTCTCCTGGCGAGGGGGAGAGGCTATTGCTGGCTTCCGCTGCCTGGCTGAAGAGACCGCGATCGCGATCACCTACAACCGGCTGACCCATGCCGTGATGATGGCGACACCGGACGATTTGCACGACTTCGCGGTCGGCTTCAGCCTGTCGGAAGGGATCGTGCCGTCGGCCGACGCCATCGAGGAGTTCGCCGTGGTCGAGGCGGAGGGCGGCATCGAGCTGCGCATGTGGATCCCGCCTGCGCACCTGGCGGCGCTGGAGACGCGGCGCCGGCGCCTGGCGGGTGCGACCGGCTGCGGCATGTGCGGCCTGGAAAGCCTGGGCGACGCGCTGCGTCCGGTGCCGGCGGTGTCGGCCGGACGCCGCTTCGCGGCCGACGCCGTGGACCGCGCGGCGGCCAGCCTGGCCGCTGCCCAGACCCTGAACGCCGCGACCCGCGCCGTGCATGGCGCGGGCTTCTGGACCGAAGGCGACGGGCTGGTCGCGGTGCGCGAGGATGTCGGCCGCCACAACGCGCTCGACAAGCTGGGCGGCGCGCTGGCGCAGCGCGGCACTCCTGCGTCGGACGGCATCGTCCTGCTCACCAGCCGGATCTCCATCGAGCTGGTGCAGAAGGCGGCCCGCATGGGCGCGCCGATCCTGGTCGCCGTCTCGGCCCCCACCGCACTTGCCGTGCGCGCGGCGGAGAACGCCGGGATGACGCTGGTGGGCGTCGCCCGGCGGGACGGGTTCGAGGTGTTCACCCACCCGTACAGGATCGCCGCGTAGCCGGCCCCTGGACACCGATGGCAGGGTTCGCCACTTGTCGGCAATGTCCACCCGCATCGAGATCGACCACGCGGGCGGTGTCCGCAGCCTGCGCCACCCGGAAAAGGCGCATCGTCCGGACAACCCCATCCAGCGCAAGCCCGACTGGATACGGGTGCGCGCCCCCAACCACCCGATCTACCACGAAACCCGGGCGCTGATGCGAGACCACCGTCTGGTGACGGTGTGCGAGGAGGCCGCCTGCCCCAACATCGGCGAGTGCTGGAGCCAGCGCCACGCCACCATGATGATCATGGGCGACACCTGCACGCGCGCCTGCAGCTTCTGCAACGTGCGCACCGGGCTGCCGGACCCGCTGGACGCGACCGAGCCCGGCCGGGTCGCGGGCGCGGTGGCCCGGCTCGGCCTGCGCCACGTGGTCGTCACCTCGGTCGACCGCGACGACCTGCCGGACGGGGGTGCGGCCCATTTCGCCGCGGTCATCGGCGCGGTCAGGGCAGCCTCTCCCTCGACCACGATTGAGGTGCTGACGCCCGATTTCCTGCGCAAGCCCGGCGCGCTGGAGGTGGTGTTGCGCGCCCGCCCGGACGTGTTCAACCACAACCTCGAAACGGTGCCGCGGCTCTACCCCGGCATCCGGCCCGGCGCGCGCTACTACCAGTCGCTGCGGCTGCTGGACGATGCCAAGCGGCTCGACCCGTCCCTGTTCACCAAGTCGGGCATGATGCTGGGCCTGGGCGAACAGCGGGCGGAAGTGGGCCAGGTCATGGACGACCTGCGGGTGGCCAACGTCGATTTCCTGACGCTCGGCCAGTATCTGCAGCCGAGCGTGAAACATGCGGCGGTGGAGAGCTTTGTAACACCCGACGCCTTTGCCGAGTATGCGGTGACGGCCCGGGCAAAGGGGTTCCTGATGGTTGCGGCGACACCGCTGACGCGCAGTTCCTACCACGCGGACGCGGATTTCGCAGCCTTGCGGGCCGTGCGCGCGGCGCGGGCGGCCTAGCGGTGCCGACCTATGCGGACCGCAAGCTGGTCGGCTACTCGCCCGAGCAGCTCTTCGACCTCGTGGCCGATGTCGGCCGATACCCCGAGTTTCTGCCCTGGTGCGTCGGCGCCGTGGTGCGCAGCCAGACCGAGACCGAACTGGTGGCCGACCTGCGCATCGGCTTCGGCCCGTTCCGGGAAAGCTTCACCTCGCGCGTGACGCTGGAGCGGCCGCACAAGATCCAGGTGCGCTACGAGAACGGGCCGTTCAGGTACCTGAACAACCAATGGGTGTTCATCGCCGACCCGAACGGCGTGCTGGTCGATTTCTGGGTCGATTTCGAGTTCCGCAGCCGGCTGCTGCAGAAGGCGATCGGGGTGGTGTTCAACGAGGCGGTGCGGCGCATGGTCGGCGCCTTCCTCAAGCGCGCGCGCGACGTCTATGGCGCGCCGAACGCTGCGGTGCCGGTGCCGCGGTGACGCTTGAATGGGTTGCGGAGTGCAACGAAGGGTAAGGTCGGCTCGTTTGCAGCGCGGCGCAAATCATATGCGCAGTCGCCGGCGAATGCCGGATTGCGGAGACCATCATGCGGCTGCTTCCCTGCCTGACCGGCTTGCTTCTGATCACCTCGGCGGCGGCCGCACAGCCGGCCAACTACAACGCAGGACCCGGCCCAAGCTACGACCCCGGCAGCCAGCCGATGCCGGGCCCGGGCGGCGATCCTGGACAAGGCGGGCCTGGGCAGGGCGGGCCCGGGCAGGGCGGACCCGGGCAGGGCGGACCAGGCTATGGCCCCGGTCCGGAGGGCCCGGGCGGCCAGGGACCTCAGGCGGGACCGGGCGGCGCGCCGCATGGCGGCATGCACCGCCCTCGCGTCCCGTTCATGCAGAGGTTCGAGTCGGCCAACGTCACCCATGACGGCCGCCTGACGCTGGAGCAGGCGCGTGCTGGCCACATGGGGATGATCATTCATAATTTCGACCAGATCGATGCCGACCACAAAGGCTACGTGACGGTGCAGGACGTTCATGCCTGGAGCCGTGCGCGGCACCAGGCGCAGATGGCGCAGCAGCAGCAGCCGCCGGCACAGTAGCCGGCCGCTACCGTCACGCAGCGCGCAGTTTCGAGTGGCGGTAGCCGTAGGCCGCATAGACCACGCCGCCCAACGCCAGCCAGAGTGCCAGGCGTATCCAGGTGTCGCTGGCCAGCGAATACATCAGCGCGAAACAGGCCAGCACCGCGAGGATGGGCGTGAACGGCATGAACGGGGTGCGAAACGCCCGCGGCGCATCGGGCATGGTGCGCCGCAGGATCAGCACGCCGGCAGAGACCACGGCAAAGGCGAGCAGCGTGCCGATGGAGACGAGGTCGCCCAGCAGGTCCAGCGGAAACAGGCCGGCGAACACCGCGGCGCCGATGCCGGTGACGATGGTGCCGATATGCGGCGTGCAGTATGTCGGGTGGATGCGGGCGAAGGCGGGCGGCAGCAGCCCGTCACGCCCCATGGCGTAGAAGATGCGCACTTGGCCCAGCAGCGTGACCAGCAGCACCGACACCAGGCCGAAGATCGCGACCACGCTGACGCACCAGCGCGCCCAGGCCAGGCGAGGGCCCTGCGCGCGCATGGCTTCGGCAATCGGGTCGGCGACGTTCAGCGTGCGATAATCGGCGATGCCCGTCATCACCAGCGCCACGCCGACATAGAGCAGCACGCAGATGGCGAGCGAGATCATCAGCGCCAGCGGAATGGTGCGCTGCGGGTTGTGGGTTTCCTGGCCGAGCGTCGAGATCGAGTCGAAGCCGACATAGGCGAAGAACAGGATGCCGGCGGCCCGCATCACGCCGGACACGCCGAAGCTGCCGGTCGCACCCGTGTTCTGCGGCACGAACGGCACCCACAGCTGGGGGTGGATGAAGGGCACGGCGCCGATGATGACGGCGAGGATGGCCAGGATCTTCAACCCGACCACCACGTCGTTCACCCGGGCCGACAGACGGGTGCCGCGCATGATCAGGGTGGCGGTGAACAGGGTGATCAGCACGGCGGGCAGGTCCAGCACCTTGCCGCTGCGCACCACGTGGCCGTCCACCACGGCCAGCGGCGCGCCGGTGACGGCGTCCGGCAGGTTGACGCCGAAGGAGTGCAGGGTGGCGGTGGCGTAGCCCGACCAGCCGATGGCGACCAGCGACCCGCTCATCAGGTATTCGAGCAGCAGGCACCAGCCGATGAGCCACGCGACGCCCTCGCCCATGGTGGCGTAGGCGTAGGAATAGGCGCTGCCGGCGACCGGCACCAGGCTTGCGAACTCCGCGTAGCAGAGGGCGGCGAGCAGGCAGGCGAGGCTTGCGAGCACGAAGGACAGGGCGACCGCCGGGCCGGCATGCAGGGCAGCCTCCGGCCCTGTCTGCACGAACAGCGAGACGCCGACCGCCGAACCCACGCCGAAGCCGATCAGGTTGCGCAGGCCGAGCGTGCGTTTCAGGTGCGAGCCATGCGGGTCGTCGTCGGCGCAATCCGCCAGCATCATCGACACCGGCTTGAGAGCGAACACCCCCGACGCGGTCTGCCGCCGCGCGGTCCCGTCCGGCCCGGCCTGCCGCAGGGCGGGGTGCAGGGGCAGCGCCCCCGGCCTTGGGTTATCCATACGCCCCCACCGAATGCGTCACCGCAGTCCCAATCTCCCGTATCAGCGAGAACACGTGGGCCAGCGGCCCGAACACCGCCTCGTGCTCGCGCCGGTAGCTCACAGCGGCCCTGTCCCCACGCGGCTCGGCGAAATCGCGGTCAACCGCCGGGTCCGCCGACGCAGGGAACACCTGGGCGAGAATGACGAGTGCGGCAGGCACGTCAAGCCGCAGCAGCCGCGCCACCAGCGCCTCGCGGGTGACGCCGTGCCGGGGCGAGAACTCGGGGATCGCCATCGCCAGCAGCCAGACGCGCCCGATCAGCGCCACCCGCAGCGCGTGCAGCAGCATCTCGGCGCTGTCCATCCGGGGGGCGGACGGCCAGGCCTCCCGCAGCCGCAGGTGGTCGGCCTGCACGCGGCGGAACATCGCCTGGGCCGGCGCCCACAGGTCGAGCTGTTCGACCGAACGGGCGATCTCGGCCAGCGCGCGGGCGCGCCCCGGGCGGCGCGCGTGGCCCGCGCGGTCCAGCCAGGAGCCGGGGTCGATCAGCGCGACGACGGCGCGCAGCACGTCGAGGTCGGAATGGCGCAGCGCGTGCTCGGCGAACTGCATCGCGCGGCGGAAGCGGGGGCTCGCCTCCATCATGTCGGCGAACTGCTCGGGCGCGCGCGCGGCGGCAAGCCCAATCCCCTGCAGCGTGTTGGCGCACCAGCCGAGCTGCTGCAGGATGGCGTTGTTGGGGATGGCGCGCAGCTCGCGCGGGTGGCGGATCGCCACCGGCCCGCCCGCATCGGACTGGCGGTTGCTCGGCCGCGAGCCTGACGGGTCGAGCAAAGCGGGCCCGAACGCGCCGAGCAGGCCGGCATAGCCAGGGTCCTCGACCAGTCCCTGCATCGACAGGCCGATCTGGGCGAAGAAATCTGCCGCGAAGTCCGGCTCCTCGTAGATCGGGTCGGTCGAGCGCGGCACCGCGGCGAAGGCGTGCCTGGCGATCTGCCCCACCGTCGCCAGCGCCAGCTCCCTGGTGCCGAAGAGCAGGTAGCCGTCGCCGCCCTGGAACGCCGCCTCGTCCCGCGTGGTGATGCCGGCATTGGCGAAGGCCTGCCGCGCGACGCTGGGGGAGAGGTAGCGCAGCCGGTCCAGCAGCGAGCCCGGATGCGCGCCGCGTCCGATGCTCTCGCCATGCGTGTCGAACAGCACCAGCTCCAGATCCGTCAGGCCGTGCCGCAGCATCGCCTCGGCGACCTTCAGCCGCAGCCGCTCGATCAGGTAGCTGGCGGCGAGCTGGCCTACGTAGCGGCCCGAGTCAGAATAGCCGAACTGCAGGCACAGCCGCCCGGCGCGTCGCAGATACGCGCAAAAATGCGGGCTGCGCAGCGCCTCCTCGAGGATGCGGGCGCCATGCTCCAGCGCCTCGGCCGTCTCGAACAGGGGGCTGATCTCGACCTGCGCGTCCACCCCGAACAGGCGCGCCAGCCAGAGTGCGCAGAGCAGCGTGTAGCCGCTCTCGGTCTCGGCGATCAGGAAGCGCACGGGGGTGCTGGCGTCGATGTGCTTGACGATCTGTGCGACCGTCATCAGCAGCCGCGCGGCGGAGGCCTGCTCGGCCAGGATGGCGCCGAAATCGACCGGCACCGGCGCCAGCTCGTCGAGCGCCGCGTTGATCGCAGCCAGGCCAGTGCGTCGGCGGGCGCGGTCCTCGGGCGTGCTGTCCAGGCCGAGCCTGAGGCGGACCGCGTTGTGCAGCTGGCTGGCGTTCAGCCGGACATGGGTCAGCGCGAGGCTGAGGCCGTGCGCCTGCAGGCCGGCGCGGGCGACCGCGTACTCCATCCTGGCGCCCTCGTCGGCCGCCGACATCGCGGCCTCGAACAGCGCGTCGAGCGGCGCGGGCGTGACCAGGGCCGTCTCGTGGTCCACCAGCAGGGCGGCGAACGTCTGGGTCTGTGCGGCGTCCGCACTGGCCGGGCAGGCCGCGACCTGGGCGTCGGTCGCGGCCAGCGCCGCATCCAGCCGCGCGGCCAGCGCGGCATTGTGCGGCAGGCCCGCAACCTGCCGGCGCACGCGCGCCAGTTGCAGGCGCTTCATCGTCAGCCGCAGCCGCAGCGTGTCCCACCAGCCGATATCGGTCCGGCCGTCAGTGTCGTAGCCGACCCAGCTGGCCAGCACGACCGGCCGAGGGCTGGCGGTGAACCAGCGGTCCGGCCAGACGCGGCGCGCCGCGTCCAGCAGCGCGCGTGAGAGGTCGTCCAGCGCGTCGCGGCCATGGCCGATGGCGCGCACCGCCGCCTCGAACTCGTCGGCCAGCGTCGGATGCGGCGGGCGGTGGCTCTCAAGGCCGGCAAGGCCGGGGTGGTCCGGCCGTCCGCAGGCCGCCTCGGCCAGGGCGGCGAACACCTGCGGTGCAAGGGCGAAGGTGGGATGCGCGGTGAACACCGCGGAGAAACGCGGCCGTTCGATGCCGTCGAGGAACACGCGCCAGGGCACCGGGCTGTCGTCCGGGTCGGGGCGCACCAGGCGGCTGGCGAGGGCTGCCATCTCCTCGCCGATGACGCCCGCATCCGTGCCGCCGACATAGGCGGCGAGCCGGCGGGCGCGGGCGGCAAAAGCCTGGTCGCGCAGTTGGGCGACCAGGGCCGCGATGCGCGGCAGCGGCAGCTCGCCCTCGTCGGTCAGCCGGGTGATGGCCAGCGCCAGCGCGAGCACCGGGTTGCCGAACGGGTTCTCGCCGGCGAGCGCGCGGGTGCGTTCGGCCAGAGCCAGCAGGTCGTCGCCGATCGGGTCCATGGCTGCGTGGCTCGGCACGGTAGTGGCCAAGCAGTTAGCGTGCCACCTGGTCGCGCGGCGTCACCGCAGCTTGAGCGAGGCTATGACCTGATCGGGCTGCGGCGACCGCATCTCGACCCGGACCAACGCCTCGGTCTCGCGCGGCTCGTGCCGGAACCTGGCGGCGAGCAGGCATTTCAGCGCCACCGGCGCCACGGCGTCCGGCTTGGCGCTGACCACGTCGATGTAGGTGACCGTGCCCGCGGTGGAGACGCCGAAATGCAGCATCGCGCATCCCTCCGCCGCGTCCTGCGCGGTGCCGGGCGGAACGGGCACCTGCGTGCTCGGTGTCAGCAGGCGCGCGGCCGAGGGTTTGGCATGGGCCGGCCACGGGCAGGCTGACGCTGCCTCCCCCGG
Organism: uncultured Acetobacteraceae bacterium; assembly: GCA_937873095.1. Taxonomy (GTDB): domain Bacteria; phylum Pseudomonadota; class Alphaproteobacteria; order Acetobacterales; family Acetobacteraceae; genus BOG-908. Next base: position 5,367 of record CALMVI010000009.1, on the reverse strand, counting down.
CGCGCCGGACGGCGGTCTGCGCCGTGCATGACGGATTTTGGCCGGCGCTGCCGACCGGGGCGGCGGCCGGTACTCGGCCTGCGGCGGCGGGGGCGGCGCTGCCACGCACGCCGAGAGAAGCGCGCATGCGCCCAAAATCGCCCAGTCGAGTCTTCTGGTCATTGCTCGCCACCGAAACAAACCTACCCGTTGCAGGTTGGCTGCCAGGATGGCTTATGCACAGGTGATGGCGGAGTTCATAGTGGATGCCGAAACTGACGGAGGCCGAGGTTCGGGACCTGGTGAAAGCCAATAACCGGTCGAGGCGCCTATCCGACGACTTCCTGGTCTGCCTGATCTACAAGGAGTGCAAATTCACCCCGCGCAGGAACGATACGGGCAGTTCGGCCGCGGGCATCATGCAGATCATGCCGTCCGCCGTCGACGAGGTGAACAAGACGCTTACGGCAGGTCAGCGCTTCAAGCATTCTGACATTTCCGACAATGCCAGATGCATCCAGGCGGCGACACTGTATCTCGACATCCGGATACGTTGGGCCGGCGGCGATGTGACCGCCGGCGTGAACGGGTACGGCACGGGCGCTGGCTACGCCGATGGCATCCTTGCCTGCGAAGCCTGCATGAGGAAAACGCCGCTTGGGGGTTTGACTTGTCTCCTCAAAGTCGATTGGTAGCGCAATGAAGGTGCTGCTCGCTGCATTGCTGACGTTGGCACCGAGCTCCTTTTGCGCTGCCGGTTCGCCGTGGGGCGGTGCCGAAGCGTGGGTCGGCCACTACCCCTCGGATCATGTCGGCGGCCGTTCCGTCACATTGTTCGAGTTGCCGACGATACAGGATCAGGTGTCGAGACTGCTGGAGCCTGAAGATCGCAAGCTGTTCGTCTCGTACACGCTGTCGGCCGAGGTCGAGAAGCGCGATCACTACCTGCTCGTGAACCGATGCAAGGTACACGACTGTCCGGGCGGCAACGTGACCATGATCCTGGATCTGGCATCAAACGACATCTGGTTTGCATTCCAGACGCGAAAGGCCAGGCTGTTTACGACGAAATGGATCGGTACGAGAGACTACTCCGCACTTCCGCCAGCCGTTCAGACCGAAGTCACGTCCGGATAATCACGTAGCCGTTCGTGATGCCATGGCCAGCGCGTATGCTACGGCCTGGTCGCGTATCGCCTCACGATCGCCCTGGAATACCTGAAACGCTGTCGTATTCCGGAACTGCGTGGCGCAGCCGAACCAGACGAGGCCCACCGGCTTGTCCGCGCTGCCGCCGCCCGGCCCGGCGATGCCGGTGACCGAGACGGCGAGGCCGGCGCGCGAGCGGGCCAGCGCGCCCTCGGCCATGGCGCGGGCGACCTGCTCGCTGACCGCGCCGTGCCGGTCGATCAGGTCCATCGGCACCCCGAGCAGGTCGGCCTTGGCCTCGTTCGAATAGGTGACGAAGCCGCGGTCGAACACGTCGGACGATCCCGCGACGTGGGTCAGCGCGGCGGCGATCAGGCCGCCGGTGCAGCTTTCGGCCGTGGCCAGCATCCAGCCGCGTCGGCGAAGGTCCTGCAGGACGGAAGCGGCCGCAGCGAGCGTCGCGTCCGGCAGCATCAGCCTGCCGCCTGCGGGGCCGCCACGCCTGCGGCGCGTGCTCTCCTGTGCAGCGCGCCATCGTCCAGCGCCCCATCGTCCAGCGCCCCATCGTCCAGCGCCTGGCAGAAGGCGGCATGGTCGGTCTCCGTCCGGTCGGCGTAGCTCTCGGCGAACTCGGCGATGGCGTGGTCGAACGGTTCGCCGCCGATCCAGGCCGACAGGCGCGGCGCGTCGCCGGTCCTGCCCTGCGCGCGCGCCAGGGTGCGGCCGCAGAGCGAGGCGGTGAACGGCAGCAGGTCGGCCTCGATTTCGGCCGCGACCCGCGCCAGCCTGCCGTCCTTCAGCCGCCGGACATAGAACTGGCGGCCATGCACCGGTGCCGGCGTCCAGCCGAGGAAGATGTCGCTCTGCGCCTGCAGCCTGCGCTGGCCGATGACCACGCGCCGTCCGTCCGAGAGGTCGGCGGCGGGGTCGGCCGCCAGGACGGAGCGCTGCGCCTCCTTCAGCTGCAGCAGCAGCGGCGCGCCCGCGTCCGACACGAACAGCCCGATGGCGCAGAACGTGCCGACCGAGCCGATGCCGACCACCTTGAAGGCGCCGTCCACCAGGCGATACCGCGCCGCCAGCTCGGAGAAGGGCGGCTGCAGGTTGGCCAGGTAGGCGGCGAACGCGGCCTCGATGGTGGGCTGGTAGGCGGGCAGGTGGCGCGTGCGCCCGTCCTTGTCCTCCCGGATCGCCAGCCGGCCGTGGCTGCTGGCGACCAGGTCGTAATGGTCCAGGCTCGCCTCGGTCGCGTGGCGCAGCCGCCGGTGCAGGCGGCGGCGCAGGCCGTGCTGGCCGATCGCGTCGATGGCGGCGCCCATGTCGATCGCGCTGTGCCACGCCTCGAGCGGCGGCAGGTCGGCCAGGCGCGCCATGTGCCGGCGGTAATGCCGTGCGCAGCGCGCCGCCAGCGCCCTGCACCGGCCGGTGGACAATCCCTGCTCGCGCCCGCTCAGCACCAGGCTCGTGGCCAGGCGCTTGATGTCCCAGTCGAACGGGCCGGGCAGCGTCTCGTCGAAATCGTTCACGTCGAAGATCGGGTTGCCCTCGGGCGAGGCGTAGCAGCCGAAATTGGCCAGATGCGCGTCGCCGCAGAGCTGCACCACCGGCTTGCCCGCGGGGCCTGCGGCCTCGTCCGCCGCGAGGTCGGCCGCCATGATGCCGGCCGCGCCGCGCAGGAAGGCGAAGGCCGAGGCGCGCATACGCTCGTAACGCAGCGGCAGCAGTTCCGGCAGCCGCGTCGCGGCCTGGGCGTCGAGGATGCCGATCGGGTCGCGGGCAGGGGTTTGGGCTTGCTTCATCGGACGCCGTGTAGCACCGCTTTCGCGCCGAGCAGCACCGCCAGGGCGGCCACGCCCGCCAGCACGTCGTCGGCCATGATGCCGGCCGCCCCGCCCTGCCTGTCCGCCCAGCCGATCGGGCCCGGCTTGGCGATGTCGAAGACGCGAAACAGGGCGAAGGCGGCCAGCGCCCCCGCCCATCCTGGCCGAGGCAGCGCGAGCATGGCGATCATCTGGCCGGCGACTTCGTCGATCACCACCCAGCCCGGGTCGTCGTGCCGGCCTTTCGCGGCACGCCAGGGTTGCCCGGTCGCCGCCCGGGTGGCCCACAGGCCGGCCGACACCGCCACGCAGGCGCCGACGGCCAGCAGCAGCCGGGACTGGGCCAGCAGTAGCAGGCCCAGCCCCACACCCACCAGCGAGCCTGCGGTGCCAGGCGCCTTCGGGACCAGGCCTGCGCCGAAGCCGAGGGCCAGGAAGCGCGACACGGTCATCCCGCCCCCTGCGGCCTGGCGCGGTAGACCAGGACGTTCTCCAGGACGCGCTGGACGTAGTTGCGGGTCTCGCCGAACGGGATCAGCTCGATCCAGTCGACCATGGCGAGCGGGTCGCCCGCCGCGTCGCCGTTGGCGGCAATCCAGTCCTGCACGCGACGCGGGCCGGCGTTGTAGGCGGCCACCGCATAGGCCTCGGTGCCGCCGAACCGGGTGAGCAGCGCGGCGAGATAGGCGGTGCCGAGCCGCATGTTGACCGCGGGGTCCGAGAGCGGCCCCGCCGGCACGTGCTGCGCCCGGGCGATCTGCGCCGCGGTGCCCGGCATCAGCTGCATCAGCCCGTGCGCGCCCGCGGCGCTGGCCGCGCCGGGATCGAAGCTGCTCTCCTGGCGCATGACCGCCAGCGCCAGGCTGCCCGGCACGGGGCCAGCCGGCGGCTGCACCGGGGCGGGCCAGCCCGATTGCGCCAGGACCACGCCGTCGCGCCCGGTCAGCCGCGCCGCCTGCACGGCCACGTCCGGCAGGCCGAGCCGCAGCGCCATGCGCGCCACCGCTGCGCGCTCTGCCGCACCCGGGCAGGAGACGAGCATCTGGCGCAGGAAGTCGGCGGCCCGGCGAGGGTCCTGCCACGACGCCAGCCTGTCGGCTGCGCGGGCCAGGTCCGTGCCCTCGAGTGCGGCGAGCGCGCCCGCGATGCCCGGCGGGTCCCGCAGGGCGGCGATCTGCGCCATCGTCGCTTCGTCGGCCTGCCCGGATTCGCGGGCGGCGAGCTGGCCGTAATAGGTGGTGGGCAGGGCGGCCGCCCGTGCCCTGGCGGCGCGGGCGGCGTCCTGGCCGGTTTCCGCGCGCGCCAGCCAGTAATAGGCGCGGGCGCGGGTGATCACGGCATGCGCACCCTCGGCCATGGCGGCGAACTGGCGGCGGGCATCGGCCGGCTCGTGCAGCCGGCGCAGCGCGATCCAGCCGGCCAGGAAGCGGGCATCCAGCGCCTGGTCGGGCGGCAATGCCCTGTCGTCGGCCAGGGTGTAGGCGTCGGCATCGTCGCCCGTGTCCAGCAGGCGTCGGGCCAGGGCGTCGCGTTCGGCCCAGAAGCCCGCCCGGCGGTCGGGGGGGCTCGCCGCCTCGACGGCGATCAGGGTGCTGCGCCACAGCGCCAGGGCGGCCTGGTCCGCGTTGCTCCGGCGCAGGTATCGTGCTTCGGCCAGCAGCAGCGCCGGGTCGCTGCGCAGGCCCGAGGGGATTGCTGTCAGAGTGGCCAGCGCGTCCGGGTCGCGCAGGCGAAAGGCCAGCCGTGCCGTCGCCAGGGCGCGGTCGGCCGGTCCGAGGCGGCCGATCTGGCGCCGGGCGGCGTCGGTGTCGGTGGCTTCCAGGGTGTCGTAGCGCGCCTTCTGGTCGGCTTGGGTCAGCACGCCGCCCCAGCGCAGAAGCGCTGCCGCCTCCTCATCGGGCGGGGCTTGCAGCGCGGTCCAGCCGCGGCGCGCGGCAGCGCTGGCCCGCGCGGCATTCCCAGACGCGGCCCAGGCCTCGGCGCAGCGCAGCAGCGCCTGGCCGGACGCGGGCAGGCGGGCGGCGCACAGGCCGGTCAGGCGCGCCTCGTCGGGTTCGTCGGCGAGCGCGTCGTCGTAGCGGCGGCCGAGCCGGTCCTGGTCCGGCCAGGTCGGGTTGGCGCGCATGAAGCCGTCGATCTCTACGGCGCTGGCCTGTCCAGAGTTGAGCAGGCGGATGAGGGTCACGAGCTTGTCCGCCAGCGTGTCGCCGGCGGCCAGGGCGTACGCAGCCGGCCATGCCTGGGCGCGCAGCGCGAGCAGCATCGGCGTCTGCGCCAGCACGGGCATCGGAACGAGCAGCAGGACGGCGAGGCGCATGCGCGATGCTAGGCCGGCTTGCGCCCCAGGCGAAATCGCTCAACTACGGTGCTGAAGGGGGGGGGGGGGGGGGGGGGGGGGGGGGGGGGGGGGGGGGGGGGG
>CALMVI010000008.1 GCA_937873095.1 uncultured Acetobacteraceae bacterium | reverse complement strand
TCGATGCGCTGAGACAGAGTCCGCCCCTGCTCAGCCAGCTTGCGTCAGCACGTGCCTGGCCATGTAGAGGTTGACCAGGGCGAACTGGCTGAACAGGTGCTGTTCGTTCTTGAACAGCCCGCGGTAGCGCACCCTCGCGTGGCCGAACTGGCGCTTGAGAACGCGGAACGGGTGCTCCACCGCCGCGCGCAACTCGGCCATGATGCGGTTGAGGCGCTTCTGCTCGTGTGTCGTATCGCAGCCCCGCTGGCGCTTGAACGGCACGAACCAGCGCGGGCCCACCTCGTCCTCGCCACGCTGGCGGTCAGGCTCGCGGCTCCTGTCGTAGTAGCCGCGATCGCCATGCGCGCTCACCTCCTCGCCGTGCAGCAGCGTCTCGGCCACGCTGTAGTCCGACACCCGGCCGGTGGTGGCCACCATCGTGTGCACCAGGCCGTGCGCGGTATCGACGCCGATATGCGCCTTCATGCCGAAGTGCCACTGATTGGCCTTCTTGCTCGACGTCATCTCCGGATCACGCTGGTGCGCACGGTTCTTCGTCGAAGGCGAAGCCGCAATCAGCGTGGCGTCCACGATCGTGCCCTCGCGCAGGATCAGGCCCTGCTCGGCCAGCAGATGGACGACCTCCTGGAACATGGTCTGCGCCAGCTCGTGGGCTTCCAGCAGATGACGGAAGTTCAGGATCGTGGTCTCGTCCGGCAGGCGGCTGGTGCCCGCGTCCAGGCCGGCAAAGCGCCGCAGAACAGGAATGTCGTGCAGCGCCTCCTCCATCGCCGGGTCGGAGTAGCCATACCAGTGCTGCAGAAAATGCACCCGCAGCATAACCCCCAGCGGATACGGCCGGCGGCCGCGGCCTGCCACCGGGTAATGCGGCGCAATCAGCGCCTCAAGCCGCCGCCACGGAACAACACAGGCCATCTGCTCCAGAAAAGCCTCGCGCCGCGTCACCTTGTGCTGCTTGCGAAAGCCATCCACCTCGGCAAAGCTCCTCTGCATCCCGGCACTCCCTCACAAACACAATGAGGCACACGGAGCCGAGCCGCTCAAAACTTATTCAGACATTCCCTAAGGACAGTCGTCCTTAGAACCTATTTATGACGCCGTACGACGAAATGGGTCTGGGGCAGAGAGCCCCATTCAAAGAGAACCGACGCGTTAGCCTTAACTCACGCAGTGTTTCCCGCATCCACCGTAAGCGTCGTCCCCGTGATGTTGCGTGCCGC
>CALMVI010000007.1:9511-24088 GCA_937873095.1 uncultured Acetobacteraceae bacterium | reverse complement strand
GGCAGACGCTTATGGCAGCTTAGCTTCGCGCTTATGGGGCAGCGCCCCTGGCCTTTCTCGCCTTCGCTTGCGTTCCACCCCGGTCAAGCCAAACTATCGTCCATGATCGCACTCCCGCCGCCCAAAGCCGACATCCTGGCCCGCCGCGACGAGATCGTGGCAGCCCTGCACGCCATACTGCCCGGCGACGGGGTGATCGCGGAAGAGCGGCGCCTCAAGCCCTACGAGACCGACGGGCTGTCCGCCTACCGCCAGCCGCCGCTCGCCGTGGTGCTGCCGCGCACCACCGAGGAGGTGGCGGCCATCCTGCGCTACTGCAACAGCGTCGGCCTGCGGGTGATCCCGCGCGGCGCCGGCACGTCGCTGGCGGGCGGCGCGCTGCCGCTGGAGGATGCGGTGGTGATCGGCATGATGCGCATGAACGCCATCCTCGACATCGATTATGCCGACCGCTGCGCCACCGTTCAGGCCGGCGTGACCAACCTGGCCATCACCGGGGCCGTGCAGTCCGAGGGGTTCTTCTACGCGCCGGACCCGTCCAGCCAGCTCGCCTGCATGATCGGCGGCAACGTCAACATGAATTCTGGGGGCGCGCACTGCCTCAAATACGGCGTCACCGCGAACAACCTGCTTGGCCTGCGCATCGTCACCATCGAGGGTGAGGTCATCGACATCGGCGGCGCGCATCTGGACGCGGCCGGCTACGACTGGCTCGGCCTGCTCACCGGCAGCGAGGGCATGCTCGCCATGGTCACCGAAGTCACCGTGCGCATCCTGCACAGCCCCGAAGGCGCGCGCGCCATGCTGGCGGGGTTTGCCTCCAGCGAGGTCGCCGGCGCCTGCGTAGACGCCATCATCGGCAGCGGCATCATCCCCGTCGCACTCGAGTTCATGGACCGCCCGGCCATCCACGCCTGCGAAGCCTTCGCCCATGCCGGCTACCCGCTGGACGCCGAGGCGCTGCTGATCATCGAGGTAGAAGGCAGCGTCGAGGAGCAGGACCGGCTGCTGGCCGAGATCGGCAAGATCTGCGACCGCTTCGCCCCTGTCAGCATGCGCATCTCGCAATCGGCCGAGGAGAGCCTGGCCATCTGGAAGGGCCGCAAGGGCGCGTTCGGCGCCGTCGGCCGCATCAGCCCGGACTACCTCTGCATGGACGGCACCATCCCCACCTCGCGCCTGCCCGAAACGCTGCGCCGCATCGGCGAAATGACCGACGCCGCCGGCCTCTCCGTCTGCAACATTTTTCACGCGGGCGACGGCAACCTGCACCCGCTCATCATGTTCGACGCCAACGATTCCGACAGTTTTGCGCGCGCCGAGGTGCTGGGCGCCGATATCCTGAAACTCTGCGTGGAGGTGGGCGGCTGTCTCACCGGCGAGCACGGCGTCGGGGTGGAAAAGCGCGACCTGATGAGCGTGCAGTTCACCCCCACCGAACTGGACCAGCAGCGCCGCCTGAAAACCGCGTTCGACCCCGCCTGGCTGCTGAATCCCGCAAAGGTGTTCCCGCTGCTCGCCGACGCCTGAAACGTCGATGCTTGCGCCCGCCGATGAGGCCGAATTGGCCGGCTTGGTCAGCGAGGCTTATGCGGCCGGCGAACCGCTGCTGGTGCAGGGGGCGGGCACCAAATTGGGCATGCTGCGCCCCGTGCAGGCCGGACGCACCCTGACCACCCGCAACCTGACCGGCGTCACCCTCTACTCGCCCTCCGAACTGGTGTTCTCCGCCCGTGCCGGCACGCCGCTCGCCGAGGTGGAACGCACGCTGGCCGAGCGCGGCCAGCAGCTGATCGCCGAGCCGCCCGATCTTTCCGCGCTGCTCGGCAGCGCCGGCGCCCAGACCTTTGGGGGCATCGTCGCCACCAACCTGTCCGGGCCGCGCCGCATCGCCTGGGGCGCCATGCGCGACCACGTGATCGGGCTGCGCGCGGTGGACGGCGCCGGCCAGGTCATCCGCTCTGGCGGGCGGGTGCTGAAGAACGTGACCGGCCTCGATCTGTGCAAGCTGCTCGCCGGCAGCCACGGCACGCTGGGCGTGATCACCGAAGTGACGGTGAAGGTGCTGCCCGCGCCGGAAGCCAGCGGCTCACTGCTGCTGCGCGGCCTGAGTTCTCCTGCGGGTGTGGCCGCGCTGTCGGCGGCGCTCGGCTCGCCATACGGCGTGTCCGGCGCGGCCTACCTGCCAGAGGGGCTTGCCGGGGCCGGGCCAGGGACGGCGACGCTGATCCGCATCGAGGAGTTCGCGCCCAGCGTCGCCTACCGGCTGGGCAGGCTGCGGGCCGACCTGGCCGGCCACGGGGCGGCCGAGCTGCTGGACGATGCGCAAGGCCGCGCCGCCTGGACCGCAATCCGGCACGCCAGGGTGCTGTCGGCCGCGCCCGAGGATGCGGTGTGGCGGGCCTCGGTCCGCCCGTCGCGCGGCGCGGCCGTGCTGGCGGCGGCCGAAGCGGCGGGCGCGCGCGGCTATCTCGACTGGGGCGGCGGGCTGGTGATGCTGGCTGGCCCGGCGACCGAGGCGGCGCATCGTGCGGTGACGCAGGCCGTGGCCCGGGCGGGAGGGGTCTGGACCGTGATGCGCGCGCCCGAGCCGCTGCGCGCCGCCATCGACGTGGTCCCGCCCGAGGCGCCGGCGCTGCGCCGGATCGGGGTGCGGGTGAAGGCGGCGATGGACCCAAAGGGCATCCTCAACCCTGGCCGAATTTTCGCGGGAAGCTAGGCGGCGCGCTTGCGCCGGCCGGCGCCGGACGCAATTTGCTGGGGAACTGACGCCGGACTGCACGCATGCCCGATACCGACACCATCTCCCGCGGCCAGACCGAGCTGAAGGTCGAGCGTCCGAAGCTGCACAAGGTGATCCTGGTCAACGACGATTTCACGCCGCGCGCCTTTGTCGTGCGCGTGCTGAAGGCGGAGTTCCGCATGGGCGAGGAGCGGGCGCGCCAGGTGATGACGACCGCGCACCAGCGCGGCGCCTGCGTGGTCGGCGTGTTCACCCGCGAACTGGCCGAGACCAAGGCCACCAACGCCGTCGACCTGGCCCGCAAGGAGGGCTACCCGCTGCTGTTCACGACCGAGCCGGAGGAGTAGGGGGGCGGCCAAGCTCCAGCTCCGCCTGACATGCCCGTTCTAAACGTGGCAGATCCTCGCGGACCAGCGTCCACAAGACCGGCGGTGACACTGACTCGTAGCTGTGGCGCAGGATGTTGCCGATTCCCGCAACTTTCCGCCAAGGTATGTCCGGGTGCCGTTGTTTCAACGCATCCGGCAAGTGCCGGCTGGCCTCGGAAATGATCTCCACTCCGCGCTCTACAAGCCAGCGGGTTTGCCAGTCCGCCTCGAAGGCGTCCATCGATGTCGCTTGCAACAGCGTACGGACACGTTCGCTCGCCTCAACGATGTCTGCCAGACGCGGGACAAATGCCTGCTCGTCACGCATCAAAACACCTGAACCGCTCCGGACTCGATCTGCGGACGAAGCAGCTTGTGGAGACTATCGCGTGTCATGATGTCCGTCCGACAGCCCAGTATCGCGCTCGCGCGCTCCTTGACGTCCATCAGTTCGAAAAGTCCGAAGGCACCTCGTTCGTAGTCAAAGAACAAATCGACGTCGGAGTCCTCTCGCGCCTCGTCACGGGCTGTTGAGCCGAACAGGTACAGATGCTGCACGCCGAGCTGCCGCAGCTCCATCTCGTGCATCTTGAGTTTTACGATGACGGCATCGCGCTTCATGTGTGGCCTATACCACAGCCGCCATGCCGCCAGACCAGGTGAATGTTTCCGTAAACTCTGACAAGTTGCCCCCATGCAGACCAACTTCTCCGCCGACCAACTCGCCGACCCGGACACCGCCAGTTCCAACCAGGTGCTGCGGACCTGCGTGCATTGCGGCATGTGCACCGCCACCTGCCCCACCTTCCTGCTGCAGGGCGACGAGTTGGACAGCCCGCGCGGCCGCATCTACCTGATGAAGGACATGCTCGAGGGCGGCCGCCCCGCCACCGAGGAGACGGTGCGCCACATCGACCGCTGCCTCTCCTGCCTGTCCTGCATGACCACCTGCCCGTCCGGCGTGAACTACATGCACCTGGTCGACCACGCCCGCCGCTACATCGAGGAAACCTACACCCGGCCCTGGCACGAGCGCGTCCTGCGCCGCGTGCTGGCGCGCGTGCTGCCCAGCCCCTCGCTGTTCCGTGCGGCCATGGCGTCCGCCCGGCTCGGCCGCCCGTTCGCCCGCCTGATCCCCGGAAGCAGCCTTCCGGCGCAGCGTCTGCGCGCCATGCTGCAGCTCGCCCCCGCCCGCCTGCCGCCGTCCGGCACCATGCAGCGCCCGCAGGTGCACCCCGCCCAGGGCGCCCGCCGCGCCCGCGTGGCCCTGCTCACCGGCTGCGCCCAGCGCACGCTGGCCCCGTCCATCAACGAAGCCACCATACGGCTGCTGACCCGCATGGGCGTCGAGGTCGTGATCGCCCCCGAAGTCGGCTGCTGCGGCGCGCTGACCCACCACATGGGCCGCCACGACGACGCGATGGCGGCCGCGCGCGCCGCCATCGCCGGCTGGAGCCGCGAGATGGAGGGGGACGGGCTGGACGCGATCGTGATCAACACCTCGGGCTGCGGCACCACGGTGAAGGATTACGGTTTCATGGCCCGCACCGAGCCCGAACCCTGGCCCGCCCGCGCCGCCGCCGTCTCGGCCCTGGCAAAGGACGTCACCGAATTCCTGGCCACCCTGGACTACGCGCCGACCCGCCCCGCCCCGGGCCTGCGCGTCGCTTACCATTCGGCGTGCAGCCTGCAGCACGGCCAAGGCGTGACCGAGGCGCCAAAAACACTGCTGCGCCGCGCCGGGTTCACCGTGGTCGAGCCGGCAGAGCCGCATATCTGCTGCGGCTCTGCCGGCATCTACAACATCGTGCAGCCCGAAATTGCCGGTCGCCTGCGGGAGCGCAAGCTGGCCAACATCGCCCGCACCCGGCCCGACCTGGTCGCCGCCGGCAACATCGGCTGCATCACCCAGCTCGGCCAGGGCGCCACGCCGGTCATCCATACGGTCGAGCTGCTGGACTGGATGGCGGGCGGTCCGGCGCCCGCCGGGCTGCCGCGCGATGCGTCCGCGGCAGTGGCGGCCGAATGAAGCGCCTGGCTGTCGTCATCCTGCTCGGTGCCGCAGCCCCGCCGGATCCGGCGGCATCCCTGCTCGACCAGCTTCGCACCGCGCCCACCGCCCAGCAGGCCGAGGCGCTCGAACAGAAAATCATCGCCGCCTGGCGCGCCCGCATCACCCCTTCGGTGGCGCTGCTCGAGGACCGTGCCGTGCAGTCGCTGCAGAAGCATGACGCGGCGACCGCGGTCGGCGACCTGGACGCAGCACTCGACCTGCAGCCGGACCAGGCCGAACTCTGGCGCCTGCACGCCGAAGCGCGGTTTTCCGGCGGCGACGAGACCGGCGCGTTCGCCGACCTGGCGCAGGCGCTGGCGCGCGAGCCGCGCTGCTTCCCCGCCCTGGCCGACCTGTCGCATTTCGCCGAGGCGCGCCACGACTACGCGCGTGCGCTGGCGGCCTGGCAGAGGCTGCTCGAACTCGATCCCAGGGTGCGCCAGGGCGAAGCCCGCCTGGCCGCCCTGCAGCGCAGGATCTCCGGCCAGCCGCTCTGACCGCAGCGGGTCCAGGATGCGCCAATGACCGTTCCCTCGGCCCGCCGGTTCGCCGCCGAATCCCTGTTCGCGCCAAGCAGCATCGCGGTGATCGGCAGCGCCTCGGCTGACGGCCGGACCGTGCTGGCAAACCTGCGCGAGGGCGGGTTCGGCGGCGCGGTCTGGCCGGACGAGGCCTGGACCAGCCAGCCGCACGCACCGGACCTCGCCGTTCTGGCCGGACCCCCTGCCGAGACCGCCAGCCAGTTGGCCGCCCTGGCGGCACGGGGATGCAGGGCCGCCATCGTCACCTGCCGCGCCGCCGGGCTGGCGGAAGCCGCGCGGTCGGCCGGCATACGCGTCCTCGGCCCGAGCTCGTTCGGGGTGGCGTCCCCCGGGTCGGGGCTGAACGCGTCGCTGTCCCACATGGCGCTGCCGCTTGGGCACGTGGCGCTGGTGACGCAATCGGCCGCCCTGGCCCGCGCGGTTGTGGACTGGGCAGGGCCGAACGGCGTCGGGTTCAGCCACGTCGCGGGCATCGGCGGCAACGCCGACCTCGGCTTCGGCGCGATCCTCGACTTCCTCTCGCGCGATGCGGACACCAAGCTGATCCTGCTCGACATCAGGCGGGTGCGGGACCGCCGCGCCTTCATCTCGGCCGCCCGCGCCGCCTCCCGGCTGCGTCCGGTGGTGGCGCTGCGCCCGGGTGGCCTGCTGCTGGACGAGACGGGGCAGGCCGACGCGGTGTTCGAAGCGGCGCTGAACCGGGCCGGCGTCTTCGTCGTCGACCGGATGGAGGCGTTCCTGGCCGCTGCCGAGACGCTCACCCGCTCCCGCCCGCTGCGCGGCGAGACCATGGCCATCGTCACCAACGCCATCGGCCCTGGCCGCCTGGCGGCCGATGCCGCGCTGCGCGCCGGGCTGAAACTCGCCATCCTGCCGCCGGAGGCGCAGCAGAGCCTGACGGCGAGCCTGCCCGCCGACCTGCTGCTCGGCCTGGTCTATGCCGGCAGCGCCGCCCCCACCGACGTCGCCAGCATCGCCGCCATGGTGTCCGCCGTGCCCGAAGTGGGCGGGGTGCTGGTTCTGCTGGCGCCGACCGGCCCAGGCGACGCGGCGGCAGTCGAATCGGTCATCGCCGCATCCTGCACCGCCCACCTCCCGGTGCTCACCTGCGTCATGGGCGAGACGACCGGAGCGGCCCATCGGCGGCGCCTGGCCGAAGCGGGCCTGCCCGCCTTCGCAACCCCCGAACAGGCCGTGGAAGCCTTCGTGCACCTGCGCCGCGACCGCCAGGCCCGGCAAGCAGCCCGCGAGCTGCCGCCCGCCAGCGTGCTCGACGTCGCCCCCGACCACGCGGCCGTCCGCCGCATCCTGGCCGAGGCTGAGGCCGCCGGCCGGCTCGGCCTGACCGGCCGCGAGTCGCTGGCCGTGCTGGCGGCATACGGCCTGAACACCGCCCCGCCGCCGGCGGCAGCTCTCGACCCCGGCCGGTCGGCCGTCCTGCGCGTGCACGACGACCCGACATTCGGGCCGGCGATCGCCCTGGCCGTCGCGGACGCCCGCCCGGCCTACGGCCTGCCGCCGCTCAACCTGGCCTTGGCCCAGGACCTGGCGCAGCGGGCCGGCCTGACGGATTCGGCGCTGGCCGGGGCCGCGTCCGGCGCGCTGGTGCGGATCAGCCAGATGCTGGTCGACCTGCCGCAGCTGGCGGCACTCGAGATCGGCCAGCTGACGCTCAGCGCCCGCGGTGCGATGGCGGCCAAGGCCGCATTATGGCTCTACCCGCCCGGCCAGCGGTCCCAGCTGGCCATCTCGCCCTATCCCGAGCGGCTGGTGCAGCGCTGGTCGAGCCACGGCCAGGATTTCGTCATCCGGCCGATCCGGCCAGAGGACGCCGCCGCACATGCGGCCCTGGCCACCCGCGTGCCGCCGGAGGACCTGCGCTACCGCTTCTTCTCGACGCTGCGCCAGCTCGCGCCCGAACAGACGGCCCGGCTCACCCAGATCGATTACGACCGCGAGATGGCCTTCATCGCCGTGCGCCAGCCGGACGGCGCTACCGTCGGGGTGGCCAGGCTGGTGATCGAGAACACGGGCGCGGACGGCGGCGAATTCGCCATCCTGGTCGAGCCGCAGGCCAAGGGGCTGGGCCTGGCGCGCCACCTGATGGAGTGCCTGGTCGCCTGGGCACGCGCGCAGCAGCTCGGCCGGATCACCGGCCTGGTCCTGGCCGACAACGCCGCCATGCTGGGCTTCGTCCGCCACCTGGGCTTTGCCGTCCGGCTCATGCCGGGCGACCCCGACATAGTCGAGGCTACCCTGAACCTGTAGGGCCACGCGGACGGGTGAGTCATGCTGCCGCGGTGCCGAGGCCGGTCCAGGGCACCATCACGCTCGCCACCGCCTGGGCCGCTATCCCCTCGCCCCGGCCGGCGAAGCCCAGTCGCTCGGTCGTCGTCGCCTTGACCGAGATGCGCCCGGCCGGGACGCCCAGCAGCTCGGCCAGTCTGGCCGTCATGGCTGGGGCGTGGGGCGTGATCTTGGGGCGTTCGCAGATCAGGGTGACGTCCGCGTTGGCCAGCACGCCGCCGCAGGCGGCGATCCGGCCGGCCGCATGGCGCAGGAAGCGGGCGCTGTCGGCATCCTTCCACGCGGTCTCGCCGGGCGGGAAATGCCGGCCGATGTCGCCTTCGGCCAGCGCGCCGTAGATCGCGTCGCACAGCGCGTGGATGCCGACATCGGCGTCGGAATGGCCGTCCAGGCCGACATCGCCGGGCAGGGTCACGCCGCACAGGATCATCGGCCGGCCGGCGCGCAGCACGTGCACGTCGAACCCGGTTCCCACCCGCGGGACCATCGTTCCCAGCAGGCCGCGCTCGAGGCGGGCCGCGTCTTCGGCGTAGGTCAACTTGATGTTCTCCTCGTGGCCCGCCACCAGCGCCACGGCCAGCCCTGCCCGCTCCAGCAGCCAGGCATCGTCGGTGGCGGCAGGGCCGGCCTGCCGACGGTGCAGGTCCAGCAGGGTCGTGAAATCGAAGGCCTGCGGGGTCTGCGCCCGGTACAGGTGCTCGCGCGCGACTGTCGCCTCGATGACGCCGCCGGCCGCGCGCTTCAGCGTGTCGGCGACCGGGACCGCGGGGATCGCGCCGCGATGCGTGCGCAGGGCGGCCAGCAGGGCGGGCACGGTGCCGGGCGGCACCAGAGGGCGCGCCGCGTCGTGCACCAGCACCACGTCCGGCGCGTGCGGCGCCAGCGCGTCCAGCCCGGCGCGCACGCTGTCCTGCCGTGTCGCGCCGCCAGGCACCACGGCCAGGTGGTCGAGCCCGCTCAGCGCTTGCCCGATCGCCGCCGCCTCGCCCACCGGCTGCAGCAGCGACACGTAAGGGGCAAGCGCGTCGGCGGCCCAGCGGATCACCGGGCGGCCGGCGATCGACAGGAACTGTTTGGCAGGTCCTGCGCCGAACCGGGTGCCCGATCCTGCGGCGACCAGGATGGCGGCAATTCGCATGGGACGGCGATGTGCAAGAGAGTCACGCCCGACGCAAGCCATCGCGGAAATGTCATATCGCGTTGCAGCATGCCCAGGAGTTGGTTAACGTGCCTAAATCATGGGCAGTGCACTCGAACCGATATCCCTCAGCCCGACGGCGACGATCCAGACGCCGGTGATCCTGGCGCCGATGTCCGGCGTGACCGACCTGCCGTTCCGCAGGCTGGCCCGCCGCCTGGGCGCCGGCATGGTGGTGTCCGAAATGATCGCGTCCTGGGCGATGATCCGGGAAAACCGCAACACGCTGCGCATGGCGGCACTCGACGAGGGCGCCGGCCCGCGCGCCATCCAGCTCGCCGGGTGCGAGCCCGCGGCGATGGCCGAGGCCGCCCGCCTGTCGGCCGACATAGGCGCCGAGGTGATCGACATCAATTTCGGCTGTCCGGTGCGCAAGGTGGCGGTGGGCCAGCAGGCCGGCTCGGCGCTGATGCGCGACGAGGCCGCCGCCGCCCGCATCCTGGAGGCCACCGTCCGCGCGGTGAGCGTGCCGGTCACGCTGAAGATGCGCATGGGCTGGGACCACCAGAGCCTGAACGCGCCCGCCATGGCCCGCATCGCGGAAGCGGCCGGCATACGCATGGTGACGGTGCACGGCAGGACCCGCCAGCAATTCTACACCGGCACCGCCGACTGGGACTTCGTGGCCAGGGTCAAGCAGGCGGTCGGCCTGCCGGTGATCGTCAACGGCGACATCCAGACGGTGCAGGACGCCGCCCGCGCCCGTGCACGGTCCGGCGCGGATGGCGTGATGGTCGGGCGGGCATGCTACGGCCGGCCGTGGTTCCCCGCCCAGGTTGCACATTTCTTGAGCACAGGGCGCGAGCTGGCCGAGCCGCCGCTTGCCGAGCAGCGCGCCATCCTGCTCGAACATTACGACGCTATGCTCAGCCATTTCGGCGCCGAGGCGGGGCTGCGGCTCGCCCGCAAGCACGTGGCCTGGTACTCGCGCGGCCTGCCGGGTTCGGCCGAGTTCCGCGCGGCAGTGATGCGGCTGACCGACGCGCCCGCCGTGGTGGCCCTGGTCGACCGCTTCTACGAGCCGCTGATCGCCGCCGGCACGGTCAGGCAGGCGGCCGAGCCGGACGGGCTGGACGCGGTGGCTGCGTGAGGCTGCCGCTGGCCCGCCGGGCGCGGCTTGCCGTGGTGGATCCCTCGGCCAAGGTGCTGCCCGACACGGCCGCCATGCTGTCCGCCCTGCCCATCGCCTGCGTGCTGCTGGACGCGGACAACCGGTTCCGCTTCGCCAACCCGGCGGCCGAGCAGTTCCTGGGCCTGTCGATCAGCCAGCTCGGCAATCTCGGCCTGGCCGACCTGGTGCCGCTCGACAGCCCGCTTTTCGCCCTGATCGAACAGGTGCGTTCGGGCGACGTGGTGGTGTCGGACCACGACCTGCATTTCGACAGCCCGCGCCTGCAGCGCCGCGGTGTTACGGTGCAGGGCACGCCGGTGACCGAGCAGCCGGGCTGCCTCCTGCTGACCTTCCAGGACGAGTCGGCCGCCCGCGCGCTGGACCGCCAGATGAACTTCCGCCACGCCGCCCGCTCCGTCGCCGGCATGGCAACGATCCTCGCGCACGAGGTGAAGAACCCGCTCTCCGGCATACGCGGCGCGGCCCAGCTGCTGGAAAACACCGTCAGCGAGGCCGATCGCGAGCTGGCCGTGCTGATCCGCGACGAGGCCGACCGCATACGCGCGCTGGTCGAGCGGATGGAGGCGTTCGGCGAGAAGCCGATCGTGCGCGACGCGGTCAACATCCACCGCGTGCTGGAGCACGTGCGTCGGCTGGCCCATACCGGTTTCGCCGCCCACCTGCGCATCGTCGAACGCTACGACCCGTCCCTGCCGCCGGTGCTGGGCAACCGCGACCAGCTCGTGCAGGTGCTGCTCAACCTGGTCAAGAACGCGGCCGAGGCCATCACCAGCGAGGCGTACTGCCCGGAGACGGGCTGGGGCGAGATCACGCTGATGACCGCCTACCAGCACGGCGTCCGGGTGACGGTGCCGGGCACCCGGCGGCGGGTGCACCTGCCGCTGGTGGTGACGGTGCGGGACAACGGGCCGGGCATTTCGCCCGACATCCAGGACAGCCTGTTCGACCCGTTCGTGACCACCAAGCCCGCCGGCAGTGGCCTGGGGCTTGCACTCGTGGCCAAGATCATCGGCGAGCACGGGGGATTGATGGAGGTCGACAGCCGGCGCGGACGCACGGAGTTCCGGATCTTCCTGCCGGTGTTCCTGGAAGACCGGTGCGATACCGACCAAGACCGGCCGTAAGTGGGCGTTCCCACCGTTCTGGTCGCGGACGATGACCGGTCGATCCGCACCGTACTGACCCAGGCGCTGGGCCGGTCCGGCTATCAGGTGCGCGCCACCGCCTCGGCCGCCATGCTGTGGCGCTGGGTGGAGGAGGGCGAGGGCGACCTGGTGATCACCGACGTGGTGATGCCCGACGATAACGGGCTCGACCTGCTGCCGCGCATCCGCAGGGTGCGGCCGGAGCTGCGGGTGATCGTGATGAGCGCGCAATCGACGCTGATGACCGCGGTGAAGGCGGCCCAGCGCGGCGCGTTCGAGTACCTGCCCAAGCCGTTCGACCTGACCGAACTGCTGGCCGTGGTGGCCCGCGCCCTGGCCGTGTCCGCCCCGATTGCCGCCCCCGACGCCGAGCCGCGCGACGGGGAGGAGAAGCTGCCGCTGATCGGCCGCAGCCAGGCGATGCAGGAAATCTACCGCACCATCGCCAGGCTGACGACGACCGACCTGACGGTGATGGTCAACGGCGAGAGCGGCACCGGCAAGGAGCTGGTGGCGCGCGCGCTGCACGATTACGGGCGGCGGCGGGGCGGCCCGTTCGTGGCCATCAACATGGCGGCGATCCCGCGCGAACTGATCGAGAGCGAGCTGTTCGGCCACGAGCGCGGCAGTTTCACCGGCGCGCACAACCGCAGCCAGGGCCGCTTCGAACAGGCGGCGGCGGGAACGCTGTTCCTCGACGAGATCGGCGACATGCCGCCCGAAGCGCAGACCCGGCTGCTGCGCGTGCTGCAGGAAGGCGAGTTCACCTCGGTGGGCGGGCGGCAGCCGATCCGCGCCAACGTGCGCATCGTGGCCGCGACGCATCGCGACCTGCGCCAGGCGATCCGCGCCGGTCAGTTCCGCGAGGACCTGTTCTACCGCCTCAACGTGGTGCCGATCCGGCTGCCGCCGCTGCGCGAGCGGGCCGAGGACATCGCCGTGCTGGCCCGGCATTTCCTGGAGCGTGCGCGCGAGCAGGGGCTGCCGGCCAAGACGCTGGACCAGGGCGCCGTGGACGCGCTGCGCCGCCAGCGCTGGCCGGGCAACGTGCGCGAGCTGGAAAACCTGATGCGCAGGCTGGCAGCCCTGACCCCCCAGGAGGTGATCACCGCCGACGTGATCACCGCCGAGCTGGCCGAGCCGGCGGCCGAGGAGGGCGCAGGCGAGGCCGGGTCGCCGCGCGACCTGGGCCAGGCTGTGGAGCGGCACATCCGCCACATGCTGTCGGGCAGCGCGGACGGCATCCCCACCCGCGACATCTACGACCAAGTGATCGCCGAGGTGGAGCGGCCGCTGATCAGGATGACGCTGTCGGCAACGCGCGGCAACCAGATCAAGGCGGCCGAGATGCTCGGGCTGAACCGCAACACGCTGCGCAAGAAGATCAAGGACCTCGACATTCCCGTGGTGCGCGGCATCGGCTGACCGGCGCGGGTGTGGATCGGCCCGGGCGCTTGCGGTAGCATGCACGCCGATCGGAGTGCCAGGATGCGCATTGCTTTGCTGACCGCTGCTGCCTGTGCCGGCCTGGCCGCCTGCGATGCCGGGGGCGGGGTCACGCAGGTGAGCCGTCCGCAGGTGCTGCTCGATTCCTACCTGATCGCACACGGCATGGCGACGAGCTACGCCGAGAACCCGGACGCCAACCTGGCCGTGGTGCAGGAACTCGCCCGGCTGGACCACCGTGCGTCCGACGCGGTGCGGGCGCTCGCGCATCGCGGCGGCGACGTGTCCGGCACGGCCGAGGCGGTGGCGGCCCTGACCGACTACGCCGCCCGCCAGACCGCCTCCGCGCAGTAGCGCGCCTTTCCCGGCAGAGCGATGGCGGCGTCGAACGGGCTGTCCGTGCGCGGGCTGACCGTGCAGCGCGGCGGGCGCACGGTGCTGGAGGACGCCTCCTTCGGCGCGCCCGCCTGCGCCGTCACCGCCGTGCTCGGACCGGCGGGGGCGGGCAAGACCTCGCTGCTGGCGGCGCTGGCCGGGCTGCTGCCTGCGGTGCGCGGGGCGGTCTTCCGCGGCGGAGAGGACGTGTCGGGCCTGCCGGGCGGGCGGCGGGACGTGGCGCTGCTGGCGCCTGGAACCGCGCTGCACGCGGCAGGCACGGTCAGGGCCGCGCTGCGCCGGCTTGCCGGACGCGGCAGGGCGGCCGCTGCCGACGACCGCATCTCGGCGCTCGGACTGGCCGACCAGGCGGCGCGCCCGCTGGGCGCTCTCTCGCACGGCGAGGCGGCGCTTGCGCTGGCCGCCGCGCGCCTGCTGCCCCCCGGCGGCGTGCTGCTGGTGGACGAGGCTGGCATGGGCTTGGACGCGGAGGCGCGCGCCACGCTGGCCGCGCTGCTGCGCATGGAGGCCGCAGGAGGGCGGCTGGTCCTGCTTGCGACGCGCTGCACCGAGCTGGCGATGTCGGCCGACCATTTGGTGCTGCTCGCCGGCGGACAGGTCCTGCAGGCCGGCACGCCCGCCAGCCTGTACGCCGAACCCCGCTCGGCCGCCTCCGCCCGGCTGACCGGGCCCGCGAACATCCTGCAGGGCGTGGTGCGCGAGCTGCGGCCCGGCGGCTTCGTGTGGTCGGCGGGCGCGCGCTACGTGCAGGCCGCCGACCCCGACACCGTCAGGCCGGCACTCGGCAACCCGGTCACCCTCTGTCTGCGGCCGGAGCGGGTCGCACTGCTCGGCGGCACGGCGGCGGCCGACAACGTCGTGGAGGCGACGATCATCGACCTGCGCTCCTCCGGCGCGATGCTGGACGTGTCGGCCACCGGCAGGATCGGGCCGCTGCGGCTGTCGGTTCCAAGCTGGGGCACGCCCTGCCCCACGCCCGGGCAAAGCGTGCGTCTCGGCTGGGCGGCCGATGCGGCCAGGGTGGTGTCCTGAAGCGCCGCCGTTGAAGCAGAAGCTGGAGCGGGTCGGGCTGACACAGTCAGCGTGAACTCGCTTCGTCAGGATGGTGGAAAAGGCCAGGGGCTTTGAGGCTGTGGATGTATCGGCGTCGAGGCGCAACAGGCAGAAGAAGCGGGGGGCGGGGCCCCCCCCCCCCCCAACCCGCGGGGGTGGGTGCCGCGTAAAATTAAATTTTTGGGGGGCGGCCC
>CALMVI010000007.1:0-9501 GCA_937873095.1 uncultured Acetobacteraceae bacterium | reverse complement strand
GCCGTGGGTGTTTGGGGCTGTGGTTGTCGCGGCGGGGCGGCCAAACCGCCCCAACCCGCGGGGCCCTCCCCCCCACCCCGCCAAACGCCGGGCGTTTGGATCCCGGTAAACTTTACTGTTTGGGGCGGCGCCCCAAGCTCGGTCCAGGGGCAGCGCTCCTGGCCTTCCTGCTAGTAAGTAAGCCGGCCAGGCGTGTTGAGCGCCGAGGCGAGCATGCTCTGCAGCGCGGTGTTGATGTCGCTGACGCTGCTCGCCTGGTAGTATTGCGACGCCGAGGACGCGCAGGCCTGCAGGCCTGCGGCGACCGAAAGCCCCGTATTGGTGATAGGAGCCTCGACCGACGCCCTGGAGTTGCTCTGGTTGAGGTAGAACGGGTTCGGCAACGGCGTGTACGGCGTGTAGAGAACGAAGATGTTGAAGCCCATCGCCTTGAGCGGCTGGCACGTCGTTTCGTTCAGCGGGCTCGTCATCTGGCCGATCCAGCGGTTGCTGGGCGAGTAGTCTTCCAGGCCGTCGGTGATGATGAACAGGTTCTTGCGCGGCTTGGCGGGCGACGAACCGTCCCCTGAGGGCGAGAAGCTGGAGACGAGGTAGCTCATGGCGCCCGGAAAGTTCGTGTTCGCCAGGTCCGGCACGCTCGGCGGCGAAATGGCCTGGATGTCGGCCAGTCCCTGGGCCAGGTTGGTGTCGGCCTCGCCCACGAGCGGGTGCACGCGCGCCACCGCCGAGTTGAACGTGAACACGCCCAGGCTGAACTGGTTGGCCACCTGCTCCTGCGCCTGCATCGTCTGCACCACCTGCTTGGCGGCTTGCTGAACGACGTCGAAACGCAGCGTGATGCTGGCGCCCCTGCTGCGCGCGCCAAGCAGGATGGTGTAGTAGTCCAGCGGCGAGGTGTCGCTGTGGCACGCGAAGCCGCAGGGCGCGGAAGGCAGGTTTCTCGTCCTGCCCGTGGTCGGGTCGAGGTTCATCCCGTTGTTGGACGTGTCAGGCAGGCCGGTGCCGATCGGGCAATAGCCCGACGCGTCGACCGGCTGGGCGATGCCCGTCAACGCGACGCCGCCTGCGGTGTACACCGCACCGGTGAGTGCTGGCGGGTAGGGGCATTCGTTGCTCTGTGCAGTCGTCGGACCGGTGAAGGCCGGGTCGCATGCGCCGCTGCCCTTGTTGGTCCGGTTCGGTGCGGCCTGTCCGGAGCCAAAACCGATGTTGGACGGGAAGTTCCAGCTGTACTCGCTGTAGCCGCCGTTATGACCGGTCGCCTGCGAGATCGCCGTCGGCGGACAGACCGTCAGGTTCTGCAGGGCGATGATGTCGGCGGGCGTGGCGCCGATCAGCATGGAGGACGAGTTGTCGATCAGCATGTCGATCTCGACATACGAGTTGGTCGTGATGGCGGCATTTGCCGTCCCGGTCATCGACCACGTCGTCCTCTGGAACAGGCCGCCGAAATGCGGCTTCAGCGTCGCGTTGTAGCTGACGGTAGAGGTGAACGTGCTGGTGCTCGCGTCGTACTGGACGGGCGGCACCGTCGGCGCGGCGGACGCGGTCGACAAATTGCCGAGCTGCGCCATGAACCACTGCATCCCCGCGGTCGCGCCCGCAGCACCCGCATCGACCGCGTTCATGCCGGCGGCGAAATCGGCGGACGCGGTTCGCACGGCGTGGATCGCCCCGCTATCGGCCGCCAGGTTCAGCTGTGCCTGCGTCTGGACGTAGAAGCTGTAGTCGACGGCGAGGCCCACCGCCATCGCCAGCGGAACTGCGGCGGTGGCGAAGATGATCGATACGGCGGCGCGACGGTCGGCCGCGGGGAAAGGCAGGTCGAAGCGCATCATGTCTGTCCTTCGCGGATCACTCTCTCAAGGCCAATTGGGACAACTGCCGCCCGAGCCCGGCGGCGACAGCGTGGTGTATTGCAGGTAGGCCGGCTGCGACGTGCTGATGCTGCGGACCGACCAGTAGCCGGATGCCCAGAAGTCGAGGTACCCGGTGACCAGCCCGTAGAGAAAAGGCCTGTATTGAACGTGCACGTCCGCGACCAGGATCGGATCTGGCTGAGTGACGTCGAGCGTGCGCAATACGGTCAGCTGCACGGGAACCAGCAACGGGCTGACCGGCGGGGGAGCGGTCGGGTGGATCTGCGTCGGCGGCACGACGCAGGACCGGGTGACGCTCTGCCATTGGGCGGCATGCGGGTCGCCCACGCCGCCCGGGTAGGCCAGGCTCCACGCCACATTCGGGATGTAGCAGCTGACCCCGACGACCGGCGTGCAGCCGGGTATCGGCACGAAGGTGACCGACGACAGCGTGACCGACCGCACGCCGTTGGCGATGCCGTCGGCCAGCCAGGGCATCTCGGCATACACCGCCGACATCTGCTGCTGCGCCTGGGTGACCGACAGCGAAGTGGTCTTGTTGGCCTGCACTGCCACGATGCTTGCCGACAGCGGAATGGTATGGGCCGCGTTGTAGACCTGCTGCCACAGGATCACGGCCTTGGACATGTCGAGCACGCCGACCGTGAGCAGCACCATCGCGGGCGTGATCAGCGCGAACTCCAGCGCGGCGACGCCGGAGCACGAACGGCGGAACGATGCCGCTCGCGTCAGCATGACGGCGCGGGGGTCGTCCCCTGAGCGGCCGCGACGGGCGTGTAGTCCTCTGTCACCAGGCCGGTGGTCGACAGCGTGGCGTGGACCAGCGAGCCGCTGGGCGAGTGGACGGAGAACACGCCGGGCAGCAAGCCGCCGAGGAACGTGGGCCCAAGATAGAGCGCGCTGACCAGGGTGACCTGGCCCGGCGCGCTGTTGCAAAAATTGGTGCTGCCGTAGCCGGTCAGGTTGACGGCGTTGCCCGCCAGCGGAACCCTGCCGGTGGCGCCGTTCGGAACGGTGTAGAAATCCTGGTTGGCGCTGAACAGGATCTTCTGCACCTTGACGTAGACATGCGCGCTGCATGCGGGAAGGCCGAGCATGCTGGGGCACAGGTAACGGTTGACGAAATCGTTGCCGTTCAGAACGTTCTGGGCACGGCCGGTCTGGATGGCGCGCACCGCCAGATGAAGGCCCGCATCGAGCGCCTCCTGCGTGTAGAGATCGAGCGAGATCTCGAAGATCAGCAGGATGAACGTGAACATCGGCAGGGACAGGATAGCGAACTCGAGGGCCATCTCGGCGCGGGTCGCGGCCAGCCACCCGGCACCCCGCCGCATGCGGCGGCCCGAACCACGGCGGCGGCGATCCAGAGCAAACCGGCGAAGGTGCGAGGCGACGCGCATACGGTTCAGTAGACGAAACGCGTTAACAGCCCGTTACCGACGCGCAGCCGCAAGCCCGGTCCACATCATATTGGCATCCGGACTATTGGATCCGGACGGCCGTGCCCTATCGCGGCCTGGCCCTCACCCTGGGCCGCTGTCCCGGCCAGTCCGTCACGTGATGCTCCAGGCTGGCGGCATGGCGTTCATCGATCACCCGCCCCCTCACCGACACGCCGGCCGCGTGCACCGAGTTCTCGTCGCCCGACACCAGCGGGTGCCAGGACGCCAGTCCGCGGCCTTCCTTCACGCGTCGGTACGCGCAGGATGGCGGCAGCCAGTCGATCTCGGCCAGCGATTGCGGCGTCAGCTGAACGCAGTCCGGCACCCGGCGCTGCCGGCGGGCATAGTCGCGGCAGCGGCAGCTCTGCCCGTCCAGCAGACGGCAGGCGACGTTGGTCCAGGCGATCTCCCCGGTATCGTCGTCGCGCAGCTTGTGCAGGCAGCACCGGCCGCAGCCGTCGCACAGTGACTCCCACTCGGCCGCGCTCATCTCGGCGAGCGACTTCGATTTCCAGAACGGCGCCATGACCCCCTATAGCCGCATGACGCGCCGCTTGCCACGGCCGGCCGCGCCCAGAGCCTGTTCCGTTCACTCGCGTTCACTCTTCGCCCGACCAGACGATCCCGTCTGGTCGGGATCTGCTCTACGTTATCGCGTAATGGATCGGCTTGAACGCGTAGTTGTTCGATTGCAGCGCCGAGCACGCGGTCAGCCCGATCACCAGGTCTTCCTCGGCCAGGAAGCTCACCCGGTCGCCCGCCCGGCTTCTGGGCGGGTCCACCCGCAACGCCCCGGTCTGGCCGTCGACCGCCACGTTCATGAACACGTTGAACGCGACGGGGATGCGGTCGGGCGTCACGCCGTAAGGGGCCAGCGCCTCGGCCAGGTTGCCGAAGCAGCCGCGATGCGGCGACGTGTCGCCATAGATGATGCGGAACGTGTCGGCCGAGCAGGGCGTCAGCAGGAAGTCGTGCCGCCCCACCGTGTCGGCCACGATGCGCAGCATCACCCGGCTGCGGTTCGAATAGATCGGGTCGCCGGTGGTCAGGTAGATACGGCTGGCATA
Source organism: uncultured Acetobacteraceae bacterium (assembly GCA_937873095.1). GTDB lineage: Bacteria > Pseudomonadota > Alphaproteobacteria > Acetobacterales > Acetobacteraceae > BOG-908. Next base: position 5,112 of record CALMVI010000007.1, on the reverse strand, counting down.
GTCGAGCGTCCGCCCCGACGAGATGACCTCGCCCAAATCGTCGCGGCAAAATGCGAGCAGGTCGGCCACCTGTTCGCCTTGCGGGTCGATCACGGTCAGCGTCTGTCCGCGCAGAAGTTCGAAGGCCACCCCGCTGCGCGGCGCAATCTCCTGCACGCCGCCGGGCGGCGCCTGCACGGTCATGCCCGCGTCAACAATCCGCCTGGTCTTCGGCGCCGGGCGCGCCGGCACGCTGAAACGGGCAGCGCCACGCGTCGTCGACGATGCGCCCGCTGTACTGCCGCGCCTCCGACACGGTGCCGTGGCGCGCCAGCATCGGGTTGGGCGAGCCTGCCAGGGCCACGTCGCGCGAGACGATGCTGCTGCGAAGCTTGTCGTAGGCGCCCTGCGCCCGCAGCTGCTCGAACTGGTCGTGCAGGTTGAACACCATGACAGGGGCGCCGAAGCGCCGCGCCGGCCGGCTCGCCTGCGGGTGCAGGCCCACGATGAAGAACGCCTCGCCGCCGAAGCTCAGCGAGAAATGGTCGTCATGCGGGTTGGCGCTGACCCGCGGGTCGTAGGGCTTGCCCTGCCAGGCGTCCTTGTCCGACAGCGACTGCGCCCGGTCCCACAGGTGCCGCTCGAACTCCTCCTCGGACAGGGTGCGCGGCCCCTCGAACACCACCGCGAAGCTGCGGAACAGCGAGGGCCGCTCCCGGTAGCTCTCCACCCAGTCGAGCAGCAGCGGATAGATGCGCAGGTCGTCCCAGCCCGAGGTGATGTCGCGCGCCACCACGATCGCCAACTGGTCGCGCGCCAGGGCCGATTTGGCGCCGACGCAGGGAAACGAGGGGTCCTCGATGAACCTGCGCAGCTCCAGGGCGAGCGTGTGGTCCTGGTCGCAGGTTTCGATCAGCATGACGTGTCCTGGAACGATGGGGAATGCGCGCAACGCAAGTGCGAGGCCGAGGATTGGCGAGGTGGCCCGCATCTTTCCGCGATCAAGCGCACGCCCGGTCACACTGGCGGGAGACGGGCCGACCTGTCATGATCGGCGCGATGTCGAGGCGGACGCGCATACTGGTGCTGACATGGGCCGCGGCCGGGTTGCCCGCCGGCTGGGCGCGCGCTGCCGCGGCGGCGCCGCTCGCCCTCTACGACACCACCAGGGAGGCGGCCCCGATCGCCCCTCTGGCCCCGGCCGCACCGGCGCCACCATGCGGCGGGTTCGCCGTGGCCTGCAGTGCCGCCCCTGTCTCGCCGCAGAAGGTGCTGCCGTTCGACTACGGCCTGGCCGTCTCCGGCACGGTCGTGGGCTCGAACCACGGCGCGTTCGGCGGCGCCGGCGTGTCCGGGTGGGTGAAGCCGAAGGACATCCCGCTGACCCTGTATTTCGACTACGAGCGCCTGCAGCCGATCGGGCGGACCCGGTAGCACGCCCACCGGCCGCCGCGCACCGCCCGCAACGCTCGTAAAGCCGCCCAATAGGGACACTTACCCCGCATGCCTGCCAAGCCTGCCCCATACCGGCACGTCGCGCTGCTGGCCGCGCTCGCGCTGGCCGGGTGCGGCGTGGGCCCGGTCTATCGCCGCCCCGCGCTGAACGTGCCGTCCGGCTTCACCGCCTCGGTTCCGCCGCCTGAGGCCGCGCCGCCCGCCACCGGCTGGTGGCGCAACTTCGGCGCGCCCGAGCTCGACCGCCTGATCGACCAGGCGGCGCTCGACAGCCCGGACGTGCAGGCGGCGGCCGCGCGGATCATCCAGGCCGACCAGGCGGCGCGCGTGGCCGGCAGCCCGCTGCTGCCGGGCGTCACCGGCAGCCTGTCGCAGAACTACACCCGCACCGGCGTGGGCTCGGGCGGGTTCAGCAGCTTCACCAGCATCGGCAGCGCCGGGCTGACCGGCGCCTCCACCGGGCTGGGCACGACTGGAACGACGGGCGTTGCGGCCCCGACCGGCGCCAGCACCGGAACCATCAGCACGGGCAACCTGTCCGGCCTGTCCGGCAGCAGCAGCCACTACATCGACAGCCGCAGCTACGCGGCCCAGCTCTCGGCCTCGTACGAGGTGGATTTCTGGGGCAAGAACCTGGACGCGCTGCGCGCCGCGCAGGCGACCGCCCTGGCCAGCCGGTTCGACGCGCAGACCGTGTGGCTGACCACGTCCAGCTCGATCGCCAGCACGTATTTCCAGGCGCTGGGGTATCGCGACCGCCTGGCGATCGCGCAGAACAACCTGCGCACGGCCAGCAACGTGCTGGCGGCCTTTCGCGGCCGGCTGAGCGTGGGCACCGCCAGCCTGCTCGATGTCAGCCAGCAGGAGGCGCTGGTGGCCGGCTACAGGGCCCAGATCCCCGCGCTGCGGAGCCAGTATCAGCAGGAGGTCATCGCACTCGGCATCCTGGTGGGCCAGCCGCCGGAGCGCATCCGGCTGACCCCGGCGCCGCTGGTGCAGCTGAGCCTGCCGGCGATCGATCCCGGGCTGCCGTCGGACCTGCTGCGGCGCCGGCCGGACGTGGCCAACGCCGAGGAACAGCTGGTGGCGCAGAACCAGACGGTGCGGCAGGACGTGGCCAATTTCTACCCCTCCCTGCAGCTGACCGCGTCGGGCGGACTGTCGAGCGCCGCGCTTTCGATGATCACCGGGCCGGGAACCGTGGTGGCCAGCCTGGCCAGTTCGCTGGCCCAGACCATCTTCGACAACGGGCTGAAGGGCGGGACGCTGGGCGGGGCCCGCGGCCGCTACCGCGAGCTTGCGGCCGACTACGTCAAGGCCGTGCTGCAGGCGCTGACCGACACGGAGACCGCGCTGACCCAGACCAGCTTCACCGCCGAGCAGGAGGGGCTGGAGGCCGAGGCGGTGCGGACGGCGCAACGCTCGGCCGACATCGCCAACGCCCAGCTTCAGGTCGGCACAATCGACATCGTGACCGTGCTCAACACCCAGACCACCCTGTTCGGCGACCAGGACACCCTGGCGCAGGTTCGGGTGTCGCGCTTCCTGGCGCTGGTCTCCCTCTACAAGGCGCTGGGCGGCGGCTGGAGCCGCGACCAGACGGAGCACATGCCGGCATGAAGCGTTTCCTCGCGGCGCTGTTCCTGTTCCTCGCCGTGGTCGGCGGCCTGGTCTGGCTGCGGTCCGGCGGGCGCGCGCCTGCCGCGGCACCGGCCGAGGCCGCGGTCCCGGTCGCAACCGGGGTGGCCAGGCTGGCCGACGTGCCGCTGACCGTGGACGGCATCGGCACGGTGCAGGCGCTCAACACGGTCAACATCAGGCCGATGGTGGACGGGCCGCTGACCGAGATGCGGTTCCGCGAAGGGCAGGACGTGCATACGGGCGACGTGCTGGCGAGGATCGACGCGCGCACGTTCCAGGCGGCCTACGACCAGGCGGTGGCCAAGAAGGCGCAGGACGAGGCGACGCTGGCCAATGCCGAGCGCGACCTTGCACGCTACGAGAAGCTCGCGAAGAACCAGTACGGCACCGCCCAGCAGGCCGACACGCAACGCTCCACCGTGGCGCAGGGCGAGGCGCTGGTGCGGCAGGACCAGGCGCAGGTGGACACCGCGCGCACCAACCTCGGCTACACCACCATCACGGCGCCGGTCGACGGCCGGACCGGCATACGCCAGGTCGATCTGGGCAACCTGGTGCACAGCACCGACGTGACGCCGATCACCGTGGTGACGACGCTGCGGCCGATCTCCGTCGTGTTCACCCTGCCGCAGCAGACGCTGCCCCAGGTGGTCGCGGCCATCGAGGCGAGCCGCGCGTCGGGCGGAGCGGAAGTCGTCGCCCTGCCCCAGGATGGCGGCGAGGCCGGGCCGGACGGCGCGCAGGCCGGCGCCGTGCTGGACCGCGGCCACGTCGCCGTGCTGGACAACCAGGTGGACCAGAACACCGGCACCATCAAGCTGAAGGCGACCTTCCCGAACCCGGCGCTGCGCCTGTGGCCGGGTGCGTTCGTCAACGTCAGGCTGTCGTTGCGGGTGGACCGCAACGTCGTCACGGTGCCCACCGCGGCCATCCAGCGCGGCCCGCAGGGCGCGTTCGTGTTCGTTCTGGGCAGCGACGACGTGGCGCACCGCCACCCGGTCACGGTCGCACGCCAGGACGAAACGAGCGCCGTCGTGTCGGCGGGCCTGCAGGCGGGGCAGACCGTGGTGACCGACGGGGCGTCGCGGCTGACCGAGGGCAGCCGCGTGCGGCAGCTGTCGGGCGCGTCCGCCCTGGCCGGCAACGCCGTTGCGGTGGACGCACGATAGGGCGGTGCCGCGCCGATCCGGAACGCACCACCACGCGCAGCCAACCATCGCGAAGTCGTGCGTTTATAGAAGGTTAAAAAGTCGCTAGCACCCGCGCGGGCGGTCGGGATCAGCGCCTTCCTGAAACGGTGTATCGGTAGAATGAGTGCGATAAGGTTCACGCCTGAAACGGCTGGATACGGCTTCGTGCTGGGCGTCGTGGCCGGCATCTACATGAGCGACGCATTGGCATACGTGGCACTGTGCGCGGTCGTGGGCGCCGTGCTCGCGCCCCTGGTGTGGCGGCCGTTCCACGCATGCGGGTCCCTCCTGCTTGCCTGGCACAGGGCGGGGCCCAGGCTGCCCGGCCGACAGCTTGCCGTCGTCAAGCCGGGCCGGTTGGCGCTGTCCAAGCCGACTGTGTTTTCCAAAGGCCAGGCCTGAGCCGCGCGAGGGGTGAACGCGGTCAGCTCGCGGTCGCTATCTCAAGATTGCTCACGAAAACGTGATTTTGCATTGGCATCGAACGGCCGGTCGTGCTATTGGGTTCGTCGAACGACATAGACGCAGCGAACCATGAAGCAGAAATTTGGCCGGACAGTCCCCGACGTCGTCGGATTTGCCGTCGTGGGTGCAACCGCGGGTGCGGTGCTCCTGGGCGGGGCGGATCACGGCATGACCGTGCAGTCCGCCCTGGGCTGCCTGCTGGGCGGCACGATTGCGCCCGTGCTGATGATGACGTCCTGGACGCGCCTGATGCGCCTGCGCCTGACCAGACGTCCCTTCGAAATCGGGGGCCTGGGGTTCCAAACCCCAGCGGGGTCCAGGGGCGGAGCCCCATAAGCGCGAATCGAAGGTCTTTTCCCGGCTCGATGTGATGTGATTCATG
>CALMVI010000006.1 GCA_937873095.1 uncultured Acetobacteraceae bacterium | reverse complement strand
GTCGTTCCCAGGCACAGGACGCAAAATCTGTCCTATGCTAGCGCGCATGGGGCAGGGCCCCTGGCCTTTCTTGACAATCTGCTAGTGCCCCGCCTCGCTTTGCAACAGGACGCCGTTGTCGTCTATGACATGAGCCGTGATTCGCATGTTCCCGATGACAGTGGCCGAGTCCCGAACCTGGACGTTGCAGTAATAGGCGTGGTTGGGCGGCTGCGGAATCAGAATGCGGAAATAGCAAGCGCGGCCGTCTGCCAGCGTCTTGCCGCATGTGTTAGCAACCAGCGCGTTCGATTGCCCGCCGCTGTCGGTCGTCACCGCGACCGAAGCGAGCGACGCGATCTCTCCGCTATAGTTGCTGACGGAGCAGAGGACTTCGTAAGCGGACGAGCCGCCGTAGACGGCCGGGGTCGCGAGCGGCGTGGCCGCGTGAGCGGCCGCGCAGACGGCCAGGGTGGACGCCATTGCGGCGATGCAGCGGATCATCGAGGTGCTCCTTGAACTGTTGGCGATTGCGAGCTCAGCGCAGTGGTTGGCTGGTGAGCACGATGTTGGAGCCGCTGCCGGTCGCACGGATTTCGAGCGAACCGCGGAGCGTCGAGAACGTCCCTGCCTTGACAAAGCAGCTGAAAAGATGATCGGACGTTATGCTTCCGTAGATGAAACAGGATCCGCCCTTGACCAGGCTTCCGTTGCAGTCCGACGCTGCATATTTCGTGCCGGTTTCATCGGCGATCGCGAAGTCGGTGATCGTCACTGATTGTGTTCCGACGTTATTGAGGTAGCACGCGGCTAGGGTCTCGCTCTCTCCGCCGTCGAGGTGGCCGGTTGCGAGGATCGAGGCGCCGGCATAGGCCTGGGTTGTCATCGCGATCAGCGCGAGACCAGCCGCAACACTGCTGTTCATGGATTTTTCCTCGGGTCATGCCCGTCATGGGCAGCAAGCATCTAGCCCACGCCGCCCACCGTGTCTTTGCACCAGAATCCTAAAGCTTGATCCAGCGTCCGGGCGCCAGGAATCAGGCAAGGCCCGCGCCGGCTGGTCAGACCTTGGCGCCTCGACGGACGCGCAGCTGGGCCAGGGTGACGGGCAGGAAGCCTCGTGCGTCGACGCCGACGTCGAACTGGCGCGACAGCGGCTTGAGGCGGCCGTGGCTGTGGCCGTGCAGGTTGAGCGCGCCGCGGCCCATGTCGCGCCAGCTGCGCAGCGCGTAGTGGCACAGCACGAGTGCGGCGCCGTCGCGCGTCACCTCCAGGTAGGGGGCGACGCTGGCCCAGCCCGGCAGCCCGGTCATCGACGGCGGATCGTTGTTGCCAGTCAGCAGGTGCTTGGTGCCGTTCAGGCGTTCCAACAGGCCGCCAGGGTCCTGATGGCGCACGGCGAAGTCGCCCAGGTGGAACACCTCGTCGCCGGCCGCAACCGTGGCGTTCCAGTTCGCCACCAGCGCCTCGTCCATCTCGGCCACGCTGGCGAAGGGCCGGCGGTAGAGCGCGCGCGCGCCGGCGTGGCCGAAATGCGTGTCTGCGGTGAAGAAGGTGGCCACGCCCCGCAGAACGCGCGGCGGCCGGGCGCGTTGGCGGCACAGGAGGACCGAGCATGAGCCTTTTCCCGATCTTCGGCGCCGCGGTCGCCTATGCAGGCGGCGACAAGCTGGCGGGCGCACGCGGCTACGAGAGGATGTTCCGCCACCTGGGCTGGTCGCAGGGCGACATGCAGGCGGTGGCAGCAGCCGAGGTCGCGGGCGGGCTGCTGATGCTGCCGCGGGCGACGCGCCATCTTGGGGGCGCGCTGGTGGCTGCAGCCTCGGCCTCGGTGCTGGTGAGCGAGATGAAGCACAATGACGGCAAGCTGGCGGCGTCGCGCGGCCTGGTGCTGCTGCTGGCGGTCGCTGCCTGGCTGCTGCCGCGGCGATAGGGCGCGCCAGATGCGCCGCATCCCGGCCCTTTCGTGCACGCTCCTCCTGGCGCTGGCCTGCGGTCCCGCCCTAGCCGAGGATGCCGTGCCGCCATCCAGCCGCGCCGAGATCCGGCGGGTGATCAGCGCGCAGATCGAGGCGTTCCGGCGTCGCGACGGCGCGGCCGCGCTGGCCTTCGCCGCACCCGGCATCGTGCAACGGTTCGGCGACGGCCCGCATTTTCTGGAGATGGTGCGGACCGCCTATCCGGCGGTGTATGCGCCGCGCAGCTTCAGCTTCGGCGAGGTGTCGTCCGAAGACGGCGTGGTCGAGCAGAAGGTCGAGTTCGTCGGGTCGGACGGATCGGCGGCGCTCGGCATCTACGACATGGAGCACGAGGCCGATGGCAGCTGGCGCATCTCCGGCTGCATGCTCGAGCACAGCGAGCGGATCGACCTCTGACCCGAACGAGGGTGCTTGCCGCTGCCCTGGTCCTGGCCGCGCTGGCCGTGGCCGCGATCGGCGCCTGGCTCTACGCGCCGGACAAGCCGGCGGCCGTGCTGGAGGCGGCGTACGGGGTTTCGCCAGGCGATTTCGTCCAGGCAGCCGGGATGCGCCTGCACGTGCGCGACAGCGGGCCGAGGGGGGCGCCTGCGGTGTTCATGCTGCACGGGTTCGGCGCCAGCCTGGACACCTGGGACGCATGGGCGGCCGGGCTGTCGGCGCAGCATCGCGTGGTGCGGTTCGACCTGCCGGGCTTCGCGCTGAGCGGTCCGGACCCCACTGGCGACTACACCGACAAGCGCACGGTGCAAGTCGTGGCGGCGCTGATGGACGCGCTCGGCGTGGCGCGGGCGAGCCTGGTCGGCAACTCGCTGGGCGGCAAGATCGCCTGGATGTTCGCCGCCGCCCATCCCGAGCGGGTGGACAGGCTGGTGCTGGTCTCGCCGGACGGTTTCGCCAGCCCCGGCTTCGATTACGGCAGGAAGCCGCAGGTGCCGGCGATGCTGCGGCTGCTGCCTTACGTGCTGCCGACCGCACTGGTGAGGATGACTGTGGCGCCGGCCTATGCCGACCGGGCAACGCTGACGGATGCGCGGGTTGCGCGTTATCGCGACATGATGCTGGCCCCCGGCGTGAGGCGGGCGATGCTGGCGCGCATGGAGCAGGTGGCGCTGCAGCCGCCCGAGCCGTTGCTGAGAAGCATCCGCGCGCCTACGCTGCTGGTCTGGGGCGAGCGCGATGCGATGATCCCGTTCCGCAACGCGGCCGAGTACCAGACGCTGATACCGGATTGCCGGCTGGCGGCGCTGCCCGGGCTGGGCCACGTGCCGCAGGAGGAAGCGCCGGAGCGCTCTCTGGCGCCGGTGCTGGCGTTCCTGGCAGGCCCGGCGCCGGCACCCTGACCGTGGGTGCTGGCGTTTGCCGGGGAGAGCCCACATGACATCCGACGAGGAGCCAGATGATGCAGACGCTCGATGTGACGCTGGACGTGAATGGCCGCACCCATTCCCTGCAGCTCGACCCGCGCACCACGCTGCTCGACGCGTTGCGCGAGCATCTGGGGCTGACCGGCACCAAGGTCGGCTGCAACCACGGCACCTGCGGCTCCTGCACCGTGCATGTCGACGGGCGGCGGCAGCTCGCCTGCCTGGTGCTGGCCGCCTCTGCCGCCGGGCGGGCGGTGCGCACGATCGAGGGGCTGGCCGCGGCCGACGGCACGCCGCACCCGATGCAGGCGGCGTTCGTGGCGCATGACGCGCTGCAATGCGGCTATTGCACGCCGGGGCAGATCATGTCGGCGGTGTCCTGCGTCGAGGAGGGGCACGCGCGCACGGATGACGAGATACGCGAGTACATGAGCGGCAATCTGTGCCGGTGCGCGGCCTATCCGAACATCGTCGCGGCCATCGCCGACGTGGCAAGGGCGGCCTGAACCATGCAGCCATTCACCTATGTGCGGCCGGACACGTTGGAGCAGGCGCTGCACGAGGCGGCCGAGCCTGGCGCCTCGGTGCTCGCCGGGGGGACGACCATGGTCGACCTGATGCGCGGCGACCTGGCGGCGCCGCGTCGCGTCGTCGACATCGGCCACCTGCCCGGCCTGTCGGAGATCGACCTGTCCGGCCCGGTGCTGCGGTTCGGCGCGCTGGCGCGGATGGCCGACGCGGCCGAGGACGCGGCGCTGAAGCGCGACTACCCGGCGCTGGCCGAGAGCCTGCAGCTGGCCGCGTCGCAGCAGCTGCGCAACGCGGCGACGCTGGGCGGCAACCTGCTGCAGCGCACGCGCTGCCCGTATTTCCGCAACGGCGTCTCGGCCTGCAACAAGCGCGTGCCGGGCTCGGGCTGCTCGGCGCTGGACGGAGAGGACCGCGAGATGGCGCTGTTCGGCATCTCGGACGCCTGCGTCGCGAACTATCCAGGCGATTGGGGCACGGCGCTGGCCGCTTTCGACACGGCGGTGGAAATCCGCTCGGCCGCAGCGTCGCGCACCGTCCCGCTGGCGAACTTCCACGTCGCCTACGGCGATGACCCGGCGCGGGAGACGGTGCTGGAGCAGGGCGAGATCGTGACCGCGATCACCGTTCGGGCGACGCCGGCCGGGCGCGGCTCCACCTACGCCAAGGTCAGGGACAGGCAGAGCTACGCCTATGCGCTGGTCTCTGCCGCGGTGGCGCTGGAGATGGACGGCGATACGGTCGCATCCGCCCGCGTGTCGCTGGGCGGGGTCGCGTCCAAGCCGTGGCGTTCGGCCGAGGCCGAGGCGGTGCTGACGGGCGCCACGCTGACCGAGGCTGCGGGATTGCGGGCCGGCGAGGCTGCCTTTGCCGGCGCCCGGCCGGGCCGGCACAACGCGTTCAAGGTGGAGCTGGGGCGGCGCGTCGTCGCGCGCGCGGCGCTGACGGCAAGCAGGAGGGCATAGAGCATGGACGGAGGTATCGGCCTGCCGGTCACACGGCGCGACGCACCGGGCAAGGTCAGCGGGGATGCGCAGTACGCGGCCGATTTCCCGCATGCCGGCTGCGCCTATGCCGCGCTGACGACCAGCAGCATCGCGCGCGGGCGCATCGTCAGGATCGACACCGCGCAGGCGGAGCGGGCCGCCGGGGTGCAGATGGTGCTGACGCATCGCAGCCTGAACGAGGGGCTGGGCGAGGAGACCTTCGCGATGAAGGGCGGGCACATGCAGAGCTCGTTCCTGCCGCTGACCTCCGACGAGGTGCATTACGCCGGGCAGATCGTCTCCCTGGTCATCGCCGACACGCAGGAACAGGCCGAGGCGGCGTCCCGCCTGATCGCCATCGATTACGACGCGCAGCCCGCCTCGGCATCGATGGACGACGGGGACCGGGTGGAAAAGCCGCTCGAGTCCAAGTCGATCGACGTCGGCAACGCGAACGCTGCGCTGGCGATCTCGCCGGTGACGATCGACGCCACGTATGTCACGCCGGCGCAGCACCACAACCCGATCGAGCTCTACGCCACCTCCGCAGAATGGCGCGAGGGCAGGCTGCTGGTGCACGTGCCGAGCCAGTGGGTGATGGGCACGCGCATGGGGCTTGCCACGATCTTCGGCATCCCCGCCGAGGACGTGCATGTCGAGTGCCCGTATGTCGGCGGCGGCTTCGGCGGCAAGGCGACCATATTGCCGCACACCGTGCTGATCGCGATGGCGGCGCGCCGGCTCGGGCGGGCGGTGAAGCTGGTGGTGCCGCGCGAGGCGATGTTCACCGTGGGCTCGTTCCGGCCGGCGACGCGCAGCAGGGTGCGGCTGGCGGCCGAGCGCGACGGCACGATCACCGCCGTGTCGCACGAGCAGGCGGGGCAGAGTGCGACGATCGACCACGTCTCGTTCGCGGTGACCGAGGTGACGGCGCGCATGTACGCCTCGCCCAACATACGCGTCCGCGAGTCGACGGTCGCCACCGACGTGAACACGCCGGGCTTCCAGCGCGCGCCGGCCGAAGCGCCCGGCTTCTTCGGCTTCGAATGCGCAGTCGACGAGCTGGCGGTGGCGCTGGGCATGGACCCGGTGGCGTTGCGGACAAAGAACGAGCCGGCGCGCGACCCGGTGGGCAATCTGGCGTGGAGCAGCCGCAAGCTGACCGAATGCTTCGCGCGCGGCGCCGAGCTGTTCGGCTGGAGCAGACGCACGCCCGAGCCAGGCAGCATGGTGGCCGAGGACGGCGCGCTGATCGGCTATGGCTGTGCGACCGCGTGCTACCCGTCGGCGTCCGGCCCGTCGGCAGCACGGATACGCTACTCGGCAGACGGCGTGTGCATCGTTTCGCTGTCCGCGCACGATCTGGGGACCGGCGCCTACACCGTCATGGGCCAGATCGCGGCCGAGGTGCTGGGTGTGCCCAACCACCTGGTGCGCGTGCAGCTGGGCGACAGCACGCTGCCGTCCGGCATCATCGCGGGCGGCTCGGTGACGACGAGTTCGTCCGGCTCGGCGGTGCACGTGACGGCACTCGCGGTGCGCGACGCGCTGCTGCGCGCAGCGGGCGGCGGGGAGCTGGTGGACGGGTTCGTGGTCAGCCCGGACGGCAGCCGGCGGCCGGCGACCGAGGTGCTGGCCGAGTGCACCAGCGGCTTCATCGAGGAGACCGGCGTGTGGAAGCCCGACAGCATCAGCGACAAGCAGATGCAGAACGGCCTGGCGGGCGGCATGGCGTTTTCCAGCGCGCTCGGCAAATACGCGACCTATTCGTTCGGCGCGCAATTCGCCGAGGTAAGGGTCGATCCGCTTCTGCGCACGGTGCGCGTGCACCGCATGGTGGGCGTGTTCGATTGCGGGCGGATCATCAACCCCAGGACCGCGCGCAGCAACCTGGCGGGCGGGATGATCTGGGGCGCGAGCTTCGCCCTGCTGGAGGAGACGCAGATCGACCGCAAGCGCGCGCGCTTCGCCAACACCGACCTTGCCGGCTACCACTTCTCGACCAACGCGGATATCGGCGAGGTGGTGGTCGAGATGCTGGACGGCAGCGACACGCTGGCCAACCCGATCGGCACCAAGGGTGTCGGAGAGATCGGCATAGTCGGCATGCCCGCCGCGATCGCCAACGCCGTGTACCACGCAACCGGCGTGCGCGTAAGAAAGACCCCGATACAGGTGGAAGACCTGCTCGTGTGAATCCCCAATCAGACCAGTCGTATCGCCCCGAAAACAAAAGTTTTTTGGTTCTTTTTTTCAAAAAAGAACCGCTTCCCATCCAGGCCATCTTCGCCTCCCACGGCCTGATCCTGGGCGCCTGGGCCACCCAGGTCCCCCTCCTGCGGGAACGCCTGAAGCTGAGCCCAGGCGCGCTGGGCCTGTCCTTGTTCTGCCT
>CALMVI010000005.1 GCA_937873095.1 uncultured Acetobacteraceae bacterium | reverse complement strand
GGGGCGCAGCACCATCAGCATGCGCTCCTGGCTTTCCGACAGCATCATCTCGTACGCCGTCATGCCGGATTCGCGCTGCGGGCAGGCATCGAGGTCGAGCTCGATGCCGACGCCGCCTCGCCCGGCCATTTCCACCGATGAGCTGGTCAGGCCGGCCGCCCCCATGTCCTGGATGGCCACGATCGCGTCGGTCGCCATCAGCTCCAGGCAGGCCTCGATGAGCAGCTTTTCCACGTAGGGGTCGCCGACCTGCACGGTGGGGCGCTTGCTGTCGGACTCGGCGCCGAACTCCTGGCTGGCCATGGTTGCGCCGTGGATGCCGTCGCGGCCGGTCTTGGAGCCGACATAGACGACGGGGTTGCCGATTCCGGCGGCGGCGCTGAGGAATATCCTGTCGTGCCGGGCGATCCCCACGGTCATCGCGTTGACGAGCGGGTTGCCGTCATAGGCGGGATGGAAGTTCACCTCGCCGCCCACTGTGGGAACGCCCACGCAGTTGCCGTAGCCGCCGATGCCGCGCACCACGCCGTCGACGATGCGCCTGGTGGCCGGGTGGTCGGGCGCGCCGAACCGCAGCGCGTTCAGGTTGGCGATCGGGCGGGCGCCCATGGTGAACACGTCGCGCAGGATGCCGCCGACGCCGGTGGCCGCCCCCTGGTAGGGTTCGATGAAGCTCGGGTGGTTGTGGGACTCCATCTTGAAGATGGCGGCGAGGTTGTCGCCGATGTCGACGACGCCCGCGTTCTCGCCTGGGCCGTGGATGACCCAGGGGGCGGTGGTGGGCAGGGTGCGCAGGTGGATGCGGCTGGATTTGTAGCTGCAATGCTCGGACCACATGACCGAGAAGATGCCGAGTTCGGTCAGGCTGGGGTCTCGGCCCATGATGGCGAGCACGCGGCCATATTCCTGGTCGTCGAGCCCGAAGGACCTGGCAAGCGCGGCGTCGACGGGGGCGTTCATGCGCGCCCGGCCGCGGGTGTCGCGACCCTCACGCGGCGAGCGCCTGGGCGAGGCTGTCGAAGAGCGGTTCGCCGTCCGTGCCGCCCATCAGCGGGTCGACCAGGTTTTCGGGGTGCGGCATCAGGCCGAGGATGCGGCCGTTGGCGCTCAGTATGCCGGCGATGGCGTTGATGCTGCCGTTCGGGTTGGCCTGGGGCGCAAGCGCGCCGGCGGCCGTGACGTAGCGGAAGGCGACGCGGCCCTCGTTCTCGAGCATCGCCACCGTGTCGGCATCGGCGAAGTAGTTGCCGTCGCCGTGCGCCATGGGGGCGCGGAACACCTGGCCCGGCTGGTAGCGGCCGGTGAAGGCGGTGCCGGCGCGTTCGACGCGCAGGTGGCAGTCGCGGGAGAGGAAGCGCAGGTTGGCGTTGCGCAGCAGGGCGCCCGGAAGCAGCCCGGCTTCGGTCAGGATCTGGAAGCCGTTGCAGATGCCCAGGATGTGGCCGCCGCGTTCGGCGTAGGCGCGCAGCGCGGCCATGACCGGGGACAGGGCTGCCATCGCCCCGCACCGCAGGTAGTCGCCATGGCTGAAGCCGCCAGGCAGGACGACCAGGTCGAGACGATCGGGCAGCGTCGTCTCGCCGTGCCAGACCGCGGCTGGCGCCCGGCCGGCGGCCTTGCGGAGTGCGATGGCAACGTCACGCTCGCGGTTGGTGCCGGGGAAGATGACGATGGCGGCGTTCATGGCGCGTGCTCCAGCGCCGGAACGCGCGGCCCGCGCTCCCTGGGCTTCGGGGCACTAGAACAGGATCGGTTCGGGTCGAGTCAAGCAGACGGGTTGGGGGGCGGGGCTGCCGAACCCTCGCGCCTGGCGATCTCCCGGTAGAAGGCCTGCTTGCGATCCTCCTGCTCCGGCGTGCGGAAGCGGCGCACGAGGTGGTGGATGTGCGGGCCGCCGCGCGGGCCGCCGACCGCGGACTGGTCGAGCTCCGGGCGGCCGACGGCGACGCCGCGCACCGTCTCGTGCACGACGTTGGAGTAGGCGATGCGGCCGTCCAGCGTGTGCCGGGTCAGCCGTATCTGGCGGTCGGGGTAGAGCAGCATCGTGCCGCTCTTGTCGGCGCCGGGAAAGTTGTAGCGCGGCAAGGCATAGGCCTCGTGCGTGGCGCCGCCGATGAGGTCGAGTATCGGGCCGTAATCCTCGGCGACCAGCTCCTCGTCGGCATCCAGCATCAGCACCCATTCGATCCAGTCGGGCACCAGGGCCAGGGCGGCGTTGCGCATGGCGCCGAAATGCGAGGCGAACTCTTCCCGGTCGCGCTCGGCCACGGCGAAAGGCACGTCGCCCGCCGCGAGCAGCGCGCGCGCCAGCTCGGGCGTTCCGTCGTCCGAGCCGGTGTCGAGCACGGCGAAGAAGCTGGCGACGGGGCCGGCGCTGCGCAGCATGTTCTCGATGCAGGCGGCCTCGTTGCGGACGATGCAGGCGATGGCGAGCGAGGGGTAGGAGTCCAGGTCGGGCGCGGGCGGCGGGGCGGCAGGGGGCGCGTAGGCGACCGGCAGCAGCCAGCCTCCGACATGGTGCAGGCGCAGGCCGCGCCAGTGCTGGACCGGCTCGGAGCCGTGCGCGCGGGCGATCTCGCCGCTGACAGTGGCCGCGTCGTACGCCGCCGTCTGCGGACCGACCAGAACCAGGCAGCGCTCGGCGAACTGCCCGCGCAGCGCGTCCACCCAGACAGGAGCGGCGGGCGGGCCGAGCAGGCAGAGCGCGTCGATGCGGCGGCCGAACTGCGCCAGGAACTCGGCGATCGATGCCGGGTCGCCGTTCAGCCTGAACACCGGCGTCACGCCGTCCAGCGTTCCGGTCAGCGGCACCACCGGGGGGAATTCGGGGGCCACGTGCAGCACGGCCGATTGCGGATCGTTGAAGGGCAGCAGGTCGTCCAGCGCATGGTCCGCCTGACCGATCGCGACAGCCAGGCGCGGCTCGGCGCCGTCAGGGAAGAAGCGGCCCATGCCGGCCTGCAGCGCCGCATCGCGCGGCGGCTCGGCCGGGCTGGCGGGAAGCACCGAGGCCGCACGGGACAGCAGCAGCAGGGCCAGATTGCCCGCGACAGGGTCGCGCGACTGCATGGCGCGGCCGGTGACGGTTGCGAAATAGCCCGCGAACTCCTCCGAGGTGAAGATCGCCCTGCGGCCGCGATCGACGGTCGGGTAGTACGCCTTGAAGGCGGCGATGGTGTTGGCATCCTCCGGATCGCGGCCGAGCAGGCAGCGATAGAGGCGTCTCACGTCCTCGTCCGTCATCGGTCCTGCCGTGACGCGCCGGCCGCCAGCGGCGGGTCGATCCGAAGCGATGCGGCCGCCTCGGCGATCGCGGCCGGCGTGACCGACGGCAGTGGCGGGACCACGCCCAGCACGGACACGCCGCCGAGCCTTGCCACCGTCGCGGCGTTGCCGTCACGCTCCTGGCCGCAGACGACGATCCCGGCGACGGCGATGGCGCGGGCGCGCAGGGCTTCCAGCGAGAGGAGGCTGTGGTTGATGGTGCCGAGCGTGCCGCGGATGACGAGCAGCACGGGCAGGCCGAGGCGGTGCATCAGCTCGGCCATCGTGGCCCCTCCGCCGAGCGGGACGAGGACGCCGCCCGCGCCCTCGACGACGATCGGCGCGCGGCCGGGGGGAAGCGCGAAATCGTCCAGCCCGACCTGCCGGCCTTCTTGCACCGCCGCCGCCTCGGGCGACAGCGGCGCCTGGAACACGTGACGCGGCGGGACGATGCGGCCTTGCCCGCCGGCCAGGGCCGCAACCGTCTCGCTGTCGCCGGTATCCTGCGCCAGGCCGGTCTGCACCGGTTTCCAGTAATCGGCGCGCCACCGATGCACCAGGCAGGCGGCGACCAGGGTCTTGCCGATGCCGGTATCGGTGCCGCTGACGAACACGCCCGCGCGTGGCATCAGGCGGCCCGGGCGCGTGCCGGCCAGGCATCCGCCAGGGCGGCGGTGAGGCGGGCGATGTCGGCATCGGTGTGGGTGGCCGAGGGCGTGAGGCGCAGGCGGCTGGTGCCCGGCGGAACGGTGGGCGGGCGAATGGCGACCGCGAGGATGCCCCGCGCACGCAGGGCGGCGGAGAGGTCGAGAGCCGCCTGTTCGGTGCCCACGATGGCGGGGACGATCTGGGTGGTGGACCGGCCGTGGTCGATGCCGAGCGCGGCCAGCGTGGCGCGCAGCGTGTCGGCATGGGCGAGCACCCGGCTGCGTTCGGCGTGCAGCGTGGGAACCAGGTCCAGGGCGGCGTCGATGGCGCCGAGCACGGGCGGGGGCAGGGCGGTGGTGTGGATGAAGCCGGACGCACGGTTGACCAGCCAGTCGCAGAGCGGCCGGCTGCCGGCGACGTAGGCCCCGAAACCGCCGAGCGCCTTGCTGAACGTGCCCATGGCGAGGTCGACGCCGCCCGGGATGGTGGTGGAGAGACCCATGCCGTGCGGGCCGAAGACGCCGGTGGCGTGCGCCTCGTCCAGGTACAAGAAGGCGTCGTGGCGGTCGGCAAGATCGCGCAGCGCAAGCAGGTCGGCCTGGTCGCCATCCATGGAGAACACGCTTTCGGTGACGATGAAGCGGCGTCCGGGATGGCCCCTGTGCGCGTCCAGCAGGGTGGCCAGGTGGTCCATGTCGTTGTGGCGGAATTTTATCCGCGCGACGCCGGCGGCATGGCAGCCGTGGTTCAGGCTCGCGTGGTTCAGCGCGTCGCAGAACGCGAGCGCCGGCGGCCCGGGCAGGCGCAGCAGGCTGGCGAGCACCGAGGCGTTGGCCTGCCAGCCCGACGCGAAAAGCAGGGCGGCCTCGGTGTGCTTGAGCGTGGCGAGCCTGCTCTCCACGCGCTCGTGCAGGTCGAGCGTGCCGCTGACCAGGCGGGACGCACCGGCGCCGGTGCCGTGGGACGCGGTCCACGCCTGCGCCCGCGCGGCCAGCAGAGGGTGTTGCGACAGGCCGAGATAGTCGTTGCCGGAGACGTTGAGCAGGGCGGCGGGCAGCATGCGCGCCGTGCGCCGCAGGCCACGGCCGGACAGGCTGGTCAAGGCTTCGGTGAAATCGGCGTCGAAGCGGGACATGTTCGGTTTGCTGCCTGGCTATCGGGTCTGTGACTGGCTACGCGAAATCGGGCCGCGCAGCCTCTCGGACGTGATTGAAGTTCACGGCTTTGTAGCCGGAGCCAATCGCGGCCAAATACAGTTCGAAATCAACCGTGAGAAGCGTCAGACCGTCAGACCCGAGCTGCAGCAGGACAGCGTCGGTCAGTCCAAGCCGCAGATACTCTGTCCTGCCTACTGCCTTTCGGCTCTGGACGTAGGTTTCCTCAGCCGCGGCTGTCAGACTTGCCAAGGTTGCCGCAACCTCCGACCTGGCAGGCTGTGCCATGTAGCGAGCCAGGTTTGACGTTTCGGTCAGAACATTCGGCGTGAAAACCAGGCCGGATGCACGCGATATCAAACGCAGCAGAACGTCGTAATCTGTGGTATCGAACGCTCGAAGCCTTTTATGCGCGGCGATGGTGTTCCGATTGCATTGCCCGACTGCAAGGAGAATGGCGAGGTTCGCGTCGAGCAGAAGCTTCTCGGCCATTCACAGCGCAACCTCCCGATTGCGGACCGAAAGAACTGCGCGCGTGCCGTCGTCGATGCGCACGGATTTGTAGGAACGGTCAGCCAATTTCCGTCCGTCCCTGCCGACGATCGAGAACGGATTGTCCGATGTGTTCCAAGGGCGGGAAAAACCGATGGTCACCAGCCAGGCGCCGCTTTGTTCATCGAACTCGATCTCTTCCAGACCGAGGTTTGTGACTCCTTCCTCCGCAAACATCTCCAGGATGTAGCCCTTCGCGGTTCGAACGGCTTCTTGCGCGTTCATCGGGACCTCTCAGACGACGACACTGCCTTATTCTGTGCCGACGATAGGTAGAGGCGGCTCAAGCCGCAACAATCGCGGCGTTCATCGCCCGCACGCCGGCAGCGGGTCCGTCGGGGTGGCGCCATACCGCGCCGACCATGCCCAGGAAGTTGGCGCCCGCGCGCACCAGCGGCGCGCAGTTTTCGGCGGTGATGCCGCCGCTGGCCACCGTCGGCAGCTCCATCAGCTCGGACCACCAGGCGAGCAGCTCAATATCGGCAAAGCTCCTGATCTGCTTGGTCTGGCTCGGGAAGAAGCCGCCGAAGGCGACGTAGTCGGCACCCGCCTCGCCGGCGCGCAGGGCGGCGTCGCGGCTGTCGTAGCAGGAGACGCCGAGTTGCAGGTCGGGGCCCAGCAGCTTGCGGGCATCCGCCGGCTGCATGTCGCGGGCGCCGACATGGGCGCCGTCGCAGCCGGTCTCGACGGCCAGGTCGGGCCGGTTGTTCAGGATCAGGGCGACGTTGCGGGCATGGGCCACCGGGCGGAGCAGGTCGGCGGTGCGGCGCACGGCATCGTCGTCGGCCTCGGTCAGTCGAAGCTGCACCGCGCCCACGTCGCCCGCATCCAACGCCTCCGCCAGCAGGACTGCAAACCCGTCCGGCAGGACCGGCGGCGTGATCAGGTACAGCCGGCAGTCGCGATCGGACATCGTGGGGTCAGCTGGTAGCCGGCTTGGCGTAGATGTCGATCACCCGGGCGAGCAGGTCCAGCGCCTCCGCCCTGGGGCGCTGGAACGTGTTGCGGCCGATGATGGCGCCGTTGGCGCCGCCGTCGCGTATGCCCTGGATGGTCTTCAGAAGGTCGGCAGCATCCTTGTTGTTCTCGCCGCCTGAGAACACCACGATGCGGCGGCCGGCGAAGCATGCCTGCACCACGTGGCGCACGCGCTCGGCCATGGTGGCGCGCGGAACCTTCTCCTCCTCGTACACCTTCACGGCGGCGGGCAGGCTGAGATGCTCCGTGGGCGGCTTCACCTTGATGATGTGGGCGCCCATCAGTGCCGCCATGTGGGCGGCGTAGGCGCAGATGTCGAGCGCGGTCTCGCCCGCCTTGTCCAGCATCGGGCCGCGCGGGTAGCTCCAGACGACGACGGCGAGGCCGGCCGACTTGGCCTCCTCGGACAGCTCGCGCAGCTCGTTCATCTGCTTGAACGCGTATTCGCTGCCAGGGTAAATGGTGAAGCCGACCGCGGAGCAGCCGAGCCGCAGCGCGTCGGAGATCGAGCCGGTGACCGCCTGGTCCTTCTCGGTGGCCAGCGAGTTGGACGAGTTCAGCTTCAGGATGGTTGGGATCTGGCCGGCGAAGGTGGCAGCACCCGCCTCCAGCATGCCGAGCGGCGCCGCATAGGCGGACAGGCCCGCGTCGATCGCGAGCTGGAAATGGTAGTGCGGGTCGTAGGCGGGCGGGTTGGGGGCGAAGCTGCGGGCCGGACCGTGCTCGAAACCCTGGTCGACCGGCAGGATCACCAGCTTGCCGGTGCCGGCGAGCTTGCCCTGCATCAGCATGCGAACCAGGTTGCCCTTCGTGCCGGGGCAGTCGCTCTCGTAACAGTCGATGATCTTGCGGATTTCTGGGGTCATGGCACCTCTCCCGGCGGTGCGGGGCATCTAGCCGAAGGCCGGGGCCGTGTCACCCGCAGCCTAGTCCTGCTCGTTGAGCCAGGCCAGCAACCGGCGGTGCGCGCCGTGCTGCCCCAGGTCGAGCGCGGGCGGGGCGAGGGGGTAGAGGTCCGCGCCGCAGTCGCATGCCCGCTCGGCGATGTCGGTCCAGATCCTGGGCTCGGCCAGCAGCACCAGGCGTTTCTGCCCGACCCGCAAGGCTTCAAGCGCCCGCCCCGGCGCCGGCCCGCAATCGAGGATGTGGTCCGCCGCCCCGGCCTGCCGCATCAGGGCGCGCCACCAGCCCACCCCCGCATAGGCGCCGGCGCCGGGGGCGGACAGCAGCACCGGCCTGCACCCTGCCTCGCATCCGGCCTGCAGCGCCGACCGGGCCATCGCCAGACCATGCACGATGACCGCTTTCTGGCGGGCGGCGCCGGCGCTCATGCTTGACGTTCAAGCCGTTGCAGGTTTTCTCTCACCACCTTTCGAAGCCGGAGACGAGCGCTCGCCCTGGCTGCGGGATGCCTCGGGGGAGCGTCCATGGCCGATGCGGGCACGAGCAAGGCGGATGCGGCCGACCGGCTGGAAGCGGCGCTCGAGCGCATCGCCAGCCGCTTCGGGCACGCGCCGAGCCAGGCGCCCGCAGCACCCGAACTGTCGGCCCGGCTCGACGCGCTGATCGCGGAACTCCGCTCGGTGCTCGGGCGCGACTCGGCGGACTGATAGAACATCGCTCTCACCGAAGAAGGGGACCGCCGTGGCCCAGCTCACCGTCAAGATCAACGGCTACGCCTACACAGTGGGCTGCGACGACGGCCAGGAGGAGCATCTGATGCAGATGGCGTCCGAGGTCGAGAGCCGCATCGACAGCATCAAGGCGCTTGGCGGGCAAAGCGGGGAGAGCCGGCTGCTGGTGCTGGCCTCGCTGCTGATGGCGGACGAACTGCACGACATGAAGACTCTGGTCGGCAACCTGCAGGCCGAGTTCGCCCGCCTGCCGCAGGCGGAAGCCGAATCGGTGCGCCGCCTGGCCCGCCTGGCCGACCGGGCCGAGGAGATTGCGAAGGGGCTCGAGCAGGCCTAGATAGGGTGGGCGGAGCTGCTGGGTGCGTCAGGCAATTCATCCCCGGGGCCGATAAGCAACCCCTCGGGGGCTGGCGCTGTCGCGATCCTGGTCGCGGTATCTGGTTCCCACCTGCACAAGCAGGCTCTGGGGGGTGAGACGCCAACGGCTTGGGCGGCTCCGCACTTCATCGAAGGCACCCAATCGGTTGCAGAACCTGCAAAGCGTTGGCGGCGGGGGCGCCGGCCTGGACAAGGCGAGCCTGCGACAGGCCGCCAGGCAGGCCCGCGCGGCCCAGCCGGAGGCGTCCGGGGCGGTGGCGCGCTGCATCGGCGGCGCGTTCGCGTTCGCGCCCGGCTCGGCCATCGCGCTGACCTGGCCGCTGCCTGGCGAGATCGACCTGCGCCCGCTGCTGACCGACCTGCACGCGCGCGGCCACCGCATGCTGCTGCCGCAGACCCCGCCGCTCGGCTCGGCCTTGACCTTCCGGCGATGGTCGCCCGGCTGCGGCATGATCCGCGAACGCTTCGGCACCTCCGTGCCGGACGGCGAGCAGGACGTTCCCGACGTGATCTTTGTTCCTCTGCTTGCCTTCGACCGGGCGGGAGGGCGTCTGGGCTATGGCGGCGGCTATTACGACCGCACCCTGGCGGCCTTGCCGGATTGTCCGCGGGCGGGCTTCGGCCTGGCTGCGCAGGAGGTGGCCTGCGTGCCGATGGAGCCGCATGATTGCCGTCTGCCGGTGGTGGTGACCGAACAGGGCGTGATCCGCACCAGCGCCGCGGGCCTGCCTGCGCCGCAATTGCGGGGTGACAAGCAAACTTGGGGGCCTGGGGTTTCAAACCCCAGCGAGGTCCAGGCGCAGCGCCCCTGGCCTTTTTCAGAGCCCTGCTAGGCGACGCCCCAACGGGGCTTATGTAGAGAACGATGCGCATCCTCTTCCTAGGCGACGTGGTCGGCCGGTCCGGCCGCGACGCGGTCGGCGCGATGCTGCCGCAACTGCGCGAACGCCTGGGTGTCGATCTGGCCATCGTCAACGCGGAGAATGCGAGCCATGGTTTCGGCTGCTCGCCCGCGATGGCCGACGCGCTGTTCGCGGCGGGCGCCGACGTGCTCACGCTCGGCAACCACGCCTGGGACCGCCGCGAACTTGCCGGCTACATCGAGACGCAGCGGCACCTGATCCGTCCGCTGAACTTCCCGCCCGGCACGCCCGGCCAGGGATCGGTGCTGGTCGAACTGGCCGACGGGCGTCGCGCGCTGGTGCTGCAGGCCATCGGGCGGCTGTTCATGGAGCTGACCGACGATCCGTTCCGCATGACGGCCGAACTGCTGGGGCGTCATCGGCTGGGGGGCACGGTGCAGGCGATCGTGGCCGACCTGCATGGCGAAGCAACGTCGGAGAAGATGGCGTATGCGCATTCGTTCGACGGTCGGATGAGCCTTGTGGTGGGCACGCACACGCATTGCCCCTCGGCCGACCATCACATCCTGCCGGGCGGCACGGCGTTCCAGTCCGATGCCGGCATGTGCGGCGACTACGACAGCGTGATCGGCATGGAGAAGGGCGTTGCCGCGGCGCGGTTCTGGCGCCGCGTGCCGGGCGAGCGGCTGGCGCCGGCCGATGGCGAGGCGACGGTCTGCGGCGTGTTCGTCGAAACCTCCGACCAGACAGGGCTGGCCGCGAGGATCGAGCCGGTGCGGCTGGGCGGCAGGCTGTCGCAATCCATGCCGGACGTTAACCGTTTGGCGGTGTCTGCCGCATAGGGTGACCGGGGAGAAACGGACGGACGCCGTTTCGGGCGTAGCGGGCGAAGGTCGTCTGCCCTCGCTTTGAAAAGGATCGTTCCTTGGGAGCCCCGACTTGCGCCTAGGCGACGTCTTGCTGATGCGCGGCATGGTTCGCGACGCCGATCTGGAGTCGGCGGTCGAGCGCCAGCGCCAGCAGGGCGGGCGGCTGGGCGAAAACCTGATCGCGCTCGGCCTGCTCTCGACCGAGCAGCTCTACGCCGTCATCAGCGACACGCCGGTGATGCCGCGCAACGTGGCCGAGACCGGGGTCTCGCCCGGCGTGCTGCTGGGCCTGACGCTGAAGTTCATGCGTGTGGCCTCCTGCGAGACGCTGCCCGAATTGTCGCGCCGGCTGCTCCTGGCGCAGTCGGTGCTGCAGGAAATCCTCGACGACGCGGTGGTGCAGAAACTCGTCTACGTCGTCGGGTCGGTGACCGGCATCGTGCGCACCATGCGCTACGCGCTGAGCGACCAGGGCCGTGTGGCGGCGGGGGAGGCGATGGAGCAGACCCAGTACATGGGTCCGGCGCCGGTCAGCCTGGCGGCCTTCGTCTCGCAGGTGGAAAAGCAGCCGATCGGCGGGCACATCCTGGACAGGGCCACTCTGCGGCGCGCTTTCGCCGGGCTCATCCTGTCGGACCAGACCATCGACCGCCTCGTGCCCGCGGTCAGTTCGGGGCGCACGGTGCTGCTCTACGGCCCGCCGGGAAACGGCAAGACCAGCATCGGCACCCGCATCGCCGGGCTGTTCACCGATCCCGTCTTCATTCCGTACGCGATCGAGGTCGGCGGCCAGATCGTCAAGATGCACGATCCGAGCCTGCACCGGCCGTTCATGGAGGAGCGCGCCGACGGCGCGGCCACGCTCAACACGGGCGTGCAGATCGAGGCGTTCGACGCCAGATGGGCGGCATGCAAGCGCCCGGTGGCGGTGGCCGGCGGCGAGATGACGCTGGACATGCTGGACCTGCGCTGGGACGCGGGCACGAGGTGCTACGACGCTCCGCTGCACATGAAGGCGCTGAACGGGGTTTTCCTGATCGACGATTTCGGCCGGCAGAAGGTGCACCCGACCGACCTGCTGAACCGCTGGATCATTCCGTTGGAGAACCGGATCGACTACCTCAAGCTGAACACCGGCATAACCTTCAAGCTGCCGTTCGACGAGCTGGTCATCTTCTCGACGAACCTCGCACCCGCCGACCTGATGGATCCGGCGTTCCTGCGGCGCATCCCCTACAAGATCGAACTCCTCGGACCCAGCCGCGCCGAATACCGCCAGATCTTCGAGCGCGCCGCCGCCTCATACGGGCTGACGCTGACGGACGCGGCGTTCGACCACGTGGTCGAGCGGCTCACCGCGCAGGGGCGCTTCGAGCTGGCCTCGTTCCAGCCGCGCTTCATCTGCGAACAGGCAGCCCAGGTCTGCCGCTGTTTCAAGCTTGCGCCCGAGCTGACCCAGGCGCTCGCCGCGGCCGCGCTGGAAAACCTCTATGTCGGGATCGGCGCGACGTAGTCGGCGGACCCTGGCGGGAATGGGATACAGGCGCTGGCCGCTACGGTCGCGCGAACACCGCCACGCACTCGATCTGCGCCGACCAGACGAACTGGTCGATCGGGGTCGCCCGTATCAGTCGGAAGCCGGCCTGCGCGAGCAGGGCCGCGTCGCGCGCGAGGATCGCCGGGTTGCAGCTGACATAGACGACGCGCCCGACATCGCTCCGGGCGATCTGCGGCACCTGCATGGCGGCGCCTGCATATGGCGGGTCCAGGATCACCACGGCGGCGCCCGACAACTCCTTGGCGGAGAGCGGCTGGCGGGCCAGGTCGCGATGGGTGGCCTCCACGCGGCTGCCGGCCTGGGCGCGGCGCAGCGCCGCGGCAGCCTGGGCGTCGCCCTCGAAGGCCTGCACGCGCAGGCGCTGCGCCACGGGGAAGCTGATGGTGCCGCAACCGGCATAGAGTTCGACCGCACGCGACCGGCCGGTCATGCGGTCAGGCAGGCCGGCCAGCACCGCCGCCACGATGGCCGCCTCGCCCTCCGCCGAGGCCTGCAGGAACGCGCCAGGCGGCAAGGCGACCTGGTGGCCGGCGAACACCGCCATCGGCACCTGCTGCTGGCACGCCGTTTCCGCTTGCCCGTCGCCGAGCGCACAGGCGATGCGCGGGACGCCGCGCGCGGCCGCGAAGGCGGCGAGCTTGCCGCGATCGGACGGGGCAGGCATCCCGTCCAGGCGCATCGTCAGGTCTGGGCCGGACCGGGTGAGGTTGGCCAGGACCGAGCCGCGGCGCCGCAGCGCAGCCAGGCCGCACAGTGCGCTGCGGAGCGGTTGCACCAACGCGAACAGGGCGGGATGCAGCACCTCGCAGGCCGAGAGGTCGAGGACGCGACGGTCATGGGCGCGATGCAGCCCGAGCACGACGCCCCCATCCACCCGCTCGACGGCAAACTCCATCCGCCGGCGCGACCGGGGCGGCGTCCTCACCAGAGGGCCGACGCAGTCCGCGTCCAGGCCGGCGCGCAGCAGCGCGTCCACGACCAGCCCGCGCTTCCAGGCGGCATAGGCATCGTCCGACCAGTGCTGCACCGCGCAGCCGCCGCAGCCCTGCATAAAGTGCGGGCAGGGCGGCGCCACCCGGTCCGGGCTCGCCTGCAGCACGCCCAGCAGCTCGACCCGCCGGCCACCCTGCAACGGCTGCACGCGCACCGTCTCGCCAGGCAGGCTGCGCGGCACGTGCAACGGCTCGGCGCCGGGCCGCGCCGCCACGCCGTCTCCCGCGCTGCCCATGCGGCCTATGGTGACGATTTCGGCAGGCGCCGCGCCGGGCCTGGCGGCCGGGAACGCGGCGCGCGCGCGGTCAGGCGTCGGACAACTCGTCGATGACGGCCTCAGCCGCATGCGACCGCCGCGGCAGGGTCATGAATGCCGGCACGTCGTCCCCGAATCCCATCACGGCAGGGCCGAGATCGTCGTCGCGCCTGCGGTCGCGGCCCGCACGCTCGAAACGCTCGGGCCTGGGCTCTGACCGCTCGGCGCGAGGCGAAGGGCGCTGCTCCTGCCGCGTCGGCGACCGGACGGGAGCCGCCTCCTGGACCGGCACGGGTGCCGCCTCGCGCGGTGCCGTCGGCCGCTCGGGCGAAGCGGCCGCACCCCGGCCGCGTCCGCGCCCGCGCGGCTTGGCCGGTTCGTCCGCCTTGCTCGGCTCGGCTTCCTCGCCGCGGGCGCGCGCGGGCTTGGCATCGGCCCTGGCGGCAGCCGGCCTGCCGCCGCGTCCTCGGCGCTTCCGGCCGTCGCCCTCGGCCCAGTCCACCACGTCGAGCCCGGGCACCACGATCCGGGGAATGGCGAAACCGGTCAGCTTCTCGATCGCATCGACCGCCAGCCGGTCATCGGGCGTGCACAGCGTGAAGGCGTGGCCGGTCAGGCCCGCCCGGCCGGTGCGGCCGATGCGGTGCACGTAGTCCTCCGCATGTTGCGGCACGTCGAAGTTGAACACGTGGCTGAGGCCGCCGATGTCGATGCCGCGGGCGGCGACGTCGCTGCAGACGAGCAGTCGCAGCTCGTTCTTCTTGAATTTGTCGAGTGTCGCGAACCGTGCCGGCTGGGACATGTCGCCGTGCAGCGAGCCGACCGAGAAGCCGTGCCGGGCCAGCGACTTGTAGAGGATGTCGACGTCGCGCTTGCGGTTGCAGAAGATCAGCGCGTTGGCCACCTCCTCGGAGCGGATCAGGCGGCGCAGCGCCTCGCGCTTGTCGTGCTCGGCCACCAGTGCCAGGCCGGCGACGATGGTGGTCGCGACCGACGCCGACTTGGAAACCGTGATCATCCGCGGGTTGTCGAGAAAGGCGTCCGACAGGCGGCGGATCTCGGGCGCCATGGTGGCCGAGAAGAACAGCGTCTGGCGGGTCTTCGGCAGCATCGCCACGATGCGCTCGACGTCTGGGATGAAGCCCATGTCCAGCATGCGGTCGGCTTCGTCGATCACCAGGAGCTTGGCGTCCGTCAGCATCAGCCCGCCGCGCTCGAACAGGTCGATCAGGCGGCCAGGGGTGGCGATCAGCACGTCCACGCCGCGCATCAGCGCGTCCTTCTGGTCGTTGAGGCTTTCGCCGCCGATCAGCAGGGCGTGGTTCAGCTTCAGATGCTTGCCGTACTCGACGAAGTTTTCGGCGACCTGCAGCGCCAGCTCCCGCGTCGGTTCCAGGATCAGGCTCCTCGGCATCCTGGCGCGGGCGCGCGAGCCAGAGAGGATGTCGAGCATCGGCAGCGTGAAGCTTGCGGTCTTGCCGGTTCCGGTCTGGGCGACGCCCATCACGTCGCGGCCCGACAGCACGGCGGGAATGGCCTGGGCCTGGATCGGGGTCGGGTGTCGATACCCCTTCTCCTCGATGGCGCGCAGGATCGGCTCCGACAGGCCGAGGTCGGAGAACAGCGGCTGGTCCGGCTCCGGCTCAGGCGCGGACGCTGCGAGCTCGGCCGCATCGGCCGGCGCCAGCGCGGCATCGGCGACGAGCGTTGCCGGTGCGACGAAAGCGATGGCGGCGAGTTCGCCGGAGACGTCGTCGGGGCTGGCGTCGTCGGGGCTGGCGTCGTCGGGGCCGGCGTCGTCGGAGCTGGCCCCAGTACTGTCGGCGGGTTCGAGGCCTTGCTCGACGGCTGGCCCGCCTGCAGACATCTCGGCCGCTTCAGCAGGCGGCGGTGGTTCGGGCGCGGCGTCGAAGGTCTCGGGCGCGGAGTGCGCGTCCGGATGCACAGGCTCGTCCGCCTCGCAGGCGATAGGTTGGTTCAACAAATCTTCTCGGTTTCGAAAGGGTAAGGCGGGCGGGCTTCAGTTGCGTGGCGGGTGCCAAACTCGTAGCCAGCTTGCCGCCGGGCGCGAACAACGCGGGCGCGCATCGCAGGGCGGATATCTGCAAGCCCTGGCGCAAAGTCAAGCTTTCGCGGGGGACGAGCGCGAGGCCGAGCCTCGCCCGGGGTGAGGGATGCCGCTTTGCGCGCGTGCAATGCGCGTTCAGACTGCGGCGTGTCAGACTGGGCCGGTATCGAAGGGTGCACTGCAATGACGCCAGACAAGCCGCTGCGAATCGAAGACTACGCGATGATCGGCAATTGCGTGACCGCGGCGCTGGTCGGCCGAAACGGCTCGATCGACTGGCTGTGCCTGCCGCGGTTCGACAGCGGCGCGTGCTTCGCGGCCCTGCTGGGCGACAGCGGCAACGGGCGCTGGCTCATCGCGCCCGAAGACGCAGGAGCCGCCGTCACCCGCGCCTATCGCGACGGCACGATGATCCTGGAGACGGTGTTCGAGACCGGCACGGGCAGCGTCGCGCTGATCGACTTCATGGTGCCGGAAGCCGGCAACGCGACCCTGGTGCGGCTGGTCGAAGGCCGCAGGGGGACGGTCGCCATGCGGCTGGATCTGGCGTTGCGGATGGATTACGGCGTGTCGGTCCCCTGGGTGACCCGGCTGGAGGACCATTCGGGCCTGTGCGCCATCGCCGGACCGGAGATGGTCCTGTTGCGTACGCGCGTGAAGCTGGTCGGCGAAGACATGCGCACCCATGCGCGGTTCAAGGTGTCCGCAGGCGAGACCGCGTCCTTCGTGCTCAGCCACGGCCTGTCGCACCTGCCACCGGCACCCGCCATCGACGTGGCGGCCGCGCTGGCGGCGACGCAGGACTATTGGCGCCGCTTCATCGCCAGGTCGCGCTACGAGGGGCCTTACAAGGCGGCCGTGCAGCGGTCCCTGCTGACGCTGAAGGCGCTCTCCTATGCGCCGACGGGCGGCATCGTGGCTGCCGTCACCACGTCGCTGCCCGAACAGATCGGCGGTCCGCGCAATTGGGACTATCGCTATTGCTGGCTGCGCGATGCGAGCCTGACGCTGTTCGCGCTGATGGAAGCCGGCTTCACCGAGGAGGCGTCGCGCTGGCGCGACTGGCTGCAGAGGAGCATCGCCGGCAGCGCCAAGCAGATCCAGATCATGTACGGCCTGCATGGGGAACGCGCGCTGGACGAGCGGGAGCTGCCCTGGCTCGCCGGCTACGAAGGCAGCACGCCGGTGCGGACGGGCAACGCGGCGAGCGGCCAGGTGCAGCTGGACGTCTACGGCGAGGTGCTGGAATGCCTGCACCAGGCGCGGCGCCACGGCCTGAAATCGGCGCCGCACGGCTGGTCGCTGCAGCGCAGGATCGTCGAGCACCTGGCCAACATATGGGATCAGCCGGACGAGGGCATGTGGGAGATACGCGGCCCGCGCCAGCATTTCACCTTCAGCAAGGTGATGGCCTGGGTGGCGGTGGACCGGATGATCAAGGACGCGACGCGCTACCACATGTCAGGGCCGGTCGCCGAGTGGCGCGCGCTGCGGGACGCGATCGGCGAACGCGTGATGCGCGAGGGCTACGATCCGGCGCGCAACACCTTCGTGCAAAGCTTCGGCTCGCGCGAGGTGGACGCCAGCCTGCTGCTGATCTCGAGCGTCGGGTTCATGCGCGCGGACGACCCGCGCATGCTGGGCACGGTGAAGGCGATCGAGGAGGACCTGCTGGAGGACGGCTTCGTGCTGCGCTACCGCACGCAGAGCAACGTGGACGGGCTTCCGGAGGGCGAGGGGGCGTTCCTCGCCTGCACGTTCTGGCTGGCCGACGCCTACACGGCCCAGGGGCGACACAAGGAGGCGAAGGCGACGTTCGAGCGGCTGCTCGGCCTGAGCAACGACGTCGGTCTGCTGAGCGAGGAATACGATCCGAAGCTGAAGCGGCAGGTCGGCAACTTCCCGCAGGCGTTCTCCCACGTGGCGCTGGTTGCAGGGGCGATGACGCTATGGAAGGGCCGCGGATTCGAGCGCCGCATGGGGCAGGAAACCGCACCCGAGCCGCCGGCCGGCCCGCTCCCGGCCCAGGCGGCGAGCCCAGCGGCGACCCAAACGACGGCACAGGCGTGACCGCGCCGGCGCCGCGCGAGAACCCGCGCTTCACCGGGCATCGGGCGGCAGAGGCCTGCCTGCTGGAGGCGCTCCGCGGCGGCCGGCTGCACCATGCCTGGCTGATCACAGGGGCCGAGGGCGTCGGCAAGGCGACGCTGGCCTTCCGCTTCGCCCGCCGGCTGCTCGCCGGCGGCGATGGCCCGCTCGACATGGCGTCGAGCCATCCGGTGTTCCGCCGGGTGGCGGCCGGCACGCATGCCGACCTGCTGACGGTGGAGCGCGAGTGGGACGACAAGAAGAAGCGGATGAAGAAGCAGATCGCAGCCGACAGCGTGCGCGGCATCCCGCCCTTCCTGCACCTGACCCCGGCCGAGGGCGGCTGGCGGGTGGTGATCGTGGACGGCGCCGAGGACGTGAACGCGCAATCGGCCAACGCCCTGCTCAAGGTGCTGGAGGAGCCGCCGCCGCGCGCGGTGCTGATCCTGGTGTGTTCGGCGGCGGGCCGGCTGCTGCCCACCATACGCAGCCGCTGCCGCCACCTGGCGCTGACGCCGCTTGCGGCACAAGAGATGGACGAGGTGCTGCGGGCCAGCCTGCCGGCGCTGGCAGCCCCTGAGCGGGCCGCGCTGGCCGCGATGGCCCAGGGCTCGCCTGGCCGTGCGCTGGCCCTGGCCGAGGAAGGCGGACCGAAGCTGGCCGCCATGGTGCGCGAGGTGCTGGAGGCCGGCCCGGAGATCGCGCTGACGCGCGCCTACGAGATGGCCGATGCGCTGCGCGAGCAGGCGCCGTTCGAGACCTTCATGGGCCTGCTGCACGGCGGCATCGCCTCTGCCGTCAGCGCCAGCCTGCGCGGCACGGCCGACGCGGCGCAGAGGCGGCTGGTCGAGAGCCGGTCGCCGCTGCACTGGGCGGAGACGGCGCAGGCCATCGCCCAGCTGGCCTTCGAGACCGAGCGTTCGAACATGGACCGCCGCCAGGCGACGGTCGCCGGGTTGGCGCTGCTTCGGGCGGCGTGATATCGCGCTGCGCCGCGGCAGGCCCAGGGCATCCGATGCAGTTCTACGTCACGACCCCGATCTTCTACGTCAACGGGTCGCCGCATATCGGCCACGCCTACACCGCGATCGCCGCCGACGTGATCGCCCGGTTCCACCGCCTGGACGGACGCGACGTGCATTTCCTGTCGGGCACCGACGAGCACGGCCAGAAGGTGGAAAAGGCCGCCCGCGACGTGGGACTGGAGCCGCAGGCGTTCACCGACCGGGTGTCGGCCGAGTTCCGCACGATGCTCGCCCGGCTGGAGGTGAGCAACGACGATTTCATTCGCACGACCGAGCCGAGGCACAAGCAGGGGGCGACCGCTCTCTGGACGCAACTGGCGGCGAACGGCGACATCTACCTCGGCCATTACGAGGGCTGGTACGCGGTCCGTGACGAGGATTTCTACGCCGAGGCGGACCTGACCACCCACCCTGACGGCACCAGGACGGCGCCGACCGGCGCGCCGGTGGAGTGGGTGAGGGAGCCCAACTACCTGTTCCGGCTCTCGGCCTTCCAGGACCGGCTGCTGGCGCATTACGAAACCTGTCCCGACTTCGTGGGCCCGGCGGGCAAGCGCAACGAGATGATCAGCTTCATCCGCGGCGGGCTGCACGACCTGTCCGTCAGCCGCTCCAGCTTCCGCTGGGGCATCCCCGTGCCCGGCGATTCCGACCACGTCATGTACGTATGGCTGGACGCGCTGGCCAACTACGTCACGGCACTCGGCTACCCCGACCGGACAGGGCCGCTATGGCGCTTCTGGCCCGCCGACCTGCACCTGGTGGGCAAGGACATCCAGCGCTTCCACGCCGTCTACTGGCCGGCTTTCCTGATGGCGGCCGGGCTGCCGGTGCCCCGCCGCATCTTCGCCCATGGCTGGTGGACGATCGAGGGCGCCAAGATGAGCAAGTCGGTGGGCAACGTTGTCGATCCGCTGGCGCTGGTCGACACCTACGGATTGGACCCGGTCCGCTATTTCCTGCTGCGCGAGGTGCCGTTCGGCGGCGACGGCGATTTTTCCGCACGCGCCCTGGTCGGCCGGATGAACGTGGACCTCGCCAACGATCTGGGCAATCTGGCCCAGCGCTCGCTGTCGCTGATCGCCAAGAACCTGTCCGGCCTGCTGCCCGAGCCGGGGCCGCCCAGCGAGGAGGATCGTGCGCTGCTCGGCATGGCGGCAGCGCTGCCGGCGCGGCTGCGCGAGCATGTGGGCCGGCAGGCGCTCGGCGACGCGCTGGAGGAGACCTGGCGCGTGATCCGGGCGGCGAACGCCTATATCGACCATCAGGCGCCCTGGGCGCTGCGCCGCACCGACCCCGCGCGCATGGCCGCGGTGCTGCGCGTGCTGGCCGACACCATACGCGTGGTCGCGACCGTGCTGCAGCCGTTCATGCCGGGCAGCATGGCGCGCATGCTCGACCAGTTGGGCGTGCCGGAGGGCGAGCGCGACCTCTCGGCGCTGGACCGGCCGCTCGCCGCCGCGACCGCGCTTCCGCCGCCGCAGGGCGTCTTCCCACGCTGGGTGGAAGAAGCAGCGTAGCGCATTGATGCTGATCGATTCCCACTGCCATCTGGACTATTACAAGGGCGAGGAGCGGGCGGAGGTCCGGCGGCGTGCCCAGGCAGCCGGCATCGGCGGCCTGGTGACCATCGGCACCCGGCTTTCCCGCGCGGAGGAGCAGTTCGCGCTGCTGGACGAGGTGCCGGAGGCGTGGTGCACCATCGGCACCCACCCGCATTACGCGGCCGAGGAAGACCTGCCCGACGTGGAGCAGCTGGCGGCCTTGGCGTCGCGCCGGCGCGTCATCGGCATCGGGGAGGCCGGGCTGGATTATCACTACGACGGCGCGCCGCGTGAGACGCAGGCGGAAATGTTCCGGCGCCATATACGCGCGGCCAGGCTGGCCGGCCTACCCGTCTGCATCCACACCCGCGACGCGGACGAGGACACGCTCGCCATCCTCAAAGAGGAGCAAAATCAAGGCGGAAGCTTCGATTTCCTGCTGCATTGCTTCAGCTCAGGGCGCGAGCTGGCGCTGCAGGCCGTGGCGATGGGCGGCCATGTCAGCTTTTCCGGCATCCTCACGTTCCCGAAATCGGACGGGCTGCGGGCGATCGCGGCCGAACTGCCGGCCGAGCGGCTTCTGGTGGAAACCGACGCACCGTACCTCGCACCCGTACCCCATCGCGGCAAGCGCAACGAACCCGCCTACGTCGCCCACACGGCCAGGGTGCTGGCCGAGGTCAGGGGCCTGTCGCCCGAAGCGGTGGCCGAGCTGACGACCCGCAACTTCTACCGCCTGTTCAGCAAGGCGGCCTGACGGGAGTGAGGGTCGTTGTACTCGGCTGCGGCGGCTCGGCCGGCGTGCCCAGCCCGGGCGGCCTGCACGGGGACGGCGATTGGGGCGCCTGCGACCCGGAAGAGCCCCGCAACCGCCGCTCCCGCGCCAGCATCCTGATCGAGGCGCCAGGCGGCCGCATCCTGGTCGACACCGGCCCGGACGTGCGGACGCAGCTGCTGGCCAACAGGGTGCCCAGGGTCGACGCGCTGGTGTTCACGCATGCTCATGCCGACCACGTGGCGGGGCTGGACGACGTGCGCCTGCTGAACCGCATCACCGGCAGCCCGTTGCCGGCCTATGCCACGCAGACGACCAGGGACGAGCTGGCACGGCGGTTCGACTACGCTTTCCGGCCCTGGACCCCGCCGCACTTCTTTCGCCCGGTCATGGATTTCCAGATCATCGAGCCCGGCGCGACCATCGAGCGATGCGGAACAACCATCCGCACCTTCGACCAGGACCACTATGTCATGCGCACGCTGGGGCTGCGCATCGGAAGCTTCGCCTATTCCACCGACGTGGTCAGGCTGGACGACGCCGCTTTCGCGGCGCTGGCGGGTACGCAGACCTGGCTGGTGGGCTGCTTCCAGCGGCAGGAACACCTGACGCACGCCCATATCGACCTGATCGACGCCTGGCGGCGCCGGCTGAACGTTCGGCGAACGATCCTGACGCACATGGGCTACGACATGGACTGGTCCTGGATGGCCGCAAACCTGCCCAGAGGCATGGAAGCCGCCCATGACGGCATGGTGTTGAGCACGGATGCCCAGGCGTCCGACCCGCTGTAAGCTCGACACAGGCAAGCATTTAGTTGGCATAATATCCCTTCTGCGACTTCTGCTCGGGGCCGCGCCAGCCGAAATCGATCGTCAGAGCATGGCCGGTTCAACTCGAACCGGACATGCTCAGACCCCGCTACTGGTGTCGCATCTTCGCGTTGCGGCCGCGAGAGTCCGCGCCGCCGTCGATGACTTTGGCCCAGGGGACGCCGCTTGCCCCTGCCCTACGTCAGCTGCCGAGGCGCCACCGGAGACGGATGTGAAGGTGCACGAATCAAGCCGTCCCGTGCATTCGGGATGCAGGCGTCAGTTGGTGAGCCCGAACACTTCTACGGTGCCTGTGGCTGGCGCGTAGACGCGGCCGTTTGCGACGAGCGGGGTAAGCCAGCCGCGGCTGCCGTTCGACCAGCTTCCGGAGTTGGCCTGGAACAGCGGGGCGCCGAGCTTGCCCGCGTCGTAGGCGTGCAGCTGCATGGTCGAGCCGTGCTCCAGGGCCCATACCACGCCAGTGCCGGCCGTGCTGCCGTTGCTGCTCACGATCGGGAACGAGCCGCCGAATCCTGCCTGGTCCGTTCCGGCAGCGATCTGCGTCAGGCTCGGAGCAGCACCGGTCGCAACGGTATAGGCCCGCATGACATCTCCGGACGTCTGATAGAACACGACGCCGCCCGAACCCGCCACGTAATAGGCAGGCGCGCAAAAGCACGTTGAAAGCTGCAGAGTCTGCAGCGGTTTGGATCCTCGCTTGACCTTTCCGCCGAGCATGGAGGCGTTCACGACGTAGACGTTGCCGTCCTTGCCCGCCCCGATCGCCAGCGGCGGCGATGCCTGGCCCGCCACGACCGGCACGGCCATAACGCCGCCTGACCCGAAATCGGAGTCGTTGTTGTTGAGGGACTGCCAATTCGTGGGAGTGAACGTGCCGCGCAGCGTCTTGACGTCGCTGGAGAGTGCGATGATGCTCTCTCCGTAGCCCTCCTCGTCCTTTGTCAGGCTGAAATTTCCGTTTCCGGTGATGGCCAGCACATCGCCTGCGTCGTCGACGGCCGGGGCGAAGCCGCTCATCCAAATGCTCGCCAACTCGTAGGAGGCAGATGCCTTGATGGTGTTGAACGCGCCCTCCGGCTTCAGCGTCGCCCCGTCGTAGCGCAGCAGCCACCCGGAGGTGTCCCCCGAATTCCTGTCGCAATGCGAACCGACGCCCACATAGACGGCGCCCCCGGTATAGACGAGGCTGGTGCGGTTCCACTGATTCTGCGGGTCGAAATGCAGCGTGCCGCCCGATTTGAGGGGCGCCCGTGGATCGAGTTCACGCGGGGCCACGATGTCCTTGCCGGTCAGCAGGTCAAGCGCGTGCAGCTGGGTGTGGAACGACATGGACGCGGGTTCGGTGGCGCTGACAACGTAGATCGTGCCGCCATTGCCGTTGCGCACGATCACCGGCGTGCTCGATATGCCGTATTCGGGCTGAACGTCGCTGCAGCCGACGTCGCCGCTGGCCTGCGGCGTGCCCAGACTTACCTGCCACAGCGTCGCGTAACTCTGCGCGTCGAAGGCGTAGACGCTGTTGTGGCCGGTGGCCACGATCAGCACGTTGTGCGTGTCGCCCGAGGGAAGTGTCACTTGCGACACCATCAGCGGCTGCGCGAACACGTTGCCGTCCACCGGGATCGTGGTCAGCAGGCCGAAGCTCGCCGACGCCACGGAAGCCGGTGTCAGGTCGGTCTCGCGGCCGTTCCAGCCGGTCGGATACGTGTCGTAATGGTAGTTCAGCACGTCGATCGGCGTACCCGAATACGTCCGTGCGAGGCCCGCCGCGGCGTGGGGGTGTACTCCCTTGTCGGGGAGCGCCGGCAGGGCGGAGGGCCGGATCGTGTTGCTTCTCGTCGCCTGGCGCGTGCCGTTCTGCGCCAGGCTGTCGGCCGGCAGCGGCCAGTGCAGTTGCGCCGCCACGGCGCAGGCGAACGGAGTAGAGGCGCAGGCAATCGACCAGGTCCACTTGTTCATCGTACAGACCTTCCCCCCATGCATCGGCGCACTTGACTGCGCAGCGGCCGCGCTTGTCAACGCGTTTGCAACGTCGGGTGGGCGTCGGCGACGCCGGGGGTTTTATCCCCCGGCTTCGAGCTTGTCCTGCGTCCTCGTGTCGAAATCCGCCGCGTCGTGGCGCTCGTGCAGCTGGCTCGACAGCTCGCCGGAAATGCGGTTGACCTTGCGACCGCGTTGCACGGCCGGCCGGTCCAGGATCGCCTTGGTCCAGCGCTGGACATTCTTGTAGTCCTGCACCTGCAGGAACTCCCCGGCCTCGTACAGCAAGCCGCTCACCAGCCCGCCATACCAGGGCCACACGGCGATGTCGGCGAGCGTGTAGTCGGGGCCCGCCAGATACTCGGTCTGCGCCAGCCGACGGTCCAGCACGTCGAGCTGGCGCTTCGCCTCCATCGCGAAACGGTCGATGGCGTATTCGATCTTCGTCGGGGCGTAGGCGTAGAAATGGCCGAACCCGCCGCCCAAGTAGGGCGCGCTGCCCATCTGCCAGAACAGCCAGGACAGGCACTCGGCCCGCAGCGCCGTCTCGGTCGGCAGGAACGCCCCGAATTTCTCGGCCAGATACAGCAGGATCGCGCCGGACTCGAAGACGCGCACGGGAGCGTCGCCGCTGCGGTCCATCAGCGCCGGTATCTTCGAATTCGGGTTCACCGCAACGAAGCCGCTGCCGAACTGGTCGCCCTCGTTGATCCTGACCAGCCAGGCATCGTACTCGGCCCCCTCGTGGCCGGCGGCCAGCAGCTCCTCCAGCATGATCGTCACCTTCACGCCGTTCGGGGTCGCCAGCGAGTAGAGCTGCAGCTTGTGCCGGCCGACCGGCAGCTCCCGCTCATGCGTGGCGCCGGATACCGGGCGGTTGATGTTGGCAAACCTGCCGCCGCTCGGCTTGTGCCAGTTCCAGACCTTCGGTGGCGTGTAGGTCGCCGCATCGCTCATCGTCGGGTCTCCACCTTGGTCCGTATCATCTCTCGCCCAGGCGGCCTGCGCGAGGCGCTCCGTCCCGCCCGTGCAGCCCGCCTCAACGGCCGTGCCGGCGGGCGGTTCGCCCCTCGCCCGAATGCCGCCCGCCCGTCCGGCGCGCTGCTCAGCCGCCGGCGGGTCATGCCGCCGGCGAGGCGGCAGCGGCCGGACCATCCTCGCCCTGCAGGCCGTGCAGGCGGCCGTAGAGCCCGCCCGCCTGGAGCAATTCGCCGTGCGCGCCCTGCTGGGCTATTCCCGTTTCGTCCACGACCACGATGCGATCGGCGTTCCTGATGGTGGCGAGGCGGTGCGCCACCACCAGGGTGGTCCGGCCGCGGGACAGCTCGGCCAGCGCCGACTGGATCGCGCGTTCGGTTTCGGTGTCGAGCGCGCTGGTCGCCTCGTCCAGGATCAGGATCGGCGGGTCCTTGAGGAAGATGCGGGCGATGGCCAGGCGCTGCTTCTGCCCGCCCGACAGCTTGATGCCGCGCTCTCCCACGATGGTGTCGAGCCCGTCCGGCATCGCGGCGATGGTGGGCGCCATCTGCGCCCGACGCGCCGCCTCGGCGATCTCCGCCTCGGTGGCATTGAGCCGTCCGTAGGCGATGTTCTCGCGCACGGTGCCGCCGAACAGGAACACGTCCTGCTGCACGATGCCGATCTGCCGCCGCAGCGAAGCCAGCGTCATGCCGGCGATGTCGCGCCCGTCGATGACGATCCGGCCCGACTGCGGCTCGTAGAAGCGCGGCAGCAGCGCGCAGAGCGTGGTCTTGCCCGCGCCGGACGGCCCGACGAAGGCGACCATCTCGCCCGGGCTGATGTCGAGGTCGATGTTCCGCAGCACAGGGCGGCCGGGGGCGTAGCCGAACGTCACGCCCTCGTAGCGTATCGCGCCGCGCAGCCGGCCGGCGTCTGCCGCGCCCGGCACGTCGGCGATGTCGGGCGCGGTGTCCAGCAGGTCGAGGTAGCGGCGGAAGCCGGCGACACCCTTCGGATACACCTCCAGCACCGCCGTGATCTTCTCCACCGGCCGCAGGAACACGCCCACCAGCAGCAGGAAGCCGATGAAGCCGCCGGCCGAAAGCTGCCCGTGCAGCACGAACCAGGTGCCCGCCAGCATCACCACCACCTGCGTCACCCGCATGCCCAGGTAGGTGATCGACATGCTGGCGGCCATCAGCCAGTAGGCCGCCAGCTTGGTGTCGCGGTAGCCCGCGTTGTCGGCCGCGAACAGCCGGCGCTCGTGATCCTCGTTGGCGAAGGCCTGCACCACCCGCATGCCGCCCACGTTCTCCTCGATGCGGGCGTTGAACCGGCCGACCTGCTCGAACAGCGTGCGGAAGTTCTGCGCCATGCGCGCGCCGTAGCGGCTGGACAGCACGGTCACCGGCGGCACCACGGCGGCGGTGATCAGCGCCAAACGCGGGTTCACCGTGAACATCAGCGCGAAGGCGCCGGCGAACGTCATCAGGGCGATGAACAGGTCTTCCGGGCCGTGATGGGCGACCTCGCCCACCTCCTCGAGGTCCTTGGTGACGCGGGCGACCAGGTGTCCGGTCTTGACGTTGTCGTAGAACCGGAACGAGAGCTTCTGCAGGTGATCGAAGGCGCGCCGGCGCATCTCCGTCTCCATGCTGATGCCGAGCAGGTGGCCCCAGTAGGTCACCACGATCATCAGCCCGGTGTTGAGCAGGTAGACGGCCAGCAGCCCTGCGGAAGCGAGCAGGATGATGCCCCAGTCGCGGCCGGGCAGCAGGTGGTCCACGAAGGCGCGCACCGCCATCGGGAACCCCAGCTCCAGCAGGCCGGAGAGCACGGCGCAGCCGAAATCCAGCAGGAACAGCGTCCTGTGCGGGCGATAATAGGTCAGAAAACGCTTGAGCATGGCTCTATCCGGTGTGCGGCCGGCACCCCGCGGACCGGACCAGCGAGCGGATGCGGCCGGCATCCTGGCGGGTGGCGGGGTTGTACACGATCAGCCCCAGATCGGGGCGGCCATCGACGGCGAAACCCGAATACTCCAGCTCGATCAGGCCGAGCGTGGCATGGCGCAGGCGCTTGGTGCCCTCGCCATGGATGCGGACGTCGTTGTCGCGCCACAGCGCCTGGAACTCGGCGCTCGACCTGCACAGCTCGTCCACCAGCTGGGCGACTTCGGACGCGGCGCCGGCGCGGGCGGCATCCGCCCTGAAGGCGCCAACGACGGCCCTGGCCATCCCGTCCCAATCCTCCTGCGCGTCCCTGACACCCCTATTGCCGAAGATCAGGCGCAGGATGTTGCGCTGCGCCGGCGGCAGCGCGCCGTAATCGGTCAGCACGACGGCGGCCGCACGGTTCCAGGCCACCACGTCCCAGGTGGCGGTCTTGACGATCGCGGGGCTGGTCTCGAGTGCGTCGATCAGGCGCTGCAACCGTGGCGAGACGCCCTCCGGCGCCTTGTACCTGACCTCCGGCGGGTGCCCGCGGCCGAGCATGAACAGGTGCTCGCGCTCGGATTCGGTCAGCATCAGGCCGCCGGCGATGCGGTTCAGCACGTCGGCCGAGGGTGCGCCCCCGCGCCCCTGCTCCAGCCAGGTGTACCAGGTCGGGCTGATGTTGGCGCGCTGCGCGACCTCCTCCCGGCGCAGCCCGGCGGTGCGCCGGCGCGTGCCGGACAGGCCGAGCGCTGCAGGGTCGAGCCGGCTGCGGCGATCCCGCAGATAGGCGCCGAGCGGAGTGTCGGAGGACGCTGCCATACCTATCCTGTTGAACCACTTACTACGATAAGGTCACTACTTCAGCAGTATGGGAGTGTGGGCCAGTCTGGCTGTGCAAGCAACCAGAGGACGAACATGCGTGTATTCCTGACCGGCGCCACCGGCTTCATCGGCTCCGAAATCGTGACCCGCCTTGTCGCGGCAGGCCATCAGGTCCTGGGGCTGACCCGTTCCGATGCGGGCGCCCGTTCGCTCGCCAAAGCCGGCGCCGAGCCGCATCTCGGCGACATCGTGGACCTGCACAGCCTGACCCGCGGTGCTGCCGGCTGCGACGGGGTCATCCACACCGCCTTCGACCACGATTTCACGCGTTTCGTCGAAAATTGCCGGAAGGACCGACGCGCCATCGAGGCGCTGGGTTCGGCGCTCGAAGGATCCGACCGGCCCCTGGTCATCACGTCGGGAACCGCGATGGGGGCGGTCCCCGGGCGGCCGGCGACCGAGGATCATTTCGACCCTGAGCATCCGAACCCGCGCGTCGCCTCCGAACTGGCGGGACGCGACCTGCTGGACCGCGGCGTGAACGTGTCGGTGATGCGGCTGTCGCAGATACACGACACGCGCAGGCAGGGCCTGGTCACCGAGGTGATCGCACTGGCGCGCAGGACGGGCGTTTCCGCCTATGTCGGCGAAGGCGCGAACCGCTGGTCGGCCGCGCATCTTGCCGACACGGCGGACCTGTTCAGGCTCGCGCTGGAACGACGGCAGCAGGGCGCCCGCTACCACGCGGTCGCCGAGGAAGGAATCGCGTTCCGGGCCATCGCGGAAGCGGTCGGCCGCAGCCTGGGCGTGAAGGCAACCGCGCTGCCGCCAGACGAGGCGGGCGCGCATTTCGGCTGGCTGATGACCTTCGTGGACAAGGACATGTCCGCCCTCAGCACCACGACGCGGCAGGCCCTGGACTGGCATCCGAGCGGGCCCGGGCTGCTTGCCGACCTGGCGCAGCTCGCGCCCGCGCCGGCGTGAGCGCCAACGGCAAGATCATAGGAACCCCCTATGGGTTACAGCCGCAGAATCGATTAGAGTTATGGATCGGTGGCGTGCACAAGCGGTGCACGGCAACCACAAGAATGGCGGAGAGACGAGATGGACGGCGAAGGCAAGTGCCCGGTCGTGGGCGGCAGGGAACAGCAGCGCACGGTCATGCTGGCGATGTCCAACGACCAGTGGTGGCCCAACCGGCTGACCCTGAAGATCCTGCACCAGAACTCGCCGCTGTCGGATCCTATGGGCCGCGACTTCGACTACGCCCAGGAGCTGAGGAGCCTCGACGTCGAGGCGCTCAAGGCCGACATCATGGCGCTGATGACCACCTCGCAGGATTGGTGGCCGGCTGATTGGGGGCATTACGGCCCGTTCTTCGTCCGCATGTCCTGGCACAGCGCGGGCACCTACCGCACCGCCGACGGGCGCGGCGGGGCAGGCGCCGGCACGCAGCGCTTCGCGCCGCTGAACAGCTGGCCAGACAACGCCAACCTGGACAAGGCGCGCCGCCTGCTGTGGCCGATCAAGCAGAAATACGGCCGCAAGATCTCCTGGGCCGACCTGATGGTGCTGGCCGGCACGTTCGCTATGGAGTCGATGGGCCTGAAGACGTTCGGCGTGGCACTCGGCCGCGCCGACATCTGGGAGCCCGAGGAAGACGTCTACTGGGGCGCTGAGAGCACCTGGCTGGACGACAAGCGCTACAGCGGCGACCGCCAGCTCGAGAGCCCTCTGGCCGCCGTTCAGATGGGGCTGATCTACGTCAACCCCGAAGGCCCCAACGCCAACCCCGACCCGCTCGCCTCGGCCCGCGACATTCGCGAGACGTTCGGCCGGATGGCGATGAACGACGAGGAGACCGTGGCGCTGATTGCCGGCGGCCACACCTTCGGCAAGGCGCATGGCGCGGCCCATCCGGTCGATCATGTCGGGCCGGAGCCGGAAGCCGCCGCGACCGTCGAGCAGGGCTTTGGCTGGAAAAACTCCTACGGCACGGGCAACGCGGGCAGCACCATCACCAGCGGGCTCGAGGGCGCATGGAACGACACGCCGATCCAATGGGACAACGGCTATTTCGCAAACCTGTTCAACCATGACTGGGTGCTGAGCAAGAGCCCGGCGGGCGCGCACCAGTGGACGCCGCGCGACGAGGAGGCCGCGCGCACCGTGCCGGACGCGCACGACCCCGCCAAGAAGCATCCGCCGATGATGTTCACCACCGACCTCGCGCTGAAGCTGGACCCGATCTACGGCCCGATCTCAAAGCGCTTCCACGAGAACCCCGACCAGTTCGCCGAAGCCTTCGCCAGGGCCTGGTACAAGCTGACCCATCGCGACATGGGGCCGATCGAGCGCTATCACGGCCCCTGGGTGCCGGCCGAGCCGCAGCTCTGGCAGGACCCGGTTCCGGCGGTCGACCACAAGCTGGTCGGCGAGCAGGACGTGGCCGGGCTGAAGGAGAAGATCCTCGCATCCGGGCTGTCGGTTGCCCAGCTCGTCAAGACGGCCTGGGCGTCGGCCTCCACCTTCCGCACGACCGACAAGCGCGGCGGGGCGAACGGCGCGCGCATCCGGCTGGCGCCGCAGGCCTATTGGGAGGTCAACGAGCCGGAGGAGCTGGGGCGCGTGCTGCCTGTATACGAGGCGATCCAGGCCGAGTTCAACGGGTCGCAGGTCGCCGGACGCCGCGTATCGCTGGCCGACCTGATCGTGCTGGGCGGTTGCGCGGCCATCGAGGCGGCGGCCAAGCGGGCCGGACACGACGTGACCGTGCCGTTCACGCCTGGGCGCACCGACGCCACGCAGGAGCAGACCGACATCCTCTCCTTCGCGGTGCTGGAGCCGACGGCCGACGGGTTCCGCAACTACCTGCGCCAGGGCCATGTGCGGCCGGCAGCCGAGATGCTGCTGGATCGCTCGCACATGCTGACGCTGACCGCGCCCGAGATGACGGTGCTGCTCGGCGGCCTGCGCGTGCTGGGCGCCAACGTCCAGGGTGCGAGCCACGGCGTGTTCACCGACCGTCCGGGGACGTTGACGAACGACTTCTTCGTCAACCTGCTCGACATGGGGACGGTGTGGCAGTTGTCCTCGAAGGCCGAGGACCTGTTCGAAGGGCGCGACCGTAAGACGGGCGAGCTGAAATGGACGGGGACCGTCGTCGATCTCGTCTTCGGCTCGAACTCCCAGCTTCGCGCCATCGCCGAGGTGTTCGGCTGCGAGGACTCGCAGGGCGCGTTCGTGCACGACTTCGTGGCGGTCTGGACCAAGGTGATGAACCTCGACCGCTTCGACCTGGCCTGACGCTTCCGCCGCAGCCCCGTCCCGGGCTGCGGCACGCCGACGCTCGACATCGCCCTGCCCGACCACCATCTGAGCGTCGGCTTCGGCGTCACGGCCGAAGCGGCGCTCATCTGGTGAGGAGGACATGGCATGGACACGGAACGCGCAGTACTGGCGGGCGGCTGTTTCTGGGGCATGCAGGATCTGATCCGCAAGCTGCCCGGGGTGGTCTCGACCCGCGTCGGCTACACGGGCGGCGAGGTCCGCCACGCCACCTATCGCAACCACGGCAACCATGCCGAGGCGATCGAGATCGTCTTCGATCCGGCCCGCACGAGCTTCCGCACGCTGCTGGAGTTCTTCTTCCAGATCCACGACCCGACCACGCCCAACCGCCAGGGCAACGACCGCGGCGCCAGCTACCGTTCGGCGATATTCTTCACCACGCCCGAGCAGAAGGCGGTGGCCGAAGACACCATCGCCGACGTGAACGCCTCCGGCCTGTGGCCGGGCAAGGTGGTGACCGAGCTTTCCGCTGCAGGCGAGTTCTGGGAGGCCGAGCCCGAGCACCAGGA
This sequence comes from uncultured Acetobacteraceae bacterium, assembly GCA_937873095.1. Classification (GTDB taxonomy): domain Bacteria; phylum Pseudomonadota; class Alphaproteobacteria; order Acetobacterales; family Acetobacteraceae; genus BOG-908. The sequence goes on along the minus strand of CALMVI010000005.1, from coordinate 36,501 downwards.
TTACCTGGAGCGGATACCGAACGGCTACACCTGCCATTTCGTACGGCCCAACTGGACGCTGCCGCGCCGGGCTGCGGCGGCCTGATCGTCGGGCTGCCCTCCCCGCTCTGACCGGGCGGCGGGGGCGGCCCGTCGGCGCCCGTACGGCAGGGGCCGTTCTTGACGGCGCGCGACCGTGACCGGTATGGCCAGCCATGGCACCCATCCCAGCGACGCTCATTCCCGGCGACGGCATCGGTCCGGAAATCATGCAGAGCGTGATTGCCGTGTTCGAGGCGATGGGGTCGCCGTTCGCCTGGGAAACGGCGCCGGCCGGCCTCGGCGCGATAGCAACCCATGGCGACCCGTTGCCTGCCAGCACGCTGGACAGCATCCGCCGCACCAAGCTGGCGCTGAAGGGGCCGCTGACCACGCCGGTCGGCGGCGGGTTCAAGTCGGTGAACGTGGAGTTGCGGCGCGAATTCGAGCTGTTCGCCAACATGCGGCCGGCGACGACGCTGATCCCCGGCGGCCGGTACGACGACATCGACATCACGCTGGTCCGCGAGAACCTCGACGGGTTCTACGCCGCTTTCGAGCACTACATGCCGGTGGGCGACGACCACAAGGCGGTGGCGTTTTCCGCCGGTTTCAACACGCGCGCCGGCTGCCGGCGGATCATCCGGCACGCCTTCGAATACGCGGTCGCCAACGGCCGCAAGAAGGTGACCGTCGTGCACAAGGCCAACATCCTCAAGGCGCTGACAGGCATCTTCCTCGATGTCGGGCGCGAGATGGCGCCTGAATACGAGGGCCGCGTCGCGATGGACGACCGCATCGTGGACGCCTGCGCCATGCAGCTCGTGCTCAATCCCTGGCAGTTCGACGTGATCGTGACGACGAATTTGTTCGGCGACATCCTGTCGGACCTGATCGCCGGGCTGATCGGCGGGCTCGGCCTGGCGCCGGGCGCCAATATCGGCGCGAACGCGGCCATCTTCGAGGCGGTCCACGGATCGGCGCCCGACATTGCCGGGCGCGGGGTGGCCAACCCTGCGGCGCTGCTGCTGGCGTCCTGCCTGATGCTGGACCATGCCGGGCTGCACGATCAGGGCGACCGCCTGCGTGGCGCGATCCGCCACGCCTTTGTCAGCGACGGGGTGCGTTCGCGTGATCTTGGGGGAAATGCGGGGACCAAGGAGGTTACGGAGGCGATTGTTCGGCGGTTGGGGTAGGAAGGCCTGCTTTTTTGAAAAAAAGCAGCAAAAAACTTTTGATGGCTGTCGCGGACTCAAGAACAAAAGTTTTTTGGTCCTTTTTTTCAAAAAAGGACTGCTTGCTTACCCCTTGTCCCGCATGATCCGCGCCTTGTCCCGCTTCCAGTCCCGATCGGCAATGGCATGCCGCTTGTCCGCCTTGTTACGCCCCTGCCCCACGCCGATCACCACCTTGGCCATCCCTTTCTCGTTGAAATGGATGTCGAGCGGCACCAGCGTGTAGCCGAGGCGGACGGTCTGCGCGATCAGCGTGCCGACCTGCTTCTTGTGCAGCAGCAGTTTTCGTGGCGCGCGCGGTTCGAAGCGCGACAGCACGCCCGCCTGGTATTCGGGGATGTAGCAGTTGAACAGGAACAGCTCGCCGTCGCGCTCGCCGGCCCAGGCCTCGGTGATCGTAGCGCGGCCGTGGCGCAGGGACTTCACTTCGGGGCCACGCAGCACGATGCCGGCTTCGACCGTTTCCTTGATCGTGTAGTCGAAGCGCGCGCGGCGGTTTTGCGCCGCAAGGCCGTGACTGATCAGGTTCGATTTCTTCTTGGGTTCGGCCACCGCGAAAATCAGTTCAACAAGCGGGTTTCGGTCATCGCAGCACGCACGCGCGCGCGCGCGGCCTCCGAGATCGGCGCCAGCGGCAGGCGGCAATGGTCCGATGTGTGGCCGAGCAGGCTGGCGCCGAATTTCACCGGGCCTGGGTTGCTCTCGCAGAACATCGCGTCGTGCAGCACCACGAGTTCGTCCTGCAGGGCGATCGCGTCGGCAACCCGGCCATCGGTCCACGCCTGGTGGATCGCCGCGCATTGCCGCGGGGCGACGTTGGCGGTGACCGAGATGCATCCGTGGCCGCCGGCGGCGAGGAACGGCACGACGGTGTGATCCTCGCCCGACAGCTGCACGAAATCTTCGCCGCAGGCGCGTCGGGTGTGCAGCGGGCGCGACAGGTTTGCCGTCGCGTCCTTCACGCCCACGATGTTGGGGTGGCGGGCCAGGCGAGCCATCGTCTCCACGCTCATGTCGATCACGCTGCGGGACGGGATGTTGTAGATGATCAGCGGCAAATCGGCCGCGTCCGCGATGGCGGAGTAATGCAGGAACAGGCCTTCCTGCGACGGCTTGTTGTAGTACGGCGTCACGACCATGACGCCGTCCGCGCCGGCGCGCCTGGCGTGCGACACCAGCGAGATCGCCTCGGCCGTGCTGTTTGACCCGGCACCGGCGATCACCGGCACCCGGCCGTCGGCGGCTTCCACCACGATCTCGATGACGCGCTGGTGTTCGGCATGGGTCAGGGTCGGGGATTCCCCGGTCGTGCCGGCCGGAACGAGCCCCTGCGACCCCTGCGCGATCTGCCACTCCGCGAATCGCGCCACCGCCGGCTCGTCGAGCGACCCGTCTTCGCGCATGGGGGTGATCAGGGCGACGATCGAGCCCTTGAACATGGGTTGCTCCGTGGTCGCCGGGGCTGCACGCCGCCGGAGCGGTGCTTCTAGAGCAGATCGCGTTCAGGTGGAATCACCTGAACGCGTGAATCTGCTCGCCAAAACAAGGTGGACCATGACCGGTGAGCCGATGCGAACCGGTCACGGTCTGGCGCGCAGCGGGGCGAAATGTCACGGCCGCACCGCCCGGTGGCGCCGGGGCAGGCAACGGTCGGGCAAAGGCGGGGTTAGTGCTGTGCCGCTGGCCGGGCGGCGTCGCTGCCGGGCGAAGCGCGTTGCGGCCGAAGCAACGTGGTACAAAGGAGGTCAATCATGGGCGGATCCTCGACTGCCGGGCGCGACATGTCGGCACGTGCCGGCGAAGGGTCGCCCGCCACGGCGCCAACGCTGCCGTGCATCCAGTTCAACTCGGACGACCTGCCGCCGGACCTGCGATTTACCTATTTTCGTCAGGCGATGAGTGTCACGTTCGACGTTTCCCTTCACGACACGCCCGAGGCGGATTTCAGCCTGCAGGCCAGGATCTGGCGCCTCGGCCGTATCATGATCAACAGCCGCCGGTGCGCCGCAGGCCTGCGGATGGAGCGCTTGCCCAGACAGGCGAAGATCGACGGCATCGATCATTACGTGCTTGTGCTGATGCATGACGGCGGCCTGGTGGGCGATGCGGCCGGCGTGCCGATCGTGGCGCCGGCAGGGTCGGTGGTCGTGCTCGACCTCGCCCATCCGATGACGGCACTGGCCCCGCCGAACGCTTCGGTCAGCTACACCGTGCCCCAGGACGAGCTGGAGGGGTTGCTTCCGGTGAACTGCCCGCTGCACGGCATGGTGGTCGAGGGCGCCGCCGGTGGGTTGCTGGCCGATTATCTCGGCTCGCTGGAGCGCAGGCTGCCCTACATAACCCAAGAAGAAGCACCGCATATCGAGCGCGGCACCTACGGCCTGATCGCCGCTTGCGTCGCACCGACGCGGGAGCGCCTGGAACGGGCAAGCAGCCAGGTGACCGCATCGCTGCGCCAGGAGGTCAGGCGTGCGGTGGACGAAAAGCTGAGCGATCCCGACCTCTCGCCGGAGGGGGTTGCGGACGCCACAGGACTGTCCCGCACCGCACTGTACACGCTGCTGGAACATGACGGGGGCGTTGCCGCCTTCATCCGCCGCCGCCGCCTGCGCGCGGCCGGCCGTGCGCTGAGCGACCCGGCGGAGCGGCGCCGTGTTTCCGACATCGCCTTTGCCTGCGGCTTCAAGAGCGAGGCGCATTTTTCGCGTGCGTTCCGCCAGGAATTCTCTGCGACGCCGAGCGACGTGCGGAGCATCGCCGGAACGCCGAGTTCGATCCGGCGGCCAAGCCTGCCCAACCTGGCCGAACAGTACCAGCGCTGGATACGCGAACAGGACGATTAGTAAAGGCCAGGGGCGCGACCCCTGGACCCCGTCAAAGGCGCGCCTTTGAAATCCTCATAGTAGGGCTTGGAGTTTCGAACACCGACTTGCAGGCTGCGGCGTGTTTGGACGGACGGTCAAAAGTCCGGACGCACAGTCATGGCAGGTGCAACGGGCGGTTGTTACCCCTCTGCACGGAGCGGCGATGGTTCAACCTTCGCTCCTGGACGCACTGAAACGTCCGTGTGCAGCAGGCAATCACTTCACGCAAAGGCGCGAAAATCATGACATCCTTGAAAGCGGCCGCGATCCTGGTTCTGACGGCGGCGGGCACGGCGTGTGCGAGCAACGCCATGGCGCAGACAATCGCCTATACGTCGTATGAGAACCTGTCCAAGCATAGCTACCAAGGCCCGCAGAGCGTGGGCACGGCGGGCTATCACCTGGGCTATCTTCCGTCCGGCTACATAGCGCTCGCGGCCAGTTTCGTGCCGACCACGACAGGCACGCTGGACTACCTGGAGCTTGCCCTGGGTTCGCTGGCCGGCTTCCCGGCTGCCACCGTCACCTTGGTTCCCGACAACGGCTCGGGCGCGCCGGACCTGAGCGACCCGGTTCTGGAAACCCTTCTCGCCCAGAAGCTGCCCCTGGGCTCCGGGGTGAAAACGCGCAGCACCAAGCTCGTCTCGGCCGCCAAGCCGAGCCTGACGGCGGGACAAACCTACTGGATCATCCTGACGACGGCCGCCTATGACGGCAACCTCATCTGGTATCAAAGCGACACAGTCTCGCAGAGGGTGATCTACACGAACGATGGCGGCCAGAATTTTACCGGCTACACGAGCCATCAGGCCGCGTTCGAAGTCGTCGTGAACGCGTCGGGGTCGTAAGCCCGGCGCATTGACCGCAACCTGCACGCGCTGACGACGCGGCTGAAGGGTTGGGGGACGCCCTGACCTTTCATGCTGGACGACCCGGGTGGGCGGAGTCAGGCCGAGTCCGGTCGGTTCGGCTGGCAGATGCCCAGCGGCGCGAGATCGCCGGTCAGGATGCGGTTTCCAGCGCGATGGCCTGCCGCACGCCGCAGCCGACGCGACTGAACAGGCGGCCGCGCCGGCGATGCAGCAGGTACTTCGAACAGCTGGGGTCTACACACTTCGGAGGGCGTCTGGGCAAAGTGATTCGGCGTGACCCCGCACACGGCGGCGCAATGGAGCGAAGTATGCGGTCACGCGACGACGATAATGGTTGCTACGGCGTGCTCAACGTCATTCGCCGTGTCGCGTGGTGGAGTGCCAAAGCGCACCCTACCCTACGGCTTGCTCGCTGTGGTCTGGAGTTGTTCCGCCCACCGTTTGTAGAACGGATCAGTCAACTGTGAGCCTAATTGTGTCAATGCTTCAGCAAGCAAGTGTTGTGTCTTCGTTCTATCATTAGCCTTCAATGCAATCGCTGCCCGCAGGATATCGACATCGGCGCAATAATCAGTCTGTCCCGTCATACCGGCAAGCGCCCTGCAGTCGATCTGACTCAGTAGCGCTCCGGCCTCGATCGGTTGGCCGTCCAGCACCAAACATTCGCTTAGAGCAGCCTTCATGCTTTGTGTAATCGCGCTAGCATCTCCAAGCGTGGCCCGGCTCGTCTCGACCACCTCTCGTATTTTGATGATGCCGTCTTTTGTATGCCCGGCGCGGCACTCGGCGTTTCCCGCAGCGCCCAAACCATAGAACGCTAACCAAGATGTTTTGCCGAAAGCCGCGCTGCCTTGCTGATATAACAGGATACCCTCCCGATCGACTTCCTCAAAGCGACCTAATACCAGAAGCGCCAGGAGCTTTAGGCTTTGAGCCTGCACTGTCTTGCGACTCAGTGGCCCGAAGACGTCACGGAGGGCTGGGTAAATCTTATCGACTCTCTGCACGGCCAAGTCTGGATGATTGCCCAGCACTGCAACTGCCGCAAGATTCAGATCAATCAGGAGAACATTCGGGTGCATTGGCCCGTGGAGCAACGTCTGCTCTGCGGCAAGTCGGTTGAATACAGCTTCAGCGTCGCTCAAGCGCCCTGATTTGAGCAAACTGTATCCATACTGGTTTCGTATCGAGAAAAGCTCTTGAGGGTCGAATGCTTGCGGCAAAGTCTCCGCAATGCCAGCTGCCTGAACAAAATCTTTTTGGGCTTCCTCCATGTCTCCTTGAAGTACCTGTGCTTGACCTCGCGCCCACAAGAGCCATGCACGGGCCTCTTGTTGGCGCGTTGCGAGTCGCTCGACGCGAGGCGCCACGATTGAAATGATGGCCTTTCCCTTTTCGAGCGATCCGGGTTGGGCCGCTATCGTCTCCATGCCTGCACGGCGAAGCATCAGTATGACTACGTCCGCAGAGTTTGCTCCCTCGGTCTGGGTAAGAATGGCCTCTGCACGATCATAGGCATGGCGCGAGGCGTCGAAGGCGCCCCTGCCGTCGAATGCTTTGGTCAAGGTGACGTAGATAGATGCTGCCAGCATCGGCTGGCGGGCTAGACGCTGCTCGATCATTGGTTCGGCCGCTTCGGCCGCCTGCATCAGCGTCTCGTTTGCGTTCCCCGACAATGCGGGGTTTCCACGCCCCAGAAGATCATCTGTCAGAAATTGGTTTATCGCCAGTATGGTTTGGGACTGACGTTCCGCCTCGTCTCGAGCGCGCGATGCCCGAAATGCCGAAACACTGGTGCCCAGAAGGCCCAACACCAGCGAAGCCGCGGCCAGGATCAGCCACGGACGCCGCGCGCGGTTGCGTTCGAGTTTGCGGGACAGGCGTTCGGCTTCTGCCGCCAGGAGCAGCAGCCTGCTGTGCTCGGTGCGGCGGGTGTCCAGGGTGTCAAGGCGGTCGGCGAGGATGGTGGCGGAGGCGAGGCGGCGGGTGGGGTCGCCTGAGGCGGCTGCAGCGATGTCGTCGCGCAGGAGCGGGTCGGCGACGTCGTTTTCCCAGCCTGCGACGAGGGGACGGTCGAAATCGCCGACGATCATCTGGTAGAGAAGAATGCCCAGCGCATAGACGTCGCCGGCGATGGTGGGCGGGCCGCCGGCCTGGATTTCAGGGGCCATGTAGCGCAGCGTGCCGCTGATCCGTTCGCCGTCTGCCGCCGCCCCTGCGGTCAGGCCCAGGCCGGTCACGGTGACGGCCTTGGCGCGCGCGGCCTCGGTCAGGCGGCCGGAGCCGAAATCGACCAGCCGCAGCGACGGACGGGCATCGGGGGCCGGTTCGGGTCCTGGGTCGGCCACCAGGATGTTGGTGGGCTTGATGTCGCGGTGCAGCACGCCCACGCCGTGGGCCGCGGCGACGGTGCGCGCGATGTCGGCCACCATGCCGACGCGGTCGGCAAGCGGCAGCGCCGCCAGGCCGCCGCGCGCCAGCGCCCAGGAGACGAGGTCCGGGCCGCCATAGGCGCTTTCGAGGAAATATGGACGGGCCTCGAAATTCCACTCGCTGACGCGCACCAGGTCGGGGCGTTCACCTAGCGCTTTGTGCAGGATGCGCGACAGCGCCGCCTCCCGCTTGAGCGCGTTCAGGCGCTCCTCGGTGTCGGCGAGCTTGAACACGCGCTGCTCGCCGGTTTTCGCGTGGCGGGCGAGCCAGACGTCGCGGTTCTGGCCGTTGCCGAAGGCGCGGTCCAGGCACCATTGCGGGCGGTTGGGCACCGGGTCGCCCGCGCGCAGGGTGAAGGCGAGGCGCGGGCGTTCCGGCCCGGCACGCAGCTCGATGGGCACGCCGATGCGGTAGCCGATGCCGTGCACCGCCTCGATGATGGTGCGGCCTTCGCTGCCGAGTGCGGTGCGCAGCTTGGCGACCGCCGTAGTGAGCGACTGGTCGGTGACGGTGGTGTTCTGCCAGACCACGTCGAGCAATTCCTGGCGGGTGGCTACCTCGCCGCTGCGCGCGAGCAGTTCCTGGAGTACGGCCAGCGGCCTGGCTTCGACGGTCTGCGCAACCCCGCCCACGCGCAATTCGCGCCGGGCTTCCTCGTACTCGGCGCCGGCGAAGGACCAGATGCGGTTGGTGCCGCTATCGGGCGATGGGCCGCTACCGTCCATGGGTGGGCTTCTGCGGCCTGGGATTCGTCATTGGCCACCGTTCCGGTTTCTGGTTTGGGAACGGTGCTTTGCCTCGCCTGGCGTATCAAGCGTTAATTAAGTCGTTGCGGATTGTTTAGAAGAGTCGTTTCAGATCAATGCGGTAGCTTGGTTGAGAACCGCTTGAGAACTGGTTTTGGAAAGGATTTGCTGACAGGGGTCGGGGCTTCGATCCAGGGAAAGACGCCGGCCAAGACGGCCGCTGCCCTGAGACGGAGACGACCATGCTCACCACCCAACGCGTCACGGTTTTGTTGCCCATCCTGCTGGCCTGTGCGGTCCCAGCGGTCGCTTGGGCGCAAACCGCCTACCTGCAGGATTCCGGCATCGTCGGTGAGGGCAAGACGCTGTCGATCTCGCGTCTGCCGGTGGCCGATGCGAACGGCAACTTCACTTACAATGATGTGGTGATCGGATTTTCGGTTAGCGCGACTGGCGTGCTGACGCAGGCTGGGAAGGCAAAGATCACCCCCTCACCAAACCCTCAGACGGACGGCTTCATCCCTGGCCGTTACTACGTCAAATCGGGAAACAACGCGACCCAGTTTGGCAGCTTAACCAGCGGCGTCGGCTCAGGCGGTTCGACGATTTGGACACTGGTGATGGATGTTGCTCCCACCGCCGACTTCCCGAATCAGGCAAGTTGGCAGACCGGAACGCCGGCACCGGACGTAGCTGCTCGGCTGAGCGCGGCTAAAGTTCCGTTAGACCCGAATGACTCGTATGGGATTACAGCAGTCGGAAACCATCTAGGCTGTTATAATGGGTTCACCGATAATAATGGGCTGATGGCGGCCGAACAAGTCAACAACACTCTAACCCTGATGTCTTACACCGACTGCGGTTCTAACGACCGGTCGTACGAGACTGCAAGTATAATCTTGGGAAGATGCACGGATAACGCCTGTTCCAACGCACCGCAGTAACCATGCGACATCTTTCGTCGGAGCAAAGGACCAGCTTGATGCAAACCCAATGGACCCGCCTCTCCTTCTACATCGCCCTCGGCCTCACCGCGCTTGCCGTCCTCTTCCCGCCGTTCACCATCATGAGCGGCCCGGATGAGTACGGTTTTCTGCTGTCCGGGCCGCCCAGCGTGAACGCCGCCGTGGCCCAGGCGCACGCGCTCATGGGGTCGGATGCCGGCATGATGACCCGCCACATCCACTACTCCATCGATGTCGTGCGGCTGGTGGTCGAGCTCGCGGTGATCTGGGGCGCCTACATCGCTCTCAAGCGGACGGTGCTCAAGCCCGTCGTCTCGTAGCCGCGCCATACGGGGCCGGTCGAGACGGCCGGCTCCGCCTACCCAAGCATTTCTGTCGAAACCCTCGATTTCGGGAAGGACCCGCCATGTCCATCGCACGCCCGCCACGCGCCATGATGGCGCTCGCCGTATCCGCGCCGCTCGCCGCCTGCTCCGGCGTCGATGCGCTGACCAACCATGCCGAGCTCGACGTGCACACGCATATGAGCGAGACGGTGTTTCTGGATCCCGTGCCGTCCAGCGCGAAGACCGTCTATATCGGCGTGCGCAACACGTCGGACTATCCGTCGCTGGACGTGCGCACGCCGCTGGCGGAGGCGATTGCGGCGCGCGGCTACACGGTCGTCGATGAGCCAGGGGCCGCGCACTACATGGTGCAGGCCAACGTGCTGCAGGCGGGCCAGCTCAAGGGCGATCCGAACGCGCTGCTGTCGGCCAGCTACGGCCAGCCGCTGCTCTTGGGCAGCGCCGCCGGGGCGCTGACGGGGGTCGGCAGCGGCAACGGCTATGCGGGGCTGGGCGTCGGGCTGGGTGTGGCGGCCGCGAGCTGGGCGTTCAACCAGGCCTACAAGGACGTGACGTACGCCGTCACCACCGACATCCAGATATCGGAGCGGCCGCTCGGCGGCGGCACGGTGCACCAGCACACGCATACCTATCACGGCCACCGCAACCATTCGGGCAGCGTCAACGTCACCGACGCAACGCCCACGAGCTACGGCGAATCGGATGCCGACACCGTCAGCGCGCATGAGCGGAACCAGGATGTCGACGAGGAAAACAACTTCAAGCAGTATCAGGTCCGCGACGTGGCTTACGCCAACAAGGTGAACCTGCGCATGGACGAGGCGGTGCCGACGCTGGTGCAGCACCTGACGTCGTCACTGGCGAACCTGTTCGAGTAACGCGGCGGCGAAGCACTGCTGTCGATGCAAAGGCTCACACGGCTGGACAGCTCCCAACCTCCACGCCGACCCCGCATCGCGCCCGCGCGATGCGGGCTACTTGGGCAATCCCATAGGTGCTGGCAGAAAGGCGTGTTGCGGAAGTGGACGGGGTGCCCAAGCACACCCCATCCTACGCTTGCTGCGATAACTCACCGTTAAAGCGCGTTGAACCCTAGCGTTTGCTATCGCAAGACAGGTTGAGCATGCATGTTGAAATGCACAATCGTGGTTCGGTCAGCCTCTCAACGGGCCGTGACAGGGCCGCGTCGGTGGTGAAGGGCCGCCTGTAGAGCGGAAACGCTCGTTCCAATGTTCCGCGCGAGGGCCTCAACGCGTCCAAGCTGGTCGGGGTTAAATGTTTGACGGCTGTTATCATCGAGCGCGATCAGGTTCTCGAGCGCGTCGTGGTATTCGCCGTGACTCACAATATCGCGGACGTAGGCGATGTCAGCGCTCGCCCAACTCTCCGAAAGATCGGCGAGCAACATCTCGAAAGCTTGGTCCAGGTCATGATGAGCAGCGAGCTCGGCCACACGAGGCTCCTATGTCGCGGAAGCGCTTGGCGCAATGTCAAGCTAGCAAGGGTGGGCTGTCACGACCAAGCTCGTTGTTGGATCGACGACGACTCGCAGTTTGACGCCTTGGCGAACGCCTTCCAGCCGAAGCTTGCCGTTGGGCTGGAACGTCCTGGTTGATGCCGGGTCGTTTGCCACGGCTAGCAGTTCCGCCTTGATCATCGCATCGCTCCAGCCGACGGGAAACTTCGTTTTCGAAGGATGACCGCTGCCGACTCGATGGCCGCCGCCGGTCAGGTCTCCGTCCAGGATGTGCCTCATTCGCTCGTCTGTGATAGCGATCAACTGTCACAGCCGAGCGCCGGATTGCATGTCGGACTACGCCGCCACCGATTTCTTCTCGTTCCGCTTGCGCTCGTTCGGGTCCAGGTACCGCTTGCGGATCCGCACCGCGCTCGGCGTCACCTCCACCAGCTCGTCGTCTTCGATATAGGCGATGGCTTGTTCGAGGTTGAGGCGGCGTGGCGGGATCAGCAGCATGGCTTCGTCCTTGCCGGCGGCGCGGATGTTGGTGAGCTTCTTTTCCTTGATCGGGTTGATGTCGAGGTCGCTTTCGCGGGAGTGTTCGCCCAGGATCATGCCGACATAGACGGCTTCGCCCGGGTTGACGAAGAGGGTGCCGCGTTCCTGCAGGTACCATAGGGCGTACTGCACGGTGGCGCCGTTTTCGGAGCTGATGAGCGAGCCGTTGCGGCGGCCTTCGATCGTGCCGGCCCAGGGGCGGTAGCCGGCGAACAGGCGGTTCATGATGCCGGTGCCGCGCGTGTCGGTCAGGAACTCGCCGTGATAGCCGATCAGGCCGCGGCTGGGCATGATGAAGGTGAGGCGCACCTTGCCGCCGCCGGACGGGCGCATGTCCTGCATCTGGCCTTTGCGGCGGCTCAGCTTTTCCACGACCACGCCGGAATAGGGCTCGTCCACATCGACCAGAACCTCCTCGAACGGCTCCTCGCGCTCGCCGGTCTCCTCGTTGGTCTGTGTCAGCACGCGCGGGCGGCCGATCGACAGCTCAAAGCCCTCCCGACGCATCGTTTCGATCAGCACGCCGAGCTGCAACTCGCCGCGGCCGGCGACCTCGAAGGCGTCCGCCTCGTTGCTCTCGGTGATCTTGATCGCGACGTTGCCTTCGGCCTCGCGCAGCAGGCGCTCGCGGATCTGGCGCGACGTCACCTTCTTGCCTTCCTTGCCGCCGAGCGGACCGTCGTTCACGCGGAACGTCATCGCCAGAGTCGGCGGATCGACGGGGATGGCGTGCAACGGCTGGGTCAGCTCGGGTGCGCCGATGCTGTCGGGGATGGTGGCGTCGGTGAGGCCCGCCACCGCGACGATGTCGCCGGCTTCGGCCTCCTCCACCGTCACCCGGTCCAGGCCGCGGAAGCCGAGCAGCTTGGTGAGGCGGCCGCTCTCCACGACCGTGCCATCCTGGCGCAGCACGCGGACGGGCATGTTGAGGCGGGCGCGGCCCTGCTCGATGCGGCCGGTCAACACGCGGCCGAGGAACTGGTCGTACTCCAGAATGGAGGCGACCATGGCGAACGGCGCCTCGGCATCCAGCGCCGGCGCTTTCACGTGGCTCAGCACGAGGTCGAACAACGCCGAAAGGTCCTTGCGGGGGCCGTTCAGCTCGGCATCCGCCCAGCCTTGCCGGCCGGAGGCGTAGAGCATCGGGAAGTCGAGCTGCTCGTCGGTGGCGCCGAGGGCGGCAAACAGGTCGAACACTTCGGTGTGGACCTCGTCGGCGCGCGCGTCCTGGCGGTCGATCTTGTTGACGACCACGATCGGCTTGATGCCGCGCTGCAGTGCCTTGCCGACCACGAATTTCGTTTGCGGCAGCACGCCCTCTGCGGCATCGACCAGCACGATCGCGCCATCCACCATGTTGAGGATGCGTTCGACCTCGCCGCCGAAATCGGCGTGGCCCGGGGTGTCGACGATGTTGATGCGCGTCTCGTGCCAGACAACACTCGCGCATTTGGCCAGGATGGTGATGCCGCGTTCCTTCTCCAGGTCGTTGCGGTCCAGCGCGCGCTCCACCACCGCCTGGTGCTCGCGATACGCGCCGGACTGCCGCAGCAGCTGGTCGACCAGCGTGGTCTTGCCATGGTCGACATGGGCGATGATGGCGATGTTGCGGATGTCCATGGGCGCGCACTCTGCAGACGGAGTTTGGGGGCCGCGCATACGAAAAGGGCCTGACGCTGCGTCAGACCCTGCACGTGCCGGTGCCGGCTAGATAGGCGCTGCCTCTCGCAGATGCGAGAAAAAACCGACCGCGCCTGCGCGCGGCAGCCCTGCCCTACCTGGCGCCGCCCGCGCTGTCCGCGGGTGCGCCCATGGGTGCACCCGCGGGCATGCCTGCGCCGGGGGACATGCCGGGCGCGTCGTTCATCGCCCCCTCGCCCGCCGGCGCGTGCGCCAGTGCGGCGTCGATGGCGGTCCTCGCACCCGCCATGTTGCCGGCGGCCAAAGCCCGGCGCGCCTCGGCCACCTGCTGGATCACGGGGGAGCTGCTGGGCTGGCCGGCGGCGTCGCCCGGGGTGGAGCGGTCGAGCAGGCGCGTCTCGGCCATCTCCAGCGATTGCTGGGCCAAGCCGGTCTTGTGCATGGCAATCGCGCGCTCGGCGTCGCGCAGGTAGTTGCGCCAGCCGGCGTTCCTGCCGCCGGCGGGCTCGGGCAGATGCGGCGCGATGGTGGAGTGCGTTGTCGCCGGGTCGATGTTGCTGGCCTTCATCGACGCCGGGCCGCTCTCGCCCGTTCCCGGCTCGTGCGCGAAGGTCTGGCCGTCGCCGGCGGATGCCTGGCTGACCGAATGGCGGTGATGCGCGGGCTTGGCCGGTGCTGCGGGCGTGTCCGTGGCGGTGCCTGCGTCCGGCGTGGATCCCTGGTCGGCGGGTTGGGCCAGGGCGGACTGCGTCAGGGCAGGCTGGCAGGCGAGGGCCAGAAGCGTGGCCGAAGCCAGAAGCGTCTTGCGCATGTGACGGTCTCCTTGAACGGGACGGCGCCCGGATTCCTGAATGGCTGAAACCCGGCGCAGGTTCCGGCTGGAGAACGGCTGCACCGCACCCAGGGTTGCCGTGCTACGTCAGCGCGGGGCGAGCACGAACCGCACCGGGCGGTCGGGCTGGGTGGTCACCATCGCGCGTGGCACCACGGCGCCGGACCCGGCATGCGTGATGCGGAAGGCGCGCAGCAGCCGCGCCATCACCAGCACGGCCTCCGTCAGCGCGAACTGCGCGCCCACGCAGATGCGCGGTCCTGCGCCGAACGGCATGTAGGCGTAGCGTTCGGGCGGGGTGGCGCCCGGCATGAAGCGGTCCGGGTCGAAGGCGTCCGGCGCGTGCCAGCGCTTGTGGTGGCGGTGCAGCACCCAGGGGCTGATGGTGATCGTGGTGCCGGCCGAGACTGGGTGGCCCATGATGCTGTCCGCCGCCTGCGCCTGGCGCACGATCAGGAAGGCGGGCGGATACAGCCGCAGCGCCTCGTCGACATGCGCCCTGATGGCGGGCAGGCGGGTAAGGTCGCCGGCCGCCTCGTCCGCGCCGAGCCCGGCCCCGGCGGCTTCGGCGGCCAGGCGCTCCTGCTGCTCGGGGTAGAGGGCGGCGAGGTAGAGCGACCAGAACAGCGTGACCGCGGTGGTCTCGTGGCCGGCCAGGATCATCGTGCTGACCTCGTCGCGCAGCTGCGCGTGGTCGAAGCCGGCGCCGGTTTCCGGGTCGCGGGCGGCGGCCAGCATGTCGAACAGGTCGCGCGGCCGGTCGCCCGGCGGCGGGTAGGCGCTGCGCACCGCGATCAGCCGGTCCAGGAAGGCGAGCCACTCGACGCGGAAGGCAGCGCGTCCGCGATCGACCAGAGAGGGCACGTTCTCGGGCAGCAGCAGGTCGAGTATGCCGGGCTGCGCGTAGCGCAGGCCGTAGCTCATCAGCAGGCGGCGCAGTTCGGCGGCGAAGCCGGACATCTCGAGCGAGAACATCGACTGGCCGGCGATCGCCAGGGCGAGGTGCTGCAGATGCGGCAGGAGCTCAAGCGGACGATGCGTCAGCGTCGCCAGCTCGGCCTCCTTCGCGGCACTGGCGGCGACCACGTGGTGGGCCAGCACCGGCATGCTGCGCGGCGACAGCGCGGGCGCGATGGTGCGGCGCTGGTGGCGCCACGCCTCGCCCTCGGCCAGGAACAGGCCGCCGCCCAGCACCGGCTGCAGCACGCGGCGGGTTGCCGGGTTGCGCTGGTAGTTGTCCGCGTTGCCGACCAGCACGTGGCGGATCGCGTCGGGCGCGTTGATCATCAGCTGCTCGCGGCCGAGGAACCGACCGGGCAGAACCTCCAGCTCGTAGGCGGGCTGGCCCCACAATTCGAGGAAGTTGCGGCGCAGGACGAGGAAGGATTCGAGCTGCGTGCGCAGCCGGGTGGGCAGAGGCGGGCGGGGCGGGAGGATCTGCAGCATGCTTCGGTAGATGGCGTGCCACTGCCGGTGCGAAAGCACCAGATTTGCCCATGCGAAAGCACCAGAGGCGCCCGATGCGAAAGCACCAGAGGCGCCCAGTGCGAAAGCCCCATTCGCGTCATCGTTGAAGCAGGCAGCCGATCGGCGCTAACTTCTCGGCATGGATACGCTCCATCCCGCCGGGCCGGTCACCTACGAACGCGACTTCTACGGATGGGCGATGGCGCAGGCCCGACTTCTGCGCGCCGGCCGCCTGGACGCGGCCGACATCGAGAACATCGCGGACGAAATCGAAAGCATGGGCCGCAGCGAGAAGCGCGAGCTGGTGAGCCGTCTGACCATGCTCATGGTTCACCTCCTGAAATGGCAGGTCCAGCCCAGCCATCGCGGCAAGAGCTGGCGCCTGACGGTCGAGAACCAGCGCGACGATCTGCAGGATCACCTCGCCGACAACCCGAGCCTCAAGCCGCTGCTCGGCGAAGTGCTGCTTTCGGCCTACAGGCGAGCGCGGCGCAAGGCGGCCATCGAGACCGGGCTGGACCCGCAGGTGTTTCCGGCAACATGCCCGTGGACGTACGATCAGGCGGTGGACGCGGATTTCTGGCCCGATCCCTCGCCCGGCTGACACGCCGCTTGCGGGACCGAAGGGCGCCTGACACAAGCCGGCATGCTTTCCGCCGATCTCGACCGAACGGCGGCAGCAGCCGGATCGGCCGCTTCTCACTTTCGGGAAACGGTGCGGATCACCACGCCGATCGCGCTCGCCCTGCTGTCGGAAATCGGCATGGGGCTGATCACCACGCTGATGCTGGGCGGCATCGGCGACCGCTCGCTCGCCGCCGGCGCGTTCGCGACCAACATCTTCATCACTGCGCTGCTGATCCTGCAGGGGGCGCTGTCCGGCGTGGGCGTGCTTGCGGCCGACCGGCTGGGCGCCGGGCGGCCGGAGGAGGTGTCCGGGCTGTACTGGTCCGGCGTGCTGCTGGCGGCCTGCCTGGCCGCACTCCTGTTCGCCGCCCTCAGCCTGGGCGGCCCGGTGCTGCGCGCGCTGGGACAGCCGGCGGCGCTGGCCGACGACGTCGGGCGTTACCTGCAGGTGCTGCGCTGGGCCGTGCCGGCGGGCGTGGTCGGGATCGGGATGATGCGCCAGCTGCTGCCGGCGCTGGGGCTGCAGCGCGTGCTGCTGTGGGTGATGCCGTTCGGCGTGGTGATTCATGCCGGGCTCAACCGGCTGTTCATCCATGGCGGGCCGGGCGTGCCGGCAATGGGGCTGGCGGGGTCGGCGCTGGCCAGCGTGGTCAGCCTGTCCTGCGTCGCGGCGGCGATGCTGTGCATCCTGCACGGCAGGCGGTTCGGCCGGCAAATGCGGCCAGCCTGGCCCAGGGTGGGGCATCTCCGCCGGCTGGCCGCAATTGGCGTGCCGGCGACCGGCATGGTGGCGGTGGAGGCGGGGCTGTTCATCGCGGCCTGCGTGCTGGCGGGCAGGCTGGGCCCGACCGCGCTTGCCGGGCACATGATCGCGCTCAGCGTGGTCGGCGTGTCGTTCATGGTGCCTCTCGCGCTGAGCCAGACGGCCAACGTCCGGGTGGCGACCGCGCTTGGCGCCGGCAACCGGGCGGCCGCCCGGCGCGCGGGGCTGTGCGCCATCGCCCTGGCCGCGGCCTACATGGCGGCTTGCGCGCTGCTGCTCGGCCTGGGCGCCCGGCAGATCGTCGGGCTGTACCTCGGGCCGGCGATGCCGGGCAACGCGGCCACTTTCGCGCTGGCAGTGGCGCTGGTGCGGGTGGCGGCGGTGTTCCAGGTGGCCGACGGCACGCAGGTCGCCGCGGCCGGCGCGCTGCGCGGCATGCAGGACGTGCGGGTGCCGATGGTCCTGGCCGCCTGCGGTTACTGGGGCGTGGGGTTCACCGCCAGTTGGCTGCTGGGGTTCAGGGCGGGCCTGGGTGCAGCCGGCATCTGGTGGGGCCTGTGCGCGGGCCTGGCTATGGTTGCCGCGGCACTGGTCACGCGCTTCTTGACCCTGAGCAAAAGCCAGGGAAGTTGAGGCTGTAAAACGATTGGTTGAGCTTGGGATCCAAACGCCCGCGTTTGGCGGGTTGCGGGGCAGAGCCCCGCTTTCCTGCCTGTTGCGCCCCCTGGCCTGTCTCAGTCACAGCCTGCCCCGCGCCGCCTCGTACTCGCGCGACCACTGCGCAATGCGCTGCGCCGTGGGAACGACGGCGTCGATGCCGCCTATCCCCTGCCCGGCGCCCCAGATGTCGCGCCATGCCTTGGTGGAGGCGGAACCGAAATTCATCTGCGACGGGTCCGATTGCGGCAGCGCGTCCGGGTCAAGCCCGGCCGCCACGATGGAGCTGCGCAGGTAGTTCCCGTGCACGCCGGTGAACAGGTTGGAATACACGATGTCGGCGGCACTGGCCTGCACCACCGCCTGCTTGTAGGCCTCCGCGGCGTTCGCCTCCTCGGTCGCGATGAAGGCGGAACCGATATAGGCGACGTCGGCGCCGGCGGCGCGCGCCGCCAGGATGCCGCCGCCCGTCGAGATCGCGCCCGACAGGGCCAGCGGCCCGTCGAACCAGCTGCGTATCTCGGCCACCAGGGCGAAGGGCGAGATCGTGCCCGCATGGCCGCCCGCACCGGCCGCGACCGCGATCAGCCCGTCCGCGCCCTTGTCGATCGCCTTGTGGGCGAACGCCACGTTGATCACGTCGTGCAGCACGATGCCGCCATAGGAATGCACCGCCTCGAACACGTCGGTGCGCGCGCCGAGCGAGGTGATCACGATCGGCACGCGGTACTTCACGCAGAGCGCCAGGTCGTGCTCCAGGCGGTCGTTGGAACGGTGCACGATCTGGTTGACCGCGAACGGTGCCGAGGGCGCATCGGGGTGGGCCGCGTCGTACTCGGCCAGCTCGCGCGTGATGCGCTGCAGCCATTCCTCCAGCGCCTCCTTCGGCCGCGCGTTCAGGGCGGGGAACGCGCCCACGATGCCGGCGCGGCACTGGGCCAGGACGAGGTCGGGATTGGAGATGATGAACAGCGGCGCCGCGATGACCGGCAGCCGCAGCTTCTGCGCCAGGAAAGGGGGCAGGCTCATGCGGCGGTGCCCGTTGCGGTCGAACCTCGCGAGGCGAAGAACCGCTCGACCGTCTGGCGCAGCTCGGCGGTCTGCAGCTGCGCCCCGAAGGCCGCGTTCTCCTCGGCGATGCGCGCGTGCAGGTCGCGCGCCGACGACTTCATCAGCCGTTTGGTGGCCCGCAGCGCGCCGGCGGGCTTGCCGGCCAGCCGCTCGACCAGCACCGCGGCTTCGGCCAGGGCGCGGCCGGCCGGCACGATGCGGTTGACCAGCCCGAGCTCGACCGCGCGCTCTGCACCGATGCGTTCGCCGAGCAGCAGCAGCTCGGCCGCGCGGCGCTGCCCCATCAGCTCCGGCACCAGCAGCGAGCTGCCCGCCTCCGGCACCAGGGCCAGGTCGACGAACGTCATCTGCAGCTCGGCATCCGGCTCGGCCAGCACGAAGTCGCAATGCAGCAGCATGGTGGTGCCGATGCCGATCGCGCGGCCCTGCACGGCGGCAACCAGCACCGTCTGCGCGCCGGCCAGCGCGCGGATGAAGCGGAACACCGGGCGATCCTCGTCGCCGCGCGGGCTGGCCGCGAAATCCGCCAGGTCGTTGCCGGCGCAGAAGGTGCCGCCGTCGCCGGAGAACACGACCGCGCGCACCGTGTCGTCGTGCTCGGCATCCGCCAGGGCGTCGGCCATCGCCGCGTACATCGGTTCGGTCAGCGCGTTGCGCTTGGCCGGCCGCGCCATCCCGATATGCAGTGCCGCGCCCTCGCGCCGCACCGTGATGTCCGGTGTGATCACCCTGTCAACGCTCCCCCGTGTCCGCCCACCGTACAGGTCAGGACCGGCGCCGTGAAGCGCAGGGCGCACAGGCGGCGCATATGGCCGGGCGGGCGCGCACGTCATATATGCCGCGCACCGCCGCGGAGCCTTGCCACGATGTTCTTCCCCGCCGATCCGGGCAGCTTCCCGGCCGACCTGCCGACGGCCGAGCGGCTCGACAGGCTGGGCGCCCTGACCGGCCCGCAGCGCGACCAGGTCGCCCAGGCCGCAGCCGCGCTCGAAGCCGGCCGGCTGGTCGTGGTGGTGGACGAGGCTTGGCGCGCCGGGCGCGGACACGGCTTCTTCCTGGGAGTGGCGGCCCTGGCCACCGCAGAGGCCGTCAACACGACCGTCACCTGGGGCCGCGGCCTGACCTGCTTCTCGGTCACTGCCGAGCGCGCCATGGCGCTGGGCCTGGTGCTGGCGGGCGAGTATCGCGAGGGCTATCGCGGGCCGATCCTGTTGCGCTCGGTGGAGGCGGCCGAGTGCGACGGCACCGGAATTTCGGCCGCGGACCGGGCGCTGACGCTGCGCGCGGCAGGGGCGCCGGATGCCGGCATGGCGAGCCTGAAATCGCCGGGCCACGTGATGCCTGCGATGATCGCCTATCGCGGGCGCGAGCACCGCGCCAGCGCCGACATAGCGCTCGACCTGGTGCGGCACCTGACCGCCTACGACGTCGCTGCCTGGACCGACATCCTCGACGATGACGGCGAGGTGGCCGACGCCGCCTATTGCCACGGCCTGGCCGAGCGCCTCGGCATCGTCTGCCTGCCGATCGCCGGTGCGTTCGGCCCCGACATCCTCGGCTGACCAGGGAAGCTATTCATGCCGCAACTCGATGCCGACGCCGCCAGGGTGGTCGAAGCGCTGGCCGCTCATCCGATGCCGGACATCAGGACCGCCTCGCCCGCCGCGTTGCGCGCGTTCTACGCCGCTTTTCCTGCCATGCCGGGCGCCGAGCCGCACGAGGTCCGCGCGCTGCAGGTCGCGGGCGCCGAGGGCCCGATCGCCGCACGGCTGTACCGCCCATCGGCGGCCGCGAACCTGCCGGTGCTGGTCTGGTACCACGGCGGCGGCTGGGTGATCGGCAACCTGGACACCGCGGACTGGGTCTGCCGCGAGCTGTGCGTGCAGGCCGGCATGGCGGTGGTCAGCGTCGAGTACCGCCTGGCGCCAGAGCATCCGTTTCCGGCGGGCCCTGAAGACGCGTTCGCCGCGCTCGGCTGGGTCGCCGGGCACGCGACCTCGTTCGGCGGCGATCCGGCCAGGATATCGGTGGGCGGGGACAGCGCGGGCGGGGCGCTTGCCGCGGCATGCTGCCTGATGGCGCGCGCCCGCGGCGGCCCGGCCATCCGGTCCCAGCTGCTGGTCTATCCGGCCACCGACCACGACCTGACCCGCCCGTCGACCAGCGCGTTCGCCGAGGCGCCCATCCTGACCGGCGAGGCGATGGCGTGGTTCCGCGGCCACTACTTTCCGCCCGGCACCGACCTGTCCGACCCGCGCGCCAGCCCGGGCCTGGCTGCCGACCACACCGGCCTGCCGCCCGCCTGCGTGCTGACCGCCGAGATCGACCCGATCCGCGACTCTGGCGAGGCCTATGCGGCCACCCTGGCCCGCGCAGGCGTGCTGACCACGGCCAAGCGCTACCTTGGCATCTTCCACGGCTTCTTCACCATGGGCGCGTCGATGGCCAAGACGCGCGAAGCGGTCGCCGACGCGGCGCGGTTCCTGCGCACCGCGTGATGGCCGCCCTGCGCACCGTGTTGGCGGCACTGCTGTGGGGCTGTGCGGCGCGCGCGGCCGAGCCCGCGACCCAGCCCACGGTTCCGCACCCGACCGCGCCCGCCGCGCTCCTGCCCGAGATCCTGCACTACACGATCTCCCTGCACGGCATCGCGCTGCTCGAGGGCAGCTTCTGCTTCGGGCTGGGCGCCGCGTCCTACGAGGCGGGCCTGACCGCCCATACCGTGGGCCTGGTCGACCTGCTCGTGCACGGCAGCAGCGTGCTGCACGTGGACGGCACGATCGACCCCGCCGGTGCGGTCCACCCGCGCGCCTATGCCGAGCACAGCCGACTGTCGGGTGAGGATTACGGCGTGGCGATGGGGTTTGCGGACGGACGGCCGGTGCTGCGGGACCAGCACCCGCCACAGGAAAGATATCGGTTGCCGATCCCGGACGACGCCTTGCCGGGCGCCATCGACGGGTTGAGCGCGGTGGCGGTGCAGTCGCTGGCCGCCGCCCAGGGACGCTGCCCGGGCGATGTGCGCCTGTATGACGGGCGGCAAGTGCGCCTGCTGTCGATGCGCGGGGAGACCGTCGACACGCTGGACCGCGGCCGCTCGGCTTTCGCCGGACGGGCCCTGCGCTGCGAGACGAGCTCGACCATGCTGGCCGGCTACCTCAAATCCAGTCCGGTCGACGGCCAGTCCAGGCCGAGACGCGGCAGGTTGTGGCTGGCCCCCGCCCGCCCGGGCGGACCGCCCCTGCCGGTCCGCAAGGCAATAGACGCCGACGCGTTCGGCGATGCCGTGATCCGGCTGGACGCGGCGTCGCAGGCGCTCGCTCCGGGATGCGGGGGCGAGGGCTGGGCCGGCGGCAAGCCGCGCTGAGCTAGGCCAGAGCTTGGGGCCCTGCCCCAAACCCCGCCGGGGGCGGGCGCTCCCGGACCCGCAAACATAAAAATAATGGGATCCAAACGCCCGGCGTTTGGCGGGGTGCGGGGCAGAGCCCCGCTTCTGGCGCACAGGATCAAGCCTCGGCCAGCTTCTCGCGGCTCGCCCTCACCTTCACGACGCGGCGGCCGTCCATCTCCAGCACCTCGAACAGCCAGCCGCCGAACACGATGCGGTCGCCCGGCTGCGGCACCCGGCGCAGCAGCGCCAGGACGAGGCCGGCCAGGGTATGGTAGCTTCCCTCCGCCGGCAGGTCGGGCAGCAGCAGCCTGGCCTTCAGCTCGTCGACCGGCGTCATGCCGTCGAGCGACATCTCGCCGCCCACCTGGTCGGCGGCCTGCGCCGCGGTCCCGTAGCCGGGCTCGGTCGTGTCGCCGATGATCGCCTCCAGCACGTCGGCTGCGGTCACCACGCCTTCGAAACTGCCGTACTCGTCCATCACCAGGGCCAGTCCGAGCGGGTCGCCCTTCAGCCGTTCCAGCGCGTCGAGCGCGGTCACGGTGTCCGGGATCACCATCGGCTGGCGCAGGGCGGCGGCGATGGACAGGTCGCGCCCGTCGAGGATGCGGTCCAGCATGTCCTTGGCCTGGACGATGCCGACCACGTTGTCGACCGAGCCGTCGCAGACCACGAATCGGCTGTGCGGGGCGGCCTTGAGCGTGTCGGCGATCTCCCGGCTGGCGTCGGTGCGGTCGATCCAGACCAGTTCGTTGCGCGGCGTCATGATCGCGCGCACCGGCTTGTCGGCCAGGCGGAGCACGCGCTCGATCATGTCGCGCTCGCCGGTTTCCAGCACGCCGGCCTCAGTCCCCTCGTGCAGCAGCGCGCGCAGTTCGTCCTCCGTGACGTCCTGCCGCGTGTCCTCGCGGTGGCCGATCAGGGCGAGCACGGCGTCGGACGACCGGCCGAGCAGCCAGACGAGCGGTGCGGTAACCCTGGCCAGCATGGCCACCGACGGGGCAAGCCGGGCGGCGATCACCTCAGGCGAGCGCAGGGCCAGCCGCTTGGGCACCAGCTCCCCCAGCACCAGTGTCAGGTAGGTGATGCCGAACACGACGATGGCCAGCGAGACGCCGGTGGCGGCACCGCCGACGAAGGGGATGCGGGCGATGGTCGGCGCCAGGGCGTCGGCGATGCGGGCGCCGCCGAAGGTGCCAGACAGGATGCCGACCAGCGTGACGCCGACCTGGACGGTGGGCAGGAAGCGCTGCGGGTCGTCGGCGAGCTCGCGGGCGATGGTGGCGCCGCGGACGTGTTTGCCCTCCAGCACGGCAAGCCTTGCGCGACGCGCCGACACCAGCGCCATCTCTCCCATCGCGAACAGGCCGTTGAGGAGCGCCAGCAAGGCGATGAAGCCGATCAGCAACGCTGTGGTCATCGGCGGTGATTAGAGCATTTTCAGACCGGGTGGAATCGTCCGGCCGGACGGAGATGCTCGGCAAAACAGCGGGCTATAGCATGGTGCTTGAGGCCGATGCCGACGGACCATGGCCTGGGACGTGACGGTGGCGGCAACGCGCCGCGGTCAGGCGTAGCGGCGATGCAGCCTGGGGTTGAGCGGCATGTCCCAGGATTCGTGGGAAAGTTTCTTCCACGATCTGAAACGATCCTGTATAGGAAGGGTCGCGATGCCGTTTGCGCCGGCGTCGTGCGCCGTGTTTGTCCGTGGCGTTGGGGCTTAGTAGTTTTTTAATCAACACGGCGTGTAATGTCCAATTTTTGGAGTGACAGGCGACGCTGGGTTTGCGAGAACGTTTTTGTTGGCGCGGCAGTCGCCAAGAACCGAGGAGATACGCTGTGATCGTTAAGCTCGCCGCCGCCGTCGCGTTGACGGCCTCGATCGGATCGGCGGCTTATGCCGGTCCCGTCAACCTCGTGACGAACGGGGACTTCAACTCGTCGACCTACACCGTAAACCACCAGTTCGGTTCCGGCAGTTCCGTGCCGACCAGCCAGGGCGGCGCCCAGGGTGTGGACGGCTGGACCGGCAATGGCGGGTACGACCTGTTCTTCACCTCCACCGGCAGCGCCACGACGCAGTCGGCCGTTTCCCAGTATCCCGGTGGTCAGGAAGACCTCTGGTCGGTGGCGACCGACCCGGCCGGCGGCAGCTTCGTTGCCATCGACGGTGACCCGAGCCCCGGTGCGCAGGGCGCGATCTCGCAGACCGTCAACGGCCTAAAGGTCGGCGAGACCTATGCCCTGACGTTCTCCTGGGGTGCGGGCCAGCTGCAGAGCCGCACCGGCTCCACGACCGAGCAGTTCCAGGCGAGCCTGGGTGGCCAGTCGTTCCTGACCAACGTGGCCAGCAACCCGTCAAAGGGCTTCACCGGCTGGTTCACGACGACGTTCGACTACACCGCGACCTCGGCCAGCGAGTTGCTGTCCTTCCTGTCGGTCGGCACGCCGACCGGCCTGCCTCCGATCGCGACGTTGGACGGCGTGTCGCTGGTCGACGTGCCGGAGCCCGGCTCCATCGGCGTGCTGGCGCTTGGCCTCGGCGTGGCCGGCCTGTGCTTCATGCGCCGCCGCGGAGCGACGAACGCGGCCTGATACGACGTAGGCCCGTTTCGGACAGGGGCATAGCCGCAAGGCTGTGCCCCTTTTCGTTGGCGCCTGACAAAACGGTCTCGACCCGGGAGCAGCCCAGCCGACGGCGTCGGCACGCCACCGAGTAGCGATCAGGGCCAGCGGTCAGGCGCGCCAGTGGGAAGTCGTCAAGCGGAGCGGGCGGCGGGCGGACGCCCTACGTCAGACGATCGCACCCTGATCCTGCCGGGCGGACGCCTCCTGGTCCTGACGGGCGGGAGCGGGGCGTTGGCGGGTCATCGGGTGGAGCAACTGGCTGCGCAGCCCGGCCGGCATCGTCGCGTCGATGCCATACACCGGCGGCCATTGCCTCTGCGGCAGGTGCAACGTGCCGAAGATGTGGTCCATGATCGGCAGCAACGTTGCGTAGTTTCGGTCGCGATTGGCGTCGTTGGTGTGGTGCCAGTGGTGAAACGCCGGAGTCGCGACCAGCCACTCGAGCGGGCCCAGGCGCCAGTTGACGTTGGCGTGGATGAAGAAGCCCCAAACCGTGCCCAGCAGCACGATGAGCACCGGCCCTAGCTCGGCCGAGCCGTGCGAGCTGTGCGTCAGGCCCAGGACGTAGATGGGCACCAGGCCGCACAGCCGGGTGAAGACCATGTCGATCGGGTGCGCGCGCGTGTTCACCAGCCAGTCGATGTGCTCGGCGCTGTGGTGCACGGCGTGGAACCGCCACAGGAACGGAATTTCGTGCGACCAGCGATGACCCCAGTAGAAGCCGAACTCACCAACCACCAGCACGGCCAGCAGCCGTGCCCAGCCCGGCATCTGCGCCACCGCACGAAGGTAGCCGCCGGGCATCACGTGGTGCAGGCCCCAGGCCAGGACCGTCATCGGCAGGATCAGCAGCAGGTTCGGCAGCAGGCTGTTGAGGAAGTAGTAGGCAAGGTCGGTTACGACCTGGGGCCGGAACACCCGCGCGGGCCTGAGCGCGAACAGCCGCTCGAACGGGACGAAGATCAGGCTCAGCAACGCGAGCCAGGCCCCCAGCCGGGCGATGTCAACCAAGGTGGACCGGAGCGCGTCGTGCATGGCAACCTGATAGGGTAGAACGGTTGCTAAAGACTTAGTGCGGCGAGCCTGGAATTACCATTTTTTCTGCGCATCTCGCCTCAGGGCCACCGCACCTCCGGCGGCAGGCTCATCAGGATGGCTTCCACGTTGCCGCCGGTCTTCAGGCCGAAGGTGGTGCCGCGATCGTGCAGCAGGTTGAACTCCACGTAGCGGCCTCGGCGCACGAGCTGGTGCTGGCGCTGCGCCTGGGTCCAGGGCGCGTGGGCCCGACGCCGGACGATGGCGGGGTAGGCGGCCAGGAACGCGTCTCCCACGTCGCGGGTGAAGGCGAAGTCGCGGGCCAGGTCGCCCGAATCGAGGTGGTCGTAGAAGATGCCGCCGACGCCGCGCGGCTCGTTGCGGTGGGGCAGGAAGAAGTAGCGGTCGCACCAGGCCTTGAACTTGCCGTAATACTCGGGGTCGTGCGCGTCGCAGGCGCGCTCGAAGGCGCCGTGGAAGCAGGCGGCGTCCTCGACGGTTTCGGCGCTGTCGGGAAACATCGGCGTCAAATCCCCTCCCCCGCCGAACCAGCCCTTCGTCGTCACCAGCATGCGCGTGTTCATGTGCACGGCCGGCACCAGCGGGCTTTGCGGGTGGGCGACCAGGCTGATGCCGGTCGCGAAGAACCGGGGGTCCTCGGCAGCACCCGGTATCTGGGCGCGGAACTCGGGCGAGAACTCGCCCGACACGGTGGAGACGTTGACGCCGACCTTCTCGAACACGCGGCCGTGCATCAGGCTGATCACGCCCCCGCCGCCATCCGACCCGTCGGCGTTGGGCCGGCTCCAGGGGCGGCGGACGAAGCGGCCGGCCTCGCGTTCGTTCAGCGGTCCGCTGGCCTGCTCATCCTCCAGGGCCTCCAAGGCCGCGCAGATCCGGTCGCGCAGGCTTTCGAACCAGGCGCGGGCCTCGGCCTTGCAGGCGGCGTGGGGCGGGGTCGCCGGCAGAATGGTATCCATGGCGCGATCCTACCCGCCGGCCCGAGTTTTGCCGAGAGTGGCGATTGCAGGCGTCACGCTCCACCCCTATTAGGAGGATGGTAACGCCGGCAGCCGATGCTGGCCTCACGACCAGGGACAGACCACATGGCCGGCCTGCACAAGAGCGATTTCCAGAACCCGGTCATCAACTGGGTGGATACACGCCTGCCGATCTTCACCTTGATGACCAAGGAATACGGCAGCTTCCCGACCCCGAAGAACTTCAACTATTTCTGGAATTTCGGCGCGCTCGCCGTCGTCAACCTGTTCGTGATGATCGCGACGGGGATATTCCTGTCGATGAACTACAACGCCAGCACGGCCAACGCCTTCGACAGCGTCGAGCGTATCATGCGCGACGTGAACTACGGCTGGCTGCTCCGCTACGCGCATGCGAACGGGGCGTCGATGTTCTTCATCATCATCTACACCCACATCTTCCGCGGCATGTACTACGGCAGCTACAAGGCCCCGCGCGAGCTGCTGTGGATGAGCGGCGTCACCCTGTTCCTGCTGCTGATGGCGGCGGCCTTCCTGGGCTACGTCCTGCCCTGGGGCCAGATGAGCTACTGGGGTGCGACCGTGATCACCAACCTGTTCTCCGCCATTCCGGTGGTGGGAAACTGGATCGTGACGCTGCTGTGGGGCGGGTTCTCGGTCGACAACCCGACGCTGAACCGGTTCTTCAGCCTGCATTATCTGCTGCCATTCGTGATCACCGGGGTGGTGTTCCTGCACGTGGTCGCCCTGCACATCACCGGCAGCAACAACCCGCTCGGAATCGACGTGAAGTCCGAGCAGGACACCCTGCCCTTCCACCCGTACTACACCGCCAAGGACAGCGTGGGGATGGCGGTCTACTTCCTGATTTTCGCCACCATCGTGTTCTTCATCCCCAACATCTTCGGTGAGGCGGACAACTACATTCCGGCCAACCCGCTGCAGACGCCGAACGCCATCGTGCCGGAATGGTATTTCCTGCCGTTCTACGCCATCCTGCGCGCGGTGCCGAACAAGCTGCTTGGCGTGATCGCGATGTTCGGCTCCATCCTGGTGTGGTTCGTGCTGCCCTGGCTCGACACCTCGCCGGTGAGGAGCGCGCGGTTCCGGCCGATCTATCGCTGGTCGCTGCGTCTGATGGCGGTGGCGCTGTTCGTGCTCGGCGCCTGCGGGGCGCATCATCCGGAAGGGATCTGGGTGCCACTCGGGCGCGTGGCCGCATTCGTCTACTTCGCGCATTTCGCGCTGCTGCCGGTCTGGGGCTACGTGGAGCGTCCGCTGCCGCTTCCCGAAAGCATCAGCAAGCCTGTCCTGACGACCCGCATCTTTCCGCGCGGCGGCGGCGGCGGGCCGCTCCCCTCGGGTGCCGCCGCCAAGCCGATGGAAAAAGTCTGATGCGCGTCCTGCAGGCTGCGGCTTTCGGCGCCCTGGTGTTCGGGACAGCCGGTGCGGCCAGCGCGCAGGAGGAGGGCATGCCTCCCCTGCCGAAGGCGAGCTGGAGCTTCAACGGCCCGTTTGGGACGTTCGACCGGGCGTCCGCGCAGCGCGGGTTCCAGGTCTATAATGAGGTCTGCTCGTCCTGCCATTCGATGAAGCTCATGAGCTACCGCAACCTGGCCGGGATCGGACTGACGGAGGGTCAGATACGCGCGATCGCCGCCTCCAAGACGGTGCCGGGCGAGCTGAACGACCAGGGCGAGCCAACGACGCGGCCCGGTCTGCCGTCGGATCATTTCGCTTCCCCCTACCCGAACGAGAAGGCGGCGCGGGCGGCCAATAACGGCGCGCTGCCGCCTGACCACTCGCTGATCGAAAAGGCACGCGTGGGCGGCGCCAACTACATCCGCGCCCTGATGATCGGCTATGTGGAGCCACCCAAGGGCGTGAAGGTGCCGGACGGCCTGTACTACAACCAGTGGTTCCAGGGCCACCTCATCCACATGCCGGCGCCGCTGGCGGACGGCTCGGTCACCTATGCCGACGGCACCAAGGCGACCGTCGACCAGGAGGCTCGTGACGTCGCGACCTTCCTGACATTTGCGTCCAATCCGGAGATGGAGCAGCGCAAGCATCTGGGCGTGCGCATCGTCGGGTTCCTGGCGCTGATGTGCGGGGTGACCTACCTGGTCAAGCGGCAGGTCTGGTCTGACGTCCACAAGAGCAGCCACGACGAGGTGCGATAGACCGGCCTGCCCGCTCGGGCGTGACTGCAGCGCGCTTGCCCGATCCAGTCCTACCCTCGCACGCCTCACCGGTCATCGGTGTGATCGGCGGGTCCGGCCTGTACGACATCGATGGGCTGGAGGACCGGGTCTGGCGGAGACAGGAGTCGCCCTGGGGCGAGCCGTCGGACGACCTGCTGCATGGCCGGCTCGACGGTGTGGCGTGCGTGTTCCTGCCGCGGCACGGGCGCGGGCACCGGCTGTCACCCAGCCACCTGAACTACCGCGCCAACATCGACGCGTTGAAGCGCGCCGGGGTCACCCACGTGATCTCGCTGTCGGCGGTGGGCAGCCTGGCCGAGGATTTGCCGCCAGGCCGCTTCGTCATCGTCGACCAGTTCATCGACCGCAGCTTCGCGCGCGAGAAAAGCTTTTTCGGCCAGGGCTGCGTCGCCCACGTGTCGATGGCGCACCCTGTCTGCCCAGCGCTCGGCGACACGCTGCAACGCGCCGCGGAGGACCTGTCGCTGCCGGTCACCCGCGGCGGCACCTATCTCGTGATGGAGGGCCCTCAGTTCTCGACCAGGGCGGAAAGCGAGCTTTACCGGGCGTGGGGCTGCCAGGTGATCGGCATGACCAACATGCCGGAGGCCAAGCTGGCCCGCGAGGCCGAACTGCACTACGCGACCGTCGCCATGGTGACCGACTACGATTGCTGGCACGAGACGCATGCGCATGTGACGGTGGACGCCGTGGTTGCGGTGATGCAGGCGAACGCGGCGGCGGCGAAATCCCTGTTGCGGCGGGCCATACCGGCGGTGACCGGGCAGGGTTGCGCGGCCAATTGCACTCACGCCCTGGACCACGCGCTGATCACTGCGCCGGACGCGCGCGACCCGGCGCTGTTGGCCAAGCTGGACGCGGTGGCCAGGCGGGTCCTTTAGCAGGCTTGTAGAAAGGCCAGGGGCTTTGCCCCTGAACCCCATCAAAGGCTAGCCTTTGAAATCCTTATTTTGGGGGTCTGGGGGTTCAAACCCCAGCGGGGTCCAGGAGCAGAGCCCCGGCCTTGCTTACCCGCCCATTCGTAACGATTGCGCAAGTTTCATCGCGTAGGCTGCTGCCATGCGCCTCAAACTCTACCGGGCAGCGAGCGTGGCCGAGGCAATGTCGCTCGTCCGGACCGAGCTCGGGCCGGAGGCGCTGATCCTGTCCACGCGCAGGCTGGCGCAGGGTGTCGAACTGACGGCAGCGCTCGAGCAGGAGGATCTGCCGGGCGAACCGCCCTGGAAGCTTCCTGCGCCGGACATTGACCTATCCTTCCACGGTCTGCCGCAGCCGGTGTCGGCTGCCTTGGCGGGGCAGAACTCTCCCGCCGGCCTGGCACGCGCGCTGGCCGGCGTGCTGCGCTTCGCGCCGCTCCCGGTGGCGTCCGCCGGCGGCCAGGACGACCGCCCCTTGCTGATGATCGGCACGCCGGGCGCTGGCAAGACCCTGGCCGTCGCCCGCCTGGCGACCCGCCTCGTGCTGTCCGGCGTGCGGCCGACGGTGATCACCGCCGATGGCAGGCGCGCGGGTGCGGCGGAGGAGCTTGCAGCCTTCACCCGCCTGCTGGGCATCAAGCTGCTGGTGGCCGGCACGCCTGCGATGCTGGGGCGTGCCGTGACGGCGGCCGGGCAGGCCGGCCCGCACGCGCCGGTGCTGATCGACAGTGCAGGCATCAACCCGTTCGTGGCGGAGGAGGTGGCGGCGGTCGCGGACCTGGCCGCCTGCGTGCAGGCGGTGCCGGTGCTGGTGATGCAGGCAGGGCTGCACGCTGACGACGCGGCCGAACAGGTTCGCGCCCTGGCGCCGGCCGGTGCGCGCCACCTTCTGCCCACGCGCCTGGACCTGACACGCCGCCTGGGCAGCGTGCTGGCCGCCGCATACGCCGGTGACCTTGCGCTGACGGAGGCATCCGCCGGGCCAGGCGCCGCCGACAAGCTTCTGCCGGTCACGCCGGATTTCCTGGCCGAGCGGCTGCTCGGCGCCGGGTCGGCTGCAAAGCCGGCGCTGCGCCGGCCCATCTTCCCCACACTGCGCGAACACGCCGCACAGGCCTGGAGCACCGAGACCCATGGATAGCATCGTCCACGCCCGTGGCCAGACCGGGCAGCCAGCCCCGCCCTTCGCACGGCAGCGTCGGATCGCGATCGCCTCGGGCAAGGGCGGCGTCGGCAAGACCTGGTTCGCGATCACCCTCGCGCACACCCTGGCACAGGCGGGCGAACACGTGCTGGTGTTCGACGGCGATTTCGGCCTTGCCAACGTGGACATCCAGCTCGGCCTGACGCCGGAGCACGATCTCGGGGCCGTGCTCTCGGGCCGCGCTACGCTCGCGGACATCGTGACCGGCTTTGGGCCGGGCGGTTTCGACGTGCTTCCCGGCCGGTCGGGCTCCGGCGCGCTGGCGACCCTGCCGGTGCCGCGAATCGACAACCTGATGGCGGAACTGGGCGCCCTGCCCCACACGACCGTGCTGCTCGATCTCGGCGCTGGGCTCGAACCAGGCACCAGGCGCATGTCCGCCTGGGCGGACACCCTGCTGGTGGTGGCGACCGACGAGCCCACCTCGCTGACGGACGCCTATGCCGTCATCAAGCTTCACGCGGCCGACCGCAGGTTGGCGGGCGGGGGCCCGAACGATTGCCGCCTGGTGGTCAACCAGGCCGGCAGCCAGGCCGCCGGGCAGCGAACCTATGCGACGCTTGCCCGCGCCTGCCAGCAATTCCTCGGCTGCACTCCCGCCCTGGCCGGGATCATCCGCCGGGACGACCGGGTGCGCGATGCGATCAGGCGCCAGACGCCGCTGCTGACGCGCTACCCGTCCAGCACGGCCGCGGCCGACGTGATCGGCATCGCCAGACAGGTCGCCGAACCTGCCGCAGCAGCGGGGGCGTGAGGCGGGCTCCGCGGTCGCCCGTTCGCGGCGTCGGCCAGCCGGCCGTTCAGGCAGAGGCAGCTCATGTCCAAGGGCAGCCGACCTGCGCGGCATGTTTGCAGTTTCGTTCCGCTTAAGCCTTGTACGCCAACGCCGATCGTCAGTCGACAGCCCGGCCACCCACCCAGAAACCGCAGCACAAGCAGCCAACCCGTTCACCCCCTGCCGATGCCAGGCCGGCAGGGAGCACGCACTACCGGCTGGCCGCTACGCCAGGCCCACCTTCGCCCGGGACCGTTCCATGACCCACTCCATCTGGCGGGTCAGGTCCTTGGGCATGAACGGCTTGGCGCAGGCCGCCCAGTCGGCGTGCTCGGGCGGTACCGCGCTTGTTCCGTAGCCGGACAGCAGCAGGAACGGGATGCCCCGTGCTTCGAGCAGCTCGGCCACCGGATAGACGCGCTCTCCGCGCAAGTTGACGTCGAGCAGGGCGACATCGGCCGACTCGCGGCCGGCGGCTGCCAGCGCGTCGGGCAGGTTGGTGAACGGCCCGACCACGTCGTAGCCTTGTTCTCGCAACGCGTCCTCGATCAGCATCGCCACCAGCAGCTCGTCCTCGACGACCATGACGCGGCGAAGGCGGGCGGGGTCATCCATTGCGCTTGGCATCGCGCATGAAATCGTGCTTGGCATCCGGCATGGCCTGGCCATCGCCGGCGATCTCGCTGAACGGCGCGGTCAGCGTCGCCCGCAGGCCGGCGGGCTCGAAATCCAGCGTCGCCTGGCCGGAAAGCTGGTCCGTCAGGCTGCGGCGGACCAGCGTGGTTCCGAAGCCGCCTGCCGCCCGCGGCGCCACCGGCGGGCCGCCCGACTCGGTCCATGACAGCACCAGCGACCGTACACCGCCCAGCTCGGCCACCCGCCACGAAACGTCGATCCTGCCGCCCGGCGCGGACAAGGCGCCGTATTTTACGGCGTTGGTTGCAAGCTCGTGGACGACCATCCCCAGTGCAAGCGCCGCGGGTGGCGTGAGTTGCACATCCTCGCCGTCGATATCGACCGCGTGTTCGACCGAGGACACGAACGGCCGCAACTCCTCCTCGACGGTTTCCCGCAGCGCGATGCTGGTCCAGCTTTGCCGCGACAGCAGGGCGTAGGAGGCCGACAGCGCCCGCACGCGGCCCATGAATGCGGACGCGAACTCGTCCAGCCCGGCGGAAGTGCGCAGCGTCTGGGCGGCCAGCGAGATCACCACGGTAAGCATGTTCTTCACGCGGTGGTTCAGCTCGTCCACCAGCAGGCGCTGGTGCTGTTCGGCCAGCACGATGCTGGTGACGTCGAGGAAGGTCACAAGCGTGCCGGTCACTGTGCTGTCCGGCGCGCGGTAGGGCAGAACGCGAACGATGTAGTGGCGGGTTCCGGCAAGGTCGGTGACCTGCCGTTCCAGCGCGGTCAGCGTGTTCAGCACCGCGTCCACGTCCTGGGCCAGCGTGTCGTAGCGGACGCGGCTGGCGATGTCGGTCAGCGGCCGGCCGACATCGCTCGGGATCAGGTTGTAGATGCTGCCGATGGCAGGGGTGAAGCTGCGGATGACCATGTGGCGGTCGAGGAACACGGTCGCGATCTGGGTGCTGTCGAACAGGTTGCGCAGATCGCTGTTGGTGTGGTCGAGCTCTTCGATGTTGTCGGACAGCTGCGCGTTGAGGGTGTGCAGCTCCTCGTTGACGGCCTGGATCTCCTCCTTGTTGGTTTCCATTTCCTCGTTGGTGGACTGCATCTCCTCGTTCACCGAGTGCAGTTCCTCGTTGGCGCTTCGCAGCTCCTCCAACGCGGCCTCGTGCTCCTCGGTGACGGATTGCAGCTCCCGGCGCGTCCTGACGAGTTCGGCGCGCAGCTGCTCGGTGGTCTCTGCGGTTTGGGCAGGCCGGCCGGGCGCCCGGAAACGCAGGCCGCCCAGCCCGGCGCCGAGGCGGCGGAGCAGGCCCGTGCGGAGCGTTTCGGCCGCGGCAGCCGAGGCTGCGCCCGCGCCGGACGGTTGCACCGCCTGCACCGGCTGCAGCGTCCGCCCGGGGCTCTCGACGGCGCTCTGTTGCCGCGCGCTGAGCGACAGCGGCGGGCTTGGCACGTCGCGCCGCTCGAAGATGCGCGCCTGCGTGTCGATGGGCGAGAACAGCGCCTCGTGCCGGGTGGTCGATTCGGAACTGCCCAGGATCAGTAAGCCGCTGCGGGCCAGCGCGTAGTGGAACGCCGGAATGATCGCACTCTGGGTGTCGCCGTCCAGGTAGATCAGCAGGTTGCGGCACGAGATCAGGTCGATGCGCGAGAAGGGCGGATCGCGCACCAGGCTGTGCGGGGAGAAGGTGCAGAGGTCGCGGATTTCCTTGGCCACCACGTAGCCGGAATCGGAGTGGTTGAAGAAGCGCTGGCGCCGCTTTGACGACAGCCCGTCCAGCAGGACGGTCGGGTAGCGGCCGAGGCGGGCCGTGTCGATGGCCGGCTCGTCGATGTCGGTGGCGAAGATCTGCACCCTGGGGGGGCCGCGCAGCCCGTCCATGTGCTCGCGAAGCAGGATGGCCAGCGAGTAGGCCTCCTCTCCGGTCGAACAGCCGGGCACCCAGACCCGGACGACGCTGTCGGCCTGCCGGCCCTCGAACAGCCGGGGGATCACCACCCGCTCGATGGTGTCGAAGGCGTGCTCGTCGCGGAAAAAACTGGTGACGCGGATCAGCAGGTCGCGGAACAGCATCTGGGTTTCGAGGTGGTCGTCCCGCAGGCGGGCGACGTAGTCCGGCATGCAGGCGATGTTGAGGACCTGCATCCGCCGTCCAACCCGGCGCAGGAAGGTCTTGTCCTTGTAGCCGCTGAAATCGTGGCCGATCTGCGCCCGCAGGACGGCGCAGATCTCCTGGCGCAGCGCTTCGGTGTCCTCCTCGGCCGCGCTGCCGTCCGGCGGGGCAGCCCGCACCGTGCGAAGCCGTATCAGGTGGCCGGGGATCTCGTCGGCCGGCGCCACCAGGTCGACCATCCCGGTTGCGACCGCCGCCTCGGGCATCGCCGGGTATTGCGGGCCGTGGCCCTGGTCCGGCCCGGCATGAACGCCCTGGGCGACGGTCAGCCCGCCGCAGGCGCGGATCGCCTTGAGGCCGAGCGCGCCGTCGCTGCCGGTGCCCGACAGGATGACGCCCACCGAACGCTCCCGCTGGGCGGTGGCGAGCGTGTCGAGGAAGCCGTCGATCGGGCGGAACTCGCGCGGCGTTCCTGGCGGCGGCTGGCTGACATAGAGGTGGCGGCCGCGCAGCACGGTGGTCGCGTGCGGCGGCGGAACGTAAACCGTGTCGGGCTCGACCAGCGCGCCGTCATGCACCTCGCGCACCGGCATCGCGGTCCAGCGGCCGAGGATGCCGGGCAGCATGCTGGGCCGGTTGGCAGGCAGGTGGAGCACGACGACGAACGCCATGCCGCTATCGACCGGCATGTTGGTGAAGAACTCACGAAACGCCTCTATCCCCCCGGCGGACGCCCCGATGCCGACGATGACCGGGGCGGGCGGCTCGTACGAGGCGGGCGGTTCGCGCGAGGGTTCCGGGTCCTCCTTGGTCATCGGCTGGATAGCTCCGCGACGGCAATCCCTGGGGCTGCTGCCTTTACCACGAAACCGACCTCGGGCCGCTTTGTCCAGTGGGCCGATGGCCGGCCAGGCGCTTTGCCTGTCCGGGCGGGCGGGCCTTGACCTCGGCAGCCGCACGCGCCCTTAACTTTGCCCGTGGCGTTGATCAAGACCAACCGCGACCTGCGGATCGACTTCTTCCGCGGCCTGTCGCTGTGGTGGATCTTCACCGACCACATCCCGGCGGACTGGCTCGGCAGCTTGTCGATCCGGAACTTCGCGCTGTGCGACGCGACCGAGGTGTTCGTGCTGCTGGCAGGCTACGCCGCCGGCATCGCCTATGGCGGCACGCTGCGGCGCCAGGGCTGGCTGTACGCCGGGGCAGACGTGGTCCGCCGCGCCTGGACGCTGTACATCGCCCACATCTTCCTGTTCGTGATCTTCGCAGCCCAGGTGGGCGTATCCGCCACCGCGCTGGACCGGGCCGACTACCTCGACGAGATCCACCTCAACGTGCTCGGTGACGCTCCCTACCGCGCGCTGTACGAGGCGCTGACGCTGCATTTCCAGCCGGCCTACCTCAACGTCCTGCCGCTCTACGTCGTGGTGCTGCTGATGTTCGCGCTGGTGCTGCCGCTGTTGCGCTGGCCGGCGGCGCTGGCCGCGCTGTCGCTGATTGTGTACGTCGCGGCCCGCCTGTTCTCGCTCAACCTGTCGAGCTGGACCGGCGGCGGATGGTTCTTCAACCCGCTGACCTGGCAGCTTCTGTTCATGCTCGGCGCCATCCTGTCGTTCGCGCCAGGCGAACCGCCGCGGCGCGCGAGGCCGCTGATCGACGCGGTGTCGGCGGGCATCGTGGCGTTCGGCCTGGTGATGCAGTGGATCGTCTGGCCGCATCCCGGGTCGGTGGCGATGCTGCCGGGCGGGGTGGTGCGGGCGCTGATGAGCGTGGACAAGGGCGGGCTTCACCCGTTCCGGCTCATCTCCATCCTGGCGCTGACCTGGCTGTGCACGCGCCTGATCCGGCGCGATGCGGCTTGGCTGCAATCCTGGGCGGGCGCGCCCTTCGTCATCGCCGGCCAGCATTCGCTGCCGGTGTTCTGTGCGGGTATCTTCCTGGCGTTCCTGGGGCGCCTGGCGACCGAGGCGCGCAGCGGCTTGGCCGTCCAGCTTGGCGTGAACCTGGGCGGCGCAGCCGCGATGTGGGC
>CALMVI010000004.1 GCA_937873095.1 uncultured Acetobacteraceae bacterium | reverse complement strand
GCTGCAACCGGGGGGTGGGCGGCGGGGCCAATCGGGTGACCGGCGGACGGCGCCAAAGCAGGTTCGTTCCAGTTGAACCGAGCATGCTCTACTTTCACATCGGGCGAGCATGTTTGTCGGTTCAGGTGATTCCACCTGAGCCGACCATGCTCTCATTGCGGGCGCTCGGGCGGTTGTGCCAGCAGCGTTGCGCGTCCTCGTCGTCGCCCTGGCCCAGCGCGATCAGGCCCAGCGTGATGGTGGCGACGATGCGGGCTTCGGCGGCAGGGCTTTGCGCCTCGCGGCGCCACAGCGACGCCAGGTCGGGTTCTGGGCCGTCTGCGGCCGGCAGCGCGGGAAGCAGCAGTTCCTGCCGGCCGGCTGCGGCCGACCAGAGATGCACGGACGCGGGCTTGGCAGGGTTGCGCTCCGCCTCGCCCCCGCCGCCCTTGAGCACCAGCAGCCGCGGGCGCGCGGTCCGTTCGGCAACCGCGAGGTGGGTTTCGATGTAGGGCGGGTGGAACACGCCATCGACGCCCGCCGGCGCGCCGGACGGGTTCAGCAGCCGCGCGACCGTGTTGATGGGCGAGCGCAGACCCAGCAGGCGGCGCAGGCCCAGCAGCTCGTCCAGGGCCGGGCTGAGCACGCGGGCAGGAACGTAGGCAAAGCGGTCGCGCGCCAGCATCAGGCGGGCCTCGCCGGCGTCGCCCGCTGGCTGCAGCCCAAGGTCGGCCAAGGCGCGCTCCACGGTCGTGCCGCCGGTGAACTCGTTGGTGCCGTGCATCAGCACCCGCACGCCGGACGCGGCCAGCGCCAGCGCGGACAGCAGGAACCAGGGTGCCCCGCGGGTCCGGCCGGCGCCGTAGGATGGCCAGTCCAGATCGGCCGGCGCGTCCGCGATGTCGGTCCACGGACGCGCGCCGTCGACCAGGCCGGCGATCTCGTCGGGGTCCTCGCCGCGGTAGCGCAACAGCATCAGGAACGCGCCCACCTGCAGCCGGTCCGCCGCACCGCCGAGCAGCATGCCTATCGCATCGGCCGCCTCTGGCCTCGTCAACGCGCGCGACCGGCCGGGGCCGCGGCCGAGCGTCGCCACGTAGCCGGCAAAGCGCGCGGTCTCCGCCTCGCTCATGCGGCCGCCCTCGCCAGCACGCCGGGTTCGCCCTGCCACTCCCCGCCGAGCCAGGTGCCGAGCACCTCGAGATCCTGCGTCAGCAGCGTGAAGTCGGCACGGCAGCCGGCGGCGATGCGGCCCACCTTGCCCAGCAGGCGGAGGAAGTCCGCAGGCGCCTGGCTGGCCATGCCCAGGGCCTGCGCCGGTTGCAGGCCGAGCGTGCGCACGGCGAAGCGGACCGCATCGGCCAGGCAGAGGTCCGCGCCGGCCAGCGTGCCATCCTCGGTGGCCAGGCGCCCGCGGCTGCGCAGGATCGTGCGGCCCTGCAGCTCGAAGCGGTCCAGCCGCGTCCCGACCGGCGGCATGGCGTCAGAGACGAGCATCACCCGGCCGGCCGGCTTGGCGGCCAACAGCAGGCGCAGCATCGCCGGGTGCACGTGGATGCCGTCGGCGATCACCCCGCACCAGCTGTCCCGGTCCAGCAGCGCCGCCGCGGCCAGGCCAGGCGAGCGCGCGGCCGGACCGGGCATGGCGTTGAACACGTGGGTGAAGCCGCGCAGCCCGGCGGCGATGGCCTGCACGCCGTCCTCGTAGCTCGCCTCGCTGTGGCCCGCCGACAGCACGATGCCGGCGGCGGCCAGCCGGCGCAGGGTCGCCTCGCCCACCATCTCCGGCGCCACGGTGAGCAGGACCACGCCGGGCAACCGGGCCGCGAGCTGTTCGAGGAACGCGAGGTCGGCCTCGGTGGGCGTCCGGATCAGCGACGGCGCGTGCACGCCTGGCCGCGCGGGGCTCAGGAACGGCCCTTCGAAATGCACCCCCAGCACGCCCTGCCCGGCTGACTGGACCGCCTGGCCCGCCCGCCGCATGGCGTCCCCGGCATCAGTGATCAGGGTGGGCAGGATCGAGGTGGTGCCCAGCCGGCGATGGGCGGCGGCGATGGCGCGGGCGGCGTCCGCGGTCGGCGCGTCGTTGAACAGCACGCCGCCCCCGCCATTGACCTGGATGTCCACCAGGCCGGGCGCCAGCAGGCTGTCGGGCGGCAGCGCCACCCGGTCGGCCGGCACGCGGGCGGAGAGGGGCAGCACGGCCCGAACCGCGCCGTCCTGCACCAGGACGCCGCGCCCGGCTTGCCAGGCGCCGTCCACCAGGATGTCCGGTCCGGTCAGGAAGGCGTTCACCCGCGCCTGCCGGCTCGGTTTACAGCGTTCCGCCCCGCCGCTAGCCTCGGCCACAACCTGGGGTAACCGATGATGGCCGTGTCAGACATAGAGAGCGCGTTTTCCGGCCGGCTGGCGCAGTTCAGCGAGCTGGGCGCGAAGCTGAAATTCGATTTCGGCGACGACAGGCTGTTCATCGACGGCACCCAATCGCCTGCGGTGATGAGCCATGCGGACGAGGACGCGGACACCACCCTGGTCATCAGCTCCGAGGATCTGGAGAAGATCATGCACGGCCAGCTGGATGCGACAATGGCGTTCATGACCGGCAAGCTAAAGGTCAAGGGCAACACCGGCAACGCGATGAAGCTGGCCAGCATCCTGAAATAGCCCGGGCTCAGTCGCGCGCGGCGAGCTGGGGCTGTGCGGCCCCGGTCCGCTGCCAGGCGACCAGGGCCGGCAAGCCCACCAGCGCCTCCCGCAGGCGCTTCAGCACGGACAGCGCCAGCGCCGCCTCGGCCGGAACGCCGAACAGCCCGCAGGCCAGCACCAGC
The DNA here is from genome assembly GCA_937873095.1 of uncultured Acetobacteraceae bacterium. Taxonomy (GTDB): domain Bacteria; phylum Pseudomonadota; class Alphaproteobacteria; order Acetobacterales; family Acetobacteraceae; genus BOG-908. The sequence continues at coordinate 4,893 of CALMVI010000004.1, read as the reverse complement.
CCGCCTTCCTGAACGCCGACGGCGCCCGGCACCGCAAAGCCGGCGCTGCGGGCGGCCATGCCCAGGCTTTCGATCACGGTGGCGTCCAGCAGCGGCACCCGATGGCCCAGCGCCGCCAGCACCAGCCAGACCTCGGCGCCGCCCAGCGCCCAGGACAGGGTGTGCAGGGCAACCCCGCGCAGCAGCGCGCGGTGGTCCGACTGGCGCGCCATCAGGATGCGGTGCAGCCCGCCCAGCGACCACGCTGCCGTCCCCGGCCAGCGCACCGCCAGCCGCGCGATCAGCGCTTCCACCAGGCGCAGGCCGCCTGCCCGCTGCAGCACCACCAACGCGGTCAGCCCCGCCGCCATCAAGGCCAGGCCGCCGCCTGCCCAGGACAGCCAGGCGTGGTTGCGCCTGCTCGCCAGCAGCACCGACATGCCGGCCAGGGTGAACAGCACCTGGGCCGCCGCCTCGAGCGTGAGGTCCAGGATCGTGCTGGCCGCGGCCAGCGCCGGCGGCACGTCCTGGCGCGCCAGCAGCCTGGCGCCGGCCACCTGGCCGCCAAGCTGGGCCACAGGCAGCAGCGCGTTGATGCCGTCGCGTATCCAGCGCAGGCGGAACATCCGGCTGCGGGAGACCGCCTGCGTCCCCAGACAGGTGCGCCAGGCCTGTCCCGCCACGTAGAGTTGCGCCAGGTAGACCGCGATCGTGGCCGGCAACACCCAGCCGGCCAGGGCCACGTCGCGCGCCATCACGCCAAGCCCCACCGAGCCGACGATCCAGGCCAGCGCCACGCACCCTGCGGCCAGGGCCGCCGCACTGCGCCAAGTCATGCGCGCGGATCCCGGCCGCATCGGCGCCACGCCGCCGCCAGCAAGCGCCTGCTCGCCTGTAGACCTGCCATTCCGGCCTTCCGACACAGCACGCCGGAATGGGCGCTGGAGGGCCGGGCATACCACAGCCGCGCCGAGGCCGCACCTTGCGGCCGCAGCCGCTCGATTGTATCGGTCAAGCAACATGATGCCAGACCCTGCCCCGCCGCAGTACCGGCCGTTCGGCGCGCTCCGCTTCGGGCTGGCGATGATGGTCGTCCTCCAGCACGGCCTGCTGCTGCTGGCCCCGTCCGGGCGCGACTTTCTCTACGCGCTGGAGATGGGAGCGATCGCAGTCACGGCGTTCTTCGCCGTGTCCGGCTTCATCGTCGCCGAGGCGTCGGCCACGTTCTACGCCGGACGTCCGGGTGCATTCCTGACCAACCGCGTGTTGCGCGTGGTGCCGCCCTATCTGGCCGCCTGGGCGGTCACCGTGGCGGTGGACTGCGCCCTGTATGCGTCCGGCCGGCTGGTTCCGCTCGACGCTCCGCTGCGGGGCGCGCCGTGGCAGCCGGCCGTGCTGCTGGCCGGGGTGCTGGAGATCGTGCCCGGGCTGACCGCGCACCGCGTCAGCGGCCAGGATTTCTCGTTCATCCCGTTCGCCTGGACGCTGCGGGTCGAGTTCGCCTTCTACCTTGCCGCCTGCGCCACAAGCTGGCTCATGCGGCGCCAGGGCAGCCGGTTGCGGCGGCAAACCCTGTTGGTCGGGGTGCTGGGGGCGGCCTACCTGGCGTTCATCGCCTTCGCGTGGACGCATTGGGCGCCGTCACAGGGCAGGAACGCCCTGCAGGTCATCTGCATACCGTTCTTCGCCTTCGGACTCTGCCTGTTTCTCTCCGGCCGCTGCTGGGACGGGGCGGGGCTGCTGCACCTGCTGCTCGTCTCCTCGGGCGTGCTGGTCGGATTCACCTTCTGGGGGCAGCGCGGCCACCCGGTGCTGGCCTGGCAGGTCCCATGTCTGTGCGCGCTGTTCGCGGCGATCGCCGTGCTGAGCCGGGCAGGCCCTCTGCCGCTGCCGCTGCGGGCATGGGACAGGCGGCTCGGCGAGCTGTCCTACCCGCTCTACGTCAGCCATGGCGTCGTGCTCAGCCTGCTGGCCGGGATCTCGGCGCGGCGCGGTGCTGTGCCCTACGCCACCGCGGCGGTGCTGGCCCTGGCCCTGGCCGCCGCACTGCACGTGGCGGTGGAGCAGCCGTTACGCAGCGTCCGGGCGCGGCTGCGGGGCGCCCGGCTCTAAATTACCGGGATCCAAACGCCCAGCGTTTGGCGGGGCGCGGGGCAGAGCCCCGCATTTGCTTTAGCGGCGGTCACTGCCGCCCTCGATCAAGAAGCGCGCGCGCCTGCTTGAGATGCGGCGCGTCCACCATCCTGCCGTCCAGCGACAGTGCGCCGGCGCCCGGCTCGGCCTCGAACGCCGCCACCACGCGCCTGGCCCGGTCGAGTGCCGCCTCGCTGGGCGCGAACGCCGCGTTGATCGGGCCCGCCTGGCTGGGATGGATCGCCAGCATGCCGCTGAAGCCGTCGCGCGCGCCCCGTGCGGCGTAGCGGGCCAGCCCTTCGGCGTCGCGGAAATCCGGGTAGACCGTCTCGATGGCGGCGACGCAAGCGGCATGCGCGCCGAACAGGGTCAGGCTGCGGGCCAGCTCGTAGGGCGGGGTGAAGCGGCCATCGGCCTCGCGCGAGGCGGCGGCACCGATGGCGGCCGGTAGGTCCTCGGCACCCCAGGTCAGGCCAGCAAGCCGGGGCGAGGCGCCGGCATAGCTGCCGAGCTGGAACATTGCGGCCGGGGTTTCCGTCGCGATCGGCAGGATGCAGGTGTGGTCGGGGAAGTCGCGGTCCAGCCGGCCGGCGAGCCGCGCCACGTCGGCGCCCCCCTCGCATTTGGGCAGCACGATGCCGTCCGGCCCGGCCCGTGCGATGGCCGCCAGATCCGCCTCGGCCGCGTCGGTGCCGAGCGGGTTGATGCGCACCAGCACCGGTATCGGCCGAGGCTGGCCCAGGAACGCCGCCACTGCCTGCCGAGCCGCGGGCTTTGCCGCCGGCACGACGGAATCCTCCAGGTCCAGGATCAGCGCGTCGGCCTCCGATGCGCGAGCCTTGGCCATCCGCTCCGGCCGGTCGCCCGGCACGAACAGCAGGCTGCGCCAGGTCACGCCGCGCCCGGTCATCCGGCGGCCGGGCGGCGATGCAGGAGCGCGCTCCTGAGGCAGGAGCACACCACCTCGTCGCGCTGGTTGCGCAGGCTGTGGCGGAACACCACGATGCCGGCCAGCGGGCGCGACCGGCTGGCGCGGAGCTCGGCCACCTCGGTCTCCGCCCGCATCGTGTCGCCGACGAAGACGGGGTGCGGCATGACCACCTTGTCGTAACCGAGATTGGCAACCAGCGTGCCGAGCGTGGTGTCGCCGACCGACAGCCCGACCAGCAGGGCGAAGGTGAATGTGGAGTTGACCACGGTACGCCCGAACTCGGTGCCGGCGGCATACTCGGCATCGAGGTGCAACGGCTGAGGGTTGTGGGTCAGGGTGGAGATCAGCAGGTTGTCCGTCTCGGTAACGGTTCGGCGGATGTCGTGCGCGATGGCGTCGCCCACGGCCCAATCCTCGAAATACCGTCCGGCCAAGCGCTCCCCCCCCCAAGACGTTGATGCATGCCGATTGCAACCGTAATCGCGTTGCCCGCCTGCCGCCAACGGCGTATCGATTGCAAGGAGAGCAGCGAGGCGCTTGCCACATATGCCGTGCTGTACGCCATCCAGGGCCCTTGCCGAGGCGACGCACCGCGCCGGTGCGGGCCATCAGCTTCGGGCTGCCGACCAGGCGAGATGACGGTGCAGGCGGCCGCGCCGCTGAAAATCCCTTCCGAGATCAGGGCGCTGACCGGGGTCCGGGGTGTCGCCGCCCTGACCGTGATGGCGTTCCATTACTGGTACCGCGACTGGGTGCCGCGCACCACGTTCAGCGGCCACGTCGTCGCCCGCGGCTACATCAGTGTCGACCTGTTCTTCATCCTCAGCGGCTTCGTGATGTCCAAGGCCTATGGCCAGCGCTTCCTGGGCGAGTACGGCCTCGGCGCCTATGGTCGCTTCCTCGAGCGCCGGCTGGCGCGCATCTACCCGATCTACGCCGTGTTGCTGGTGCTGGCGATCGTGGGGTCGGCGCTTCGGCCGGCCTATTTCGCGCCCCTCACGCTGCAGAACGCGCTGCTCAACGCCGTCCTCCTGCAGACGTGGTTCCGCCACCTGTCGATCGTCGGCACCGCCTGGTCGCTCAGCACGGAATGGGCGGCCTATCTCGCCTTTCCGGCGCTGGTCTGGCTGGTGCTGCGCGGATCGGCGCGTCTGGCGCTCGCCACCTGCGCTGCCGCCTGCGGGCTGATCGTGCTCGTCTGGAGCTACGACGTTTCGATCGGCGAACTGCCCCACCTGGCGCTGGACGAGGCGGGCGGCCTGCTGGCCCCGTTCGGCCGCTGCTTCGGCGGCTTCGTCATCGGCATGGGCCTGTTCCGCTTCCTGCACAGCCCGATGCTGGCGCGGGTCGGCACCGACCGGTTCGGCGCGGCGCTGGCCGTGCTGTTCGTGGCGCTGTGGCTGGCGCCCGGCACACCCGACCTGCTCCTCTACGCGTGCCTGCCCCTGATCATTTTGTGTCTCGCCCTCAACACGGGCCGGTTTGCGGCGGTCTTCGGCAGCCGGCCGGTCTGGCTGCTCGGCGAATGGTCGTTTTCGATCTACCTGATCCACATCTTCGCCATCCACGGCCGCCAGAGGATGTTCGACCATTTGGTCCGGCACCTGCCCTCGCCCTGGGCCGACACGCTCGGGGCGGTCATCTTCTACGCCACGACCATCGCCGCTGCCGCGCTGTGCTTCTCGTTCGTGGAAGTCCCCGCGCGCCGGTTCCTGGTCCGCCGGATCGCCCGGTCGGTGCACGGCCGCGCCGCCTTCGCGGCGGCTCGCAGCGCGGTTGAAAGGCCAGGGGCGTTGCCCCATAAGCGCGAATCGAAGGTCTTTTCCCGGCTCGATGTGATGTGATTCATG
>CALMVI010000003.1 GCA_937873095.1 uncultured Acetobacteraceae bacterium | reverse complement strand
CAGAGCCGGGCGATTTCGGCGGCACCCTCGCGGCCGCCGACGGTGCGGAACATCTGCAGCGCGCGGGCCTTCTGCCCGGCCTGCATGGTGGCTATGCCGAGATGCAGTCGGGTGTCGTCGGGATGGCGCAGGCCGCCTTTGCGTATGCCGGCCTCGATCAGGGCGATTCCCTCGGGATACTGGCCGTAGCTCACGTATTCCTCGCCGAGCGAGGCAAGAAGGTTGCCGTCATGGCTTGCCTGGGCGTCGGCTTCGCGGCCGGGCAGGGCCTTGAGCTCGCTCTCGTAGGTCTTGTTCACGAGATCCCGCAGCCGCTGCTGGCGCGGGGCTTGCGGACCGGTGCCGAACGCGCCGGTGCTGTAGGCGTGTTCGGTGATCGCCTTGGCTTCTCCGGGCAGCGGAACCTGCAGGGCGAGCTCGACCATTTCCATCAGGTCGTCGGTCTTGGTCAGCAGCCCCGTTGCCAGCTCGAACCGGTCGATGTCGAGCGTCAGACGGCTGGCGAAGCCCGGGCGCGTCTGCGCGCTGTGGACCATGTTCTGCCAGTAATCGGGCTTGGGGTAGTAGGTGACGAGCTGCACCATGGTGTTGCCGAAACCGAGCGTGTCGCCGCCTTCGCGCTGGCACGCGGCCAGCAGTTGCAGCTGTTCCTCGGTCGGGCGCCGGCCGGCGCGGATCGTGGCCGCCACCTGCTCGGCCTGCAGGCGGCCGGCGGTCGCGTAATCCTTGTTCTGGTAGTAGGCGCTGATCAGGTAGCCGCGCGCCGCGGCGTCGGTCGGTGCCACCTTCAGATATTGCTGGTACCAGGTGACCGCGCTGGCAAAATTCTTGGCGTCGAACGCCATGCTGGCTTCGGCGAGCAGCAGCTTGGGCCGCTCGCCGGCGGGAACGCGGCCGGAGGCGAGCATGTCTGAATACACCTTCGACGCGGTCGCGGTGTCGTTGAAGCGCTGCGCGATGGATCCGCGCAGCTGTTCGATGACGAAGCTTTCCTCGGAGGTCAGGCCGTGGGCGGCGGCGGCGACGTTGATCTGCTGGATGGCGCCGCGGTAGTTGCGCGCGTTGGCCAGGGCCTGGGCCTTCTGCAGCGGCTTGCCCACTTCGGGGCGCAGGGTGGCGGCGTGCGCGGCAGGCAGGCAGGCGGCCGACAGGCCGGCCGCGAGTGCGATACGAAAGCTCAATCGGCGTATCATTCCGTCTATGGTCCCATGAACTGTTCGTTGCCGACCAGGCCGATATTGGTCACGCCCAGACGCTGCGCGTCGGCCATCACGTGCGCCACGTATTTGTAGGTGGCGAGCTTGTTGGGTTTCAGATGCACTTCGGGCTGCGGGTCGGCCTTCGCCGCGGCGATCAGGTGGTCCTGCAGCGACGCCTCGTCGGGCATCGCCTCGCCGTTCCACGAGATGGTGCCGTCGAAATCGACGTCGATCGTCACCACGGTGGGCGGGACTGGCGGCGGCGGCGGGTTGCCTGCCGGCAGGTCCAGCTTCACCGCGTGCGTCTGTATCGGGATCGTGACGATCAGCATGATCAGCAGGACCAGCATCACGTCGATCAGCGGGGTGGTGTTCATGTCGACGACCACGTCCATGTCGTCGCTGTCGCCCCCGGTGGGCATGCTCATGGCCATGTCTGTAACTCTCCCCTGGGCGGCCGCAGGCCGGTCATTGCGCGACGCTGTTGGGCGGCGGTTCGGTGATGAAGGCGATCTTGTAGATGCCGGCGCGCTGCAGGGCGACGACCACCTTGCCCACGAACTCGTAGCGGCCGTCCTGGTCGGCGCGTATGTGCACCTCCGGCTGCGGCACCTTCACCGCCACTTCCTTCAGCTTGTCCACCAGCGTCGGGATGTCGGCGATGGGGCGGCCGTTCCAGAAATAGTCGCCCTCCTTGGTCACGTTCAGGGTGATGTTTTCCGGCTTGGTCTGCGTCGGCTGGTTGCGGTCCTTGGGCAACGACACCGGAACGGTGTGCGTCACCACGGGGATCGTGATCAGGAAGATGATCAGCAGCACCAGCATGACGTCGACGAGCGGCGTCGTGTTGATGGCCGACACCACGTCGTCGTCGCCCTCTGCGGGGCCAACCTGCATGCTCATCGGGTCAGGCGACCCGGGCGGTGACCGGGGTCACTTTCGAGGCGGCGCCCTGCGCCACGCTGACGCGCTTGCCGCTGAGCAGGATGGAGTGCAGGTCGCTGCCGAAGTTGCGCACCTTCTCGTTGGCGGTCTTGTTGCGGCGGACGAGGAAGTTGTACCCGAGCACGGCGGGGACCGCGGTCGCCAGGCCGATCGCGGTCATGATCAGCGCCTCGCCCACGGGTCCCGCCACCTTGTCGATGCTGGCCTGGCCGGCAGCGCCGATGGCGGTCAGCGCGTGGTAGATGCCCCACACCGTGCCGAACAGGCCGACGAAGGGGGAGACCGAGCCCACGGTGGCGAGGAAGGCGAGCCCGCCCTGCAGACGCGAACTGACCGTTTCCTGGGCACGCTGGATGGCCATCGTCACCCAGGTGTGCAGGTCGATGGCGTCGGTCAGGGCGCCCTCGTGGTGCTGGGTGGCGGAGATGCCGTTCTCGGCGATGTAGCGGAACGGGCTGGCGGGCTTGAGGCGCTGCACGCCATCGTTGACCGAGGCGGTCTTCCAGAAGTCGCGGTTGGCGGCGCGGGAGGCGGAGAACACGCGCGCCTGCTCCCAGAACTTGGTGATCATGATGTACCAGGTGCCGAGCGACATGATCGCCAGCAGGACCAGCACGGTGCGGCTGACCGCGTCGCCGGTCTTCCACAGGGCGTTCAGGCCGTAGGGGTTTTCGACCGTCTGGGTGCCGTTGCCGTTGTCGACCGCGTTGGTGGCGTCGGCGGTGCCGGGGGCGGGCG
>CALMVI010000002.1 GCA_937873095.1 uncultured Acetobacteraceae bacterium | reverse complement strand
AAGATGCTCTCAAAACAACGAGCTAGAGCCTGTGAAGTGAACGCGAGTGAACGGAGCATGCTCTAGCAAGCCGGGGCTTTCCAGCACGAAGGCCGGTCAGGTCTTCGGGGCGCGGTGATGAGCGAGAGTGACGGCGGCAAAGGCGGTTCGTTCGAGGACCGCCTGCGCGCCGCGCGCAGCCGGCAGGGGATGGACCCCCCGCCCGCGGCGCAGAACGCTTCGTTGGACACCAGCGAGGCCTCTGCCCTGTCGGTCGGCCTGCGCGTGGGGGTGGAGCTGGTCTCGGCCCTGGCGGTGGCGGTTGCCATCGGCTGGGGCCTGGACCGCTGGCTGCACACGCTGCCGTTGTTCCTGGTGATCTTCGTGGTTCTGGGGGGCGTGGCAGGGATGCTGAACGTGTGGCGCCAGGTAGGGCCGGCACGCAGGTAGCCATGCCGCGAGGCTGATGCGCTGGTGAAGGGATGTCGGTGTGGCCGTAGGCACGGAACAGGGCGGACATGCGATCGACGCGCTCGGTCAGTTCACGCTCGTCCCTGTCGGCCCGCACGCGCTCGGCTTCACGCAGGCCAACCTGTTCATGGTGATCGGCTGCGCGCTCGTGCTGTCGCTGCTGTATTTCGGGTCGCGCAGCCGGGCCGTGGTGCCCGGCCGCCTGCAGGCCGCGGCCGAGCTGTCGCACAACCTGCTCTACAACATGGCGGTCGACCAGATCGGGCCGGAGGGCAAGCGCTACTTCCCCTTCGTGTTCACGCTGTTCTTCTTCGTGCTGATGGGCAACCTGCTCGGCCTCATCCCCTTCGCCTTCACCTACACCAGCCACATCGCCGTCACGCTCGCGCTGGCACTGCTTGTGATCGTGCTGGTGACGGCGGTGGCGCTGGCCGAGCACGGGCTGCACTTCTTCAGCTACTTCTTCCCGTCGGGCGCGCCGGTGCTGCTGGCCCCGCTGATCGTGCCGATCGAGATCATCTCCTACCTCTCGCGCCCGGTCAGCCTGTCGATCCGCCTGTTCGCCAACATGATGGCTGGGCACGTGATGCTGGCGGTGTTCGCAAGCTTCGTCGTCATGCTCGGCGGCGCGTCCGCGATCGGCGCCATCGGCGCGGTCGGGCCGCTGGCCATCAACGTGGCGCTCATCGGCTTCGAACTGCTGGTCGCAGCCCTGCAGGCCTACGTCTTCGCCATCCTGACCTGCATCTACCTTCACGACGCGGTGCACCTGCACTAGGCCATGACCGTTCGCATCGGCTCACCGGTCATGGTCCACCTCGTTTCGGCGAGCAGATACACCCGTTCAGGTGATTTTACCTGAACGCGATCTGCTCTAGACGCGTGCGGCTCGTCTCCCACCCACTCAAGGATCCGATACAATGGACGTTCAGACTGCCCAGGCTTTCGTTCCCGCGGCCAAGGCCATCGGCGCCGGCATCGCCGTCATCGCGCTTGCGGGCGTGGGCATCGGCATCGGCAACATCTTCTCCTCGCTGGTAACCAGCATCGCCCGCAACCCCGCCTCCCGCGACCAGGTCTTCGGGCTCGGCATCCTGGGCTTCGCACTCACCGAGGCGGTGGCGCTGTTCGCCCTGCTCATCGCCTTCCTGATCCTGTTCGTCTGACCGTCCGCGTCCGGCGATGCACCCCTACGGTCCGAGGCGGCTCCTCCTGCTTGCGGCGATGGTCCTGGCGCCTGCCCTGGCCGCGCGCGCGGACACCATGCCGCAGCTGGAGTTCCACAACCCGCTGCTCACCTCGCAGATCGTCTGGGGTGCGGCGATCTTCGTCGTGTTCTACCTGCTCGCCTCCCGCTGGGGCCTGCCCAAGGTCGATTCCATCCTGCAGATGCGTGCCGTCACCATCTCGGGCGACCTCGATCGGGCGCGCGCCGCCAAGGCGCAGGCCGACGCGGCGGCAGCCGAACTCGCCGACGCACGGCGCCAGGCCGCCTCGCAAAGCCAGGCCGCCATCGCCGAGGCCGTCGGCAGGGCCAAGGCGGAGTCGGCGGCCAAAGCGGCCGAGCAGAACGCGCAGCTGGACGCCAGGCTCGCCGAGAGCGAGGCGCAGATCCACAGCGCCAGGACCGCCGCCATGGCGTCCCTGCGCCAGGCCGCGACCGAGACCGCTCTGGCCGTGGTCGAGCGCCTGACCGGACACGCCGACGAGGCCCGCGTCCAGGAAGCCGTAGGCTCGCTGCTCGCCGAACGCGGCCTGGCCCACTAGAGCGGGTTCATGCTGACTGCGTCAGCCTGACCCGCTCCAAGTTTTTGTTTTGGCGAGCAGCTTTATCACCCAGACTGGTTCCAGTCCGGATGATGCTGCTCTGAACGGGAACTCCACATGCACCGCTGGCTGGCCGATCCGGAGTTCTGGGTCCTCGTCTCCTTCCTGATCTTCTTCGCGCTGTTCGGCCGACGCCTCTGGGCCGCCATAACCGGCCTGCTGGACGGCCGCGCCACCGCCATACGCGCCGAGCTGGCAGAGGCGCAGCGCCTGCGCACCGAAGCCGAGGCCATGCTGCGCGACGCCGAACGGGCGCGCAGCGAAGCCCTGGCCGAAGCGCAGCAGACGCTCGCCAGGAGCCAGTCCGAGGCGGCCAGGCTGACACAAGCGGCCGCAGCCGACGCCGAAGCCTCCGCCAGGCGGCGCGAGCGCGTGGCCCTGGACCGCATCGCCGCGGCCGAAAAGGCGGCGCTGGCGGATGTGCGGCGGACCGCGGCAGACGTCGCCACCAGCGCCGCCCGCCAGGTCATCGCCCAGGGCCTCGGGGCAGAAACCGAGACGGCATTGCTGGACCAGGCCATCGCCGCCCTGCCCCGCGCCCTGCGCGCGGCCTGATTTCGTCTCCGCGTCGCGCCCGCCGCTACGCGAGCTCGCCCGCTGCGGGCGACGCGGCGAGCGCATCCGTCATCTCCGCCCATTCGCGCTTGGACAGCCCGCTCGCCTCCTGAGCGACCTCCTCGCCGGCCAGCCGCCGCCGCAGCACCGCCAGCATCTGCGCCGAGAACGTGACCGCCCCCAGCCGGTAATCCAAAAAAGCCTGGTGGGCGCATGGCACCCAGGCCCGCACCACGTCCAGGATCGCGTCGGCATAGACCCGTATCTCGTACTGCGCATGCGGGTCGGCGCGCAGCGCGCAGAAACCCAGCAGGTTGTGCAGGTCGGATTTCCAGTACCACTGCGTGTAGGTGTTCAGGGTCAGGTTCATCCTTGCCAGTTCGCGCGCCAGGCCCTGACGCGACGGGTCGTGCGCCGCGCCGTCCGCCTCGTTCAGCATGTGCGCGTAATGGTCGTAGTTCCGCCCGGCATCCTCGCGCAGCATGGCCAGCACCTCGGCCGCTTCGTCGCCCTGCAGCACCGCGCCCCTGCCCTGCCGGTTGGCGTCCGACTGCGCAGCCAGCTGGTCCGGCGCCGGCACGTAGAACTCGCGGTCCATCACCGAGTAACGGGCGGAATACTCGTTCACGTTGGCCATGCGGTGGCGTATCCATTGGCGCGCCACGAAGATCGGCAGCTTGATGTGGAACTTGATCTCGCACATCTCGAACGGCGTGCTGTGCCGGTGCCGCATCAGGTAGCGGATCAGCCCGGCATCCTCGGACACGCGCCGGGTGCCGCGCCCGTAGCTGACGCGCGCCGCCTGCACGATGGCGCCGTCATCGCCCATGTAGTCGACCACGCGGACGAAGCCGTGGTCGAGCAGCGGCATCGCCTGGAACAATCGTGCTTCGAGCGCCGGCACGGTCGGGCGTCGCGTGTCGAAGATGTCGGCCCGATGGGCATCGATCTCGGCAATCTGGGATTGGGTCAGCGGCATGACCCACCCCTAGCGCACCTTGACCGGGGGCGCACCTTGACCGGGGGTGCACCTTGACCGGGCTTGTCCCGGTCACCCACGCGGCTGTCCCACAAGACAGCTTTCCCACGAGATCCGACGACTTGCCCCAAGCCCCTCCGGCGACTATGTATCCCTCGTGGGCTTCGGCCGACTATGGCGATAAACGGTGCGTGGAATAAACGTTGTGGACCCGGGGGCAGTGCCCGGCGTCTCCACCAACCCTCCTCGGGTATCATGGGGACGACACAGGCTCGACACGCGTGGTAAAGACTCATCTTTTGCCCGGCATGATACCGCCGTCATCGGGTCGAACACACAAGTGCTAACGATAACTTCGAGGCACTCGCGATCGCTGCGTAAGCAGTGACACGCGCGGTTAGGGGGGCCCCGGGCAACAGAATGCCCCCCACTCCTTGCGGCATCGATCAGACCTCGGAAACTGCCATGCTGCGGGTTTGCCCGGGCCGGGTTGGGGCGTATGTAAGCGTCATGGAAGACGACAGCGACAAGCAGGGCGGGGCGCCGGAAAGCCTGCTGCCGTACGACCAGTGGATGGAAGACGCGCTGCGCGGCGTGGTGGCCCGCGCGCTCACCCACGTCATGCACGAGGGGCTGCCCGGCGAACACCATTTCTACATCACGTTCCGCACCGCCTACCCAGGCGTCGTGATCCCACCGCGGCTGCTGCAGAAATACCCTGAGGAAATGACCATCGTCCTGCAGCACCAATACGAGCGTCTGCATGTGGACGAAGCCGCCGGCCTGTTCGGCGTCAGCCTGTCCTTCGGCGGTGTGCTGTCGCCGCTCACCGTGCCGTTCGCCGCAATCACCGCCTTTGTCGACCCGCACGTGCAGTACGGCCTGCGCTTCCGCGTCCAGGCGCCCCAACCTGCCCCGCCTCCCGCAGCCCTTCCCGCTCCCGAGCCGCCGGCCGCCGATGCCGAGGTTCCGCAGGTGGTCAGCCTGGACGCGTTCCGCCGCAAGAGAGACTAGGTGCGCGACAGGCAGAAGCGGGGGGGGGGGCGCGCCCCCCCCCCCCCCCCCCCCCCGGGTCCAGGGCGCCGCCCTGGCTTGCTTGCCAGTCCCCGGCCATGGACGCATCTTGGGTTCGATCTGAGAGCCAACCAACAGGAGCACTCATGAACGTAGTACAGAAGACGCCGGGAGCCCAGGAAGCGGGCAATCCGCTGCAGACCCTGGAGAAGTTCGGGCAGTCGCCCTGGCTCGACTTCATCCAGAGGTCCTTCGTGCAGAACGGCAGCCTGGCCGGGCTGGTGCAGAAGGACCGGCTGAAGGGTGTCACCTCCAACCCCGCCATCTTCGAAAAGGCAATGGGGCACGGCACCGACTACGATCCACAGTTCAAGACGTTGGCCGACGCCGGCAACGCCACGGCGAGCGACATCTACGAGACGATGGCGATCGACGACATCCGCGAGGCGACCGGGGTCCTGAAGCCGGTCTGGGACGAGACCGAGGGGCTCGACGGCTATGTCAGCCTGGAGGTCTCCCCGTATCTCGGCATGCGCACCGACGAGACCATCGCCGAGGCGAAGCGGCTGTGGAAGACGGTCGACCGGCCGAACCTGATGGTGAAGATCCCCGGCACCGAGCCGGGCGTGCCGGCCGTCAAGGCGGCGATCGCGGACGGCATCAACGTCAACGTCACCCTGCTGTTCTCGCTCGATGCCTACAAGAAGGTGCTGGAGGCCTACATCTCGGGCCTTGAGGAGCGGCATGCGAAGGGTCACGATATCAGCCACATCGCCAGCGTCGCCTCGTTCTTCGTCAGCCGCATCGACGGGCTGATCGACAAGAAGATCGACGACCGGCTGGCCAAGAACGATCCGGAGAGCGTGGCCCTGAAGGCGGTGCGGGGCAAGGTCGCCATCGCCAACGCCAAGATGGCGTACCAGCATTACCTCGAGGTCTCGAAGAGCGAACGCTGGCAGACCCTGCTGAAGGCCAAGGCGAACCCGCAGCGCCTGCTCTGGGCCAGCACCGGCACCAAGGACAAGGCGTACAGCGACGTGCTGTATGTCGAGGAGCTGATCGGCGCGGACACCGTCAACACCATGCCGCCCGCGACGATGGATGCGTTCCGAGACCATGGTGTGGCCCGCAACTCGCTCACCGAGGATGTGGACGGTGCACGCCACGTGCTGGCAGAGGCGGACCGGCTCGGGCTCGACCTGCCGGGCGTGACGGCCAAGCTGGTGGCGGACGGCGTCTCGGCGTTTGCCGACAGCTTCGACCAGTTGCTCGGCGCGGTCGCGGCGAAGCAGTTGGCGCTGGCCGGCGACAAGCTCAGCAAGGCGACCATCAGCCTGCCGCCCGATCTCGACGAGGC
>CALMVI010000001.1 GCA_937873095.1 uncultured Acetobacteraceae bacterium | reverse complement strand
CGTCGGGCACCGGTGGGACATGGCTGCTGCCCTTGGCGGACGGAACGCTGGCGATGAGATACGTCGACGGCAGCGTGCTGATCCTGGCGCGCCGCGCCGCTGCCGCACGGCCGTCCTTCGACTGCGCCGCGGCCGCCAGCGCTGCGGAACATGCCATTTGCGGCAGCACCGATCTTGCGAGTCTCGATCGCAGCGTTGCTTCGGCGTACGGGGCCGATGCGCGCCAGTTCCAGGGCATCGGCGATCCGGCGGCCCTGGGCAAGCTTCGCACGTCGCAGAAGACGTGGTTGCGGCAGCGCAACGCTTGCGGCGGGGATGATACATGCCTGCGACGTGTGATGGGGGAGCGCGTGCAGGCGCTTGGGGATACGCAGGCTTTTACGGGGGAGTAGTGGCTTTGGTGGCGGGGGTGATCGGTGGTGCTGTTGCGACGCGGCTGGGCATAGGCAGTTGAGGCGGTTTGACGCCGCTGCTGGCCGGTTAGACCGTATGGCCGGGGCAGTGAGTCGGATGCGTTGAGGGTGGCGTCGCGATTTGTGCGGTTGCGCTTGTTTGGGTGGCGCCGTCTGCAGCAGACATTTCACGGAAGGTGATGGGGTGCGAAAGGGCACCCCATCCTACGGCTTGCTGCGTGCGGCTTGCGTGCGTCGTGTGTGGCTTCGAGTGCGACGACGTCGATGACGACCACGCGACCGAGACCGGTCAGGACGTGCAGGGCTCCTGCGGCGGCCAGGTGCACGAGCGGGCTGGTGTCCGGAACGATGACGGTGGGTCTGGTGCGGGGTTCGCTCGGCGGCGGTGACATGGGCGGCAGTATGACACGGATGGGTGCAGGCTTGGCGATGGCGGGGGACGGAGTAGAGTAGGGTATGACCGGCTGTCCCGCTTACATATCCACGATGTTGAACCGGCTTCTGCCGCTGGTGGGTCCGATGGCGAGGCAACTGGATTTCGACGAGAATTTCCTGCTTGCGTTATCGATACGCGAGCATGGGTGGCAGGACACCCACAACGACAAGCTCCATAATTTGTTTGGGACGACCCACGCCGGCGGAAACAATCTCGGTTACGCCTCGGATCAGGAGGCTTGCACGTCCTGGGTGCAGCACTATGGCGGGGTGACGCGGGGCAGCAGGGACATGGACGGTTTCCTGCGGCGGCTTCGCAGCATCGGCTACAACACGAAATCGCCGGCCTACGACAGCGACTCGAAGGACGTTTACGACACGGTGGTGAAGTACAAAAAGGCGTGCGGCGTAGGATGACGCGGCTGATGACCCTCGGCGCCATGCTGGCGTTTGCGGCGGCGCTTGGCGGCGCACGCGCGCAGGGTGCCTCCGCCTGGACGGCGGAGCAGACGGATCACCTGGTCAAGGTCGAGGGCCAGTACAGCAACCGGCACTATGGCTTTCGGCTGTCGATCCCGGCGGGGGTTTCTGCGTGGCGGACGGCGCCGCCGAACCCCGATCACGGGGTGATGCTCATTCTCGGCGAGCATCGCACGATCGACGTGTCGGCGGCCTATGACGCTGCCCTGTACGGCTCGACTGCGGCGCTGATGGACCGCAGGGTGCGGGATGCAGGCGGCGGGCCGGTGAAGCGGTTCACGGTTCAGCTCGGCGGGGCTCCGGCGGAGGAAGCGGTTGTCGGCGGGGCGGCGCCGGAAACGGTCGTGGCGCAATGGCGCGCGGTGACGCCGGAGAACGCGATCAACTACTTGGTGGTGCTCGTGACGACGCCGGCTGAGCAGAAGGCGGATGGGGCGGTGTTGGCGGCGGTGCTGGCTGGGTATCACCATATGGCGCCGGAGCGGTGAGTTGGATGCGGCGCGGTTGGCGCAGCCCGAATCGTTATTCGGGCCTATGGATGCATGTCCTAGAATCGCCACTATCAAGTCAATCGTGCCACTGCAGCTAGGAGGGTTGGTGTAGATGAACTTTAACGACGCCACTCCGGAAGGTTTGGCAGACCTCCGGAAAGCCAATGAGCGGCTGCGGACTGCGCCTTGGCCGGCTCCATATGACCGTACATCCCATTTTCTGTGGCTGGGTGACGCGCGTGATCTCTTTTGGATACCGGACGCGTCCGTCCACCTTGTAGTGACCTCACCGCCTTACTGGACACTTAAGGAGTATGCTCCGCATACGCGGCAGATGGGCGCCATCGCTGACTACGAAGAGTTCCTAAACGAACTCGACAAGGCTTGGAGAGAATGCGCGCGCGTCCTGGTACCTGGTGGGCGCATCTGCTGCGTGGTGGGCGATGTGTGTGTGCCGCGCAAGAAGGCTGGCCGGCACTTCGTCATGCCGCTGCATGCCGACATTCAAGTGCGGGCGAGAGAACACGGCCTGGACTGCCTCACGCCCATCCTCTGGCATAAAATTGCGAACGGGACGACAGAGGCGCAAGGGAACGGTGCTGGCTTCTACGGTAAGCCTTTTCAGCCTGGTGCCGTCGTCAAGAACGACGTTGAGTATATCCTCTTTTTGCGTAAGGGCGGCAGCTATCGAACGCCAGATACGATGCAGAAGGCGCTTTCCGTGCTCACTAAGAAGGAGATGCAGGCTTGGTGGTGCTCTATTTGGACGGACATTAAAGGAGCCTCAACTCGATCTGGCCATCCGGCTCCGTTTCCTACTGAACTGGCAGAGCGACTTATCCGCATGTTCTCGTTTGCTGGGGACGTGATTCTTGATCCGTTCGCAGGAACTGGAAGCACGGCACTAGCCGCAATAGCGGCCGGGCGTAATTCGATTAGCAACGAGATCGAGGGCTCCTACCTGAAAATGGCCCACTCGCGGTTAGTGTCCGCCAGTGCGCAATTGCGGATGACTGGAGCAACGACCGCAACTGTCGAACTCCACCAGTCCTCCCAACAAGCGATAAGAAAGGGGAGCGCCGTTGTCATATCGGCTGTTGGAGCGCTTCCGTAGCCTTTTCGAGGGAAAACGCTATCTCCACCGTAATTCTAGTCTCGGCGACTCTGTCGCTTGGTGCTTGCCGGAGGACTTGTACGAACTGGGTAGATCCCCTAAGCTTACAGCGGGAGTTGAAGCTCAGACCCGTGTCTTAAATGTCCAGAACCGATTACAGGGTATCGCTGCGCGGCGGGGTGACAGCACTTTTGGAGAGTTGATTCCGCAAGCCTATGTTGTAGTCGTTCCGAGCTTCAACGTCGCGCGGGGGCCAGTCGCGACCGTTGAGATCGGCACTGAGGTCAAGGTCTTGGCGAAGGCGATGATTAAACAGATTGATCGAGTAATGACCGATCTGCTGAATCAGAAGCGGGAGTTCCTGACAGCCGGCGGAACTCCGATCACGGTCGGGATCGTGGGCATCAACTATGCAACTAGTTACGTCTCTTTCGAGGGTGATCGGGAGTGGCCCACTGACGGAAAGAGCAACAAGCACCCATTTCAAGAGGCGGAGCAAGCCGAAGCCAGGCTTCGCACCAGGGTAGCAAGCGATTTTGACGAGTTCCTGGTGTTACGCTTTTGCGCTACTAACAAGCCGCCATATGATTTCGCGTGGATAGATCAGCACCAGACTGAGATGGATTACGCAGCCGTACTTACACGAATCAGCAGAAAATATGAGCAGAGATTCTAGCTAAGTAACTCGTATATAGGTGCAAACGTTCTCTGTTGGATTTTGGGTAGCTCGCGTTGCCGTCGCTGGCCTTCTTGTAAGTGCCGCGTGCGAGCGACGCAGGTAGTCGGATCGTGTCCCTACACGTGGTGTAGCAACGGCGTTGCTGAGCAGGGTTAG